>CAYQBA010000177.1:0-9270 GCA_964415605.1 uncultured Anaerolineales bacterium | reverse complement strand
ACCGACGGCGTCGGCGGCGACTCGGGCACGCTCGAGAAGGCGATCCTGAAGCTCAAGGTCGGCCCGGAGATGGCTCCGTAACCTGACGACGACCGCGGCGGCGGGATCCCACGAGCTGGCGGGATCCCGCCCCGCACCGGAGAAGACGCGCCGGGGCGCAAGCAGCGATGCTTGCGCCCCGGTTGTGCGTCGAGGCGCGGGGGTATAATCGATCCCGATGGCGCCCGATTCCACCGACGGCGACGACCGGATCCACGTTCAGCCGGACGTCACCGACACCCTCTCGACGATGCCACCCACCCGGGCCGTGGCCTTCGATGAAGGCATCCACCGGTTGCGCGCACGGCTGGTCCGCCCGCTGCCGGGCCCCGATGGCATGATGGACATCGCGCCGTCGGCCCGTCCGTTCATCGATGCCGAAGCCGCCCGGGCGCGCGGCAGCCGGGAGGGCGGGGCGCTCCTGCTCGTCTACCCGTGGTATGGCGCACCCCACACCGTCCTGACCGTGCGCGGCGCCGCGCTGCGCGACCACGCCGGGCAGATCTCGCTCCCGGGCGGCCGCATCGAGCCCGGCGAGTCGCCGACGGACGCCGCGCTGCGGGAGGCCTGGGAGGAGCTGGCCATTCCGCCGGCGGACCTCGACGTCCTGGGCGTGCTGACGCCGGTCTACATCCCCCCGTCGCACTTCCTCGTGCATCCCGTCGTCGCGGCGCGGCGTGCGCGGCCCGACTTCCGGCCGCAGCCGATCGAGGTCGCCGAGGCGATCGAGGTGCCGATCGACCGGTTCCTCGGCGACGCCGTCCGCCGGGTCGAGACCCGGGTCATCCGGGGTGAGCAGCGCCAGGTGCCGTTCTTCGACCTCGGGGGCCACAAGGTCTGGGGGGCCACGGCCATGATCCTGCGCGAGTTCGCCGTCGTCTGGCGCGAGGCGCTGCGGGGTGAGCCAGAGGCCGACAATCCCGGCATCCACCGCTCGCTCGCGGCCACATGAAGATGCCCGACGCACCGGATCTGTCTGGCGGGAGCAAGCCCCCCGCCGCCGACGCCTCCGGCCGCCTGTTCGTCGCCGTGCCGCTGGCCGAATCGATGCGGGCCACCGTGCAGGCGCACCTCGCGCGCGCCACGGGCGGGCGGCCGCTGCCGGGCCGGCGGACGGCGCCCGAGAGCTGGCATCTGACGCTGCGGTTTCTGGGCGCGACGGACGCCGCGGCCGGCGCACGCCTCGTCGACGCCTTGCACCGCGCGGCGCTCGGCCCGGCGTTCGACATGGGCTTCGACGGCCTGGGGGCCTTCCCGCGGCCCGAACGCGCCCAGGTGCTGTG
This sequence comes from uncultured Anaerolineales bacterium, assembly GCA_964415605.1. GTDB lineage: Bacteria > Chloroflexota > Anaerolineae > Epilineales > Epilineaceae > UCB3. The sequence goes on along the minus strand of CAYQBA010000177.1, from coordinate 7,948 downwards.
GATCGGCGTCGGCGCCGGCGCGACGGCGCTGCGAGCCCTGGCCAACGCCGTCGAAGGCGCCGCGGTGGCGGCGGGCTTTGCGCCCGAGCCGCGGCCCTTCGCGGCCCACCTGACGCTCAGCCGCCTGCGCCCGGCCCAGGACGTCGGCCGGATCCTCGCGGCGGCGCCGCGCGCGCCGGCCGACGTCCAGACCGTAGACGCCATCGGGCTGTACCGCAGCCACCTGACGCAGGGCGGCGCGCGCTACGAGGTCGTCGCGCGCTTCCCGCTGGCGGGGCCGCCCGGAATGGAGGATGCATGAACGTCGTCGACCCGCCACGCGCCACGTTCACCGCCCGCTCAGGGACGGCTCATGGCAGGCTTACGCTGCGCCGCGTACAATCGTCGGGCGCGCCGCGTCGTACGACGCGCCACTTGGGGGATGCCCGGCGCCCGGCGCCGACGAGCCTGCCCGGCGCTCCCGCCCCCCACTCCCGAGGCCGATGCCCGTGAACCCTGCCAACCGACGTCCCGTCGTTCTTGTCATCCTCGACGGCTGGGGCCTGGCCCTGCCGTCCGACACCAACGCCATCGCCCTGGCCGACACCCCGGTCTTCGATGGGCTCCTCCAGGCCTATCACCACACCACGCTGCGCACCAGCGGTCACGACGTCGGCCTGCCGGAGGGCCAGATGGGCAACAGCGAGGTCGGGCACCTCACGCTCGGCGCCGGCACCGTGATCGACCAGGACCTGCTGCGCATCGACCGGGCCGCCGCGAGCGGCGCGCTGTGCGCCAGCCCGGCCCTCGGCGGCGTGTTCGCGCACGTGCGGGCGCGCGGCTCGGCGCTGCACCTCATGGGGCTGGTCGGCGACGGCGGCGTGCACGCCCACACCCGCCACCTCGCGGCGCTCGCCGCGTGCGCGCGGGCGGCCGGCCTGACCCGCGTGTACCTGCACGCGTTCACCGATGGCCGCGACACCCCGCCGACCAGCGGCCTGGGGTTCGTGCAGGCCGCCGAGGCCATGCTGCGCGAGGCGGGCGTGGGGCGGGTGGCCACCGTGATCGGCCGCTACTGGGCCATGGACCGCGACCAGCGCTGGGACCGGACCGCACGCGCCTGGGCCGCGCTCGTCGATGGGCGCGGCTCGCGCGCCGCCTCGGCCGTGGCGGCTGTCGAGGCGGCGTACGCCCGCGGCGAGACCGACGAGTTCATCGCGCCGACGGTGATCGTCGCGGACGACGGCCGGCCGATGGCCACGGTCGCGGACGGCGACGGGGTGGTGCTGTTCAACTTCCGGGCCGACCGCGTGCGCCAGCTCCTGGCGGCGCTGACCGAGCCGGGCTTCGACGGCTTCGAGCGCCGCCTGCCCGTCGACCTCGGCGTGGCGACCATGACCCAGTATCGCGCCGGCCAGCGCGCGGCCGTGATCAGCCCGTCCGGCGACGTCCCGTGGCCGCTCGCCCGCGTGGTCGCCGAGCACGGCCTGCGCCAGTTCCACACGGCGGAGACCGAGAAGTACGCCCACGTCACCTACTTTTTCAACGGGGGCCGCGAGGCGCCGTTCGAGGGCGAGGAGCGCTGGATGGCCCCGTCGCCCAGGGTGCCGACCTACGACCTGCAGCCCGAGATGAGCGCGGTCGAGCTGACGCGGCACCTCGTCGAGCGCATCCGCCGCGGCGGCGATGCCTTCATCCTGGTCAACTACGCCAACCCCGACATGGTCGGCCACACCGGCGACCTCGAGGCGGCCATCTGCGCCGTCGAGGCGGTCGACCGCTGCCTCGGCGAGGTGCTCGACGCCACGGCGGCCGCCGGCGGCACGGCCGTGGTGACGGCCGACCACGGCAACTGCGAGACGATGGTCGACCCCGCCACCGGCGGTCCGCATACGGCGCACACCCTCAACCCCGTGCCGTTCGTCATCGCCGATCCAGCGTTCCGCCTGGACGCGCCGGACCCGGTGACGCTGACGCCCGGCCGGCTGTCCGACGTGGCGCCGACCGTCCTGGCCCTCCTCGGCCTCGCGCCGCCCCCGACGATGACGGGGACGGTGCTCTATCGATCGGTTGGGACTGGCGAACCCGAATCGGTATAATCTGGCGTCACCCCGCCACCCGCCGCCCACACCCGACAGCACGGACAACGGCCATGGCCTTGGATCGCGATCAAGTGCAGGAACGCCTCGCCGCCGGCAACGGCGGACCGCGCGACCTGTCCGGCCTGGACCTCAGCGGCGCGGACCTCAGCCGCATGGACCTGCGCGGCGTCGACCTGAGCCGCGCCGACCTATCGGCGGCCGACCTGCGCTGGGCGGTGCTCGAGGGCGCGGACCTGCACTCCACCATCCTCCGCCGGGCCGACATGCGCTGGGCCGTGCTGCGCGGCACCAACCTGCGCCAGGCCGACCTGGGGCGGGCCAACCTCGGCTGGGCGGACGTCACCGGCGCCGACCTGTCGGGCTCCGACATGGACGGCGCCAACCTCGAGAGCGTCGACCTGTCGGCCTCGGTCATGGACCGGCCGGCCTACCTGGGCGGCGGGGCCGCCCCACGCCCGCGTGCCCGGACCGCGGCCCCCGGCGCGCCGTACGGCGTGCCCGGCGGCGCCGCGACGGCGGTCCTCCCGCGCCCGATGCCGGGCTGGGTGCCGGCCGGGATGACGCTGCCCGCGGTGACGCCGGCCACGGTCGCAGCGGCGGTGCTCGGCGTCCTGGCGCTGATCCAGGCCTGGGGGTGGCTCTTCCGCCGGTCGTACTTCGTCGACGGCTTCGACCTGGGCGACGCGGGCATCGTCGAGATCGGCCAGTGGGCCAACCTGGCCAGCGGCATCGTGGACGTGGCCTGGCTGACCGTCAAGGCGCTGGTCGCCGCCCCGCTCATGCTCGTGGCCGTGGCCATCGTGCTCGGCCTGGCGTTGCTGCCGGTCGCGCTCCTCTGGCTCTTCGGGGAGCGCGTGCTGGGCGATGTGGTGCGCCCGAGCATGCGACCGGTCGTGGTCGGCGGGTTGTTCGTGGCCTACACCGCGGTGTTCGTCCTGCTCATCCTCCCGGCGCTGGCCGCCATCTGGCGCTGGGCCTCGGCCAACGGCCTCCCAGGCGACGAGGGGCTGCGGACGGTCGTCGACCTGTTCAAGGTCGGCGGCATCGTCACCCGCCTCGGCCTCGTCGCCGTGCTCGCGGCGTGCGCCGTGCCGCTGTGGGCGGCGTGGCGCTGGGCATGCGGCTGGCTGGTCGCGTACGAGCCGCCGCTGGCGTGGCGCCTGCGCTACCCCGCGCTCAACGCGGCCGTCGCCAGCGCGCGCACGGCGCCCGTGTTCCGCCACCACGCGCCGTTGACCGCCGAAGAGACGCGCCGGTTGCGCGTGGTCTCGGCCGCCATCGTCGTCGTCCTGGCCACGCTGCTGACGGGCGCGGGGCGGGTGCGCGCCCTCCACGACATGTGCGACGGCGGCGACCTGCAGCGCCTGCAGCTCTACTTCGGCGAGCCGCCCGCCAACGTCCAGGGCGCGACGCTGTGCCAGCGGCTGGTGGCCGAGACCGACGACGCGTACTACGTGTTCTTCCCGAGCCAGACACGCGAGGTCACGCCGGGCGACCTCGGCAGCCGCGAGCCCAACCTGCGGGTCATCGACAAGGGCGACGACATCCAGGCCCGGCTGGTGTCGGGCGGCTCGGACTGGTGCCCGACGTGCGGGAGTCCCAACGGCCAGGAAGTCTTCATCGCCTACCCCAACCAGGCGCAAACCGAGGGCCTCGTCACCGAGCAGGCGGCCAACCTCGTGTTGCTCGACGTCGAGCCGGGCCAGCTCGGGACCATCCGGCTGTCCGACACCACGCAGGTGACGCTCGACGGCGGGCCGGCCACGGCGGCCGATCTGGCGCCCGGCGTCACGGTGGTCGCGTTCGGCACGCCCGCCGCCGACGACCCCAACATCCTGGAGGCGCGCGAGGTCAACGCCCTCTCCGCGGCAGTGGCGGCGCCCGGGGCGACGCCGTTGCCGCCGGCGAGCTTCAGCGTCAACCTCGCCGACGCGCGCAATCCCGTCTTCTCGGGCAACGGTTGGACCTCCGGCAACGACCTCGAGATCCGGCTGGTCAAGCTGGCCCCCGGCGAGACGCCGACCAAGGACACCCCCGGCATCCCGCTGCTCTACAGCGTGACCGTCGCCGAGGACGGGTCGTTCTCGTCGCCGATCGCCTACCGGGAGGGCATGCCGACCGGGCCGGAGTACGCCGTCCTGGCCGTCGACCCCGCCAGCGGCCAGGTGGTGCGCGGCGACTGGCTGGCGGTGCCGCCGCCGACCGAGACCCCGCTGCCGACCGCGCCCCCGGCCCTGCCGACGCTCGAGGTCAGCGCCACCCCCGCGGGCCCGCCGACCGCGACGCTCAGCCCGGACGATCCCGACGGCGCCACGGCGACCGCGCAATCCGGAACCGCCACCGCCGAGGCCAGCCAGCCGACCAACACGCCGTTCCCGACGCGCGCGCTCCCGGGCATGGCCGGCCCCGGCGCGGTCGACTGCGACCCCGACGAGTTCGAGTTCGACAGCGGACGCGGCTTCCAGAAGGAGATGTACGTCAGCTTCGGCGATCCGCAGCCGCAGCGGCACAACTTCTGCCCCAAGGGCGACGTCGACCTCGCCTTCTTCCGGGTCAAGCAGGGGCGCTGGTATCGTGTCTCGACGACGGCGCTGGCGGCGGGCGTGGATACCGTGATGGCCGTCGGCGACCTGAACGACAGCACGCCGTGCGAGCCGGCCGGCTGCTGGAGCGACGACCGCGGCTCGCTGACATACGAGTCGCAGATCGTGTTCAAGGCCCTGGAGGACGACGTGGCGCTCGTGACGGTCGACAACCGCGGGACCAAGTCCGGCACCGAGGCCACCTACGAGCTCAGCGTCGTCGAATTCCAGCCCGAGCCGACGGCCACGCCGACGCCGGTCCCCAGCGGGACGCCCACGCCGACGCGCACGCCGACCGCGACGCCGCTGGCGCTGCGCGACCCGTACGAGCCGAACGACACGTGCGCCGCGGCGTCGCTCGACTGGCTGAAGGTGCGCAACCCCGCGCCGGGCCAGGATCCGCGCGACACGGGCCTGGCGCTCCCGGCGACGCTGCGCACCGCCAGCGACGAGGATCACTTCGTGACGCCGCTGCTCGAGCGGGGCGACTACGTCCTGGCCATGCGGCCGCCCGAGGACCGCGACTACGACCTCGAGCTCCGCTCGCATGAGCTCAGCGGCTCGCGCCGCACGTGCCTGCTGCTCGTCGCGGAGGACTTCGAGGACGACGACGAGATGGAGGAGATCGTCTTCCACGTCGAGACGCCGACCATCTTCGTGGTCAAGGTTTACGTGCGCGACGGCTCGACGGGCGGCGACCCGCACCATCACTACTACCTGTGGCTTCAGAACTACGGCCCGCCGCCGACGCCGGCACCGCCGCCGACCGCCGTTCCAACGCCCACCGTCCCCACGCCGGCGCCGCCCCCACCGACGCTGACGCCGACCGCCGTCCGGCCGGTGCTGCCGTGAGGCCGCCCGGGGGCCCGAAACGCGCGCGAACGCTCCGCGCGGTCCTGGTCGCGGGGTGCGCGGCCGCGCTGGCGATGGGGCTCGCACACCCGGCGCACGCCGGGCCGGCGGCGCCGGCCGCCAGGCCGGTCGACCTGTGCGCCGGCGGGGTCGCCGGGGGCTGGCAGCGCGTCGACGGCCTGCCGACCGGGTTCGACGTCACCGCGCTGGGCGGCTCGGCCGCGAGCGGCCGGGTCTATGCCGGCACGCTCGACAATCGGACGTCCAACCGCATGTACAGCCTCGGGCTCGAAGGATCCGCCTGGGCGTCGGTGGCGGACTTCATCGGCATCGGCATCGTCGATATCCTGTCCAATCGCGCCGACACCGGCGTCGGCATGTGGGCCAGCGGCACGGATGGTGGGGCGGTGAACGGCGTGTTCGGCGCCGCCGACACGGCGCCGCTGGCCTTCACGCCGCGCGGCACGCTCCGCTCGGTCCAGCGCCTGCTCGCGACCGGCGGCGAGATCCTCGCGGCGTCCGGCGACCCGGCGGCGCGCGGCATCTACGCCTGGGATGCGGCGCAAGCCACCTGGGTGCCGCGCGGTGGCAACGCCATCGGCACGCGCGCTTTCTGGGCGTTCGAGGCGGCGCCGCGGCGGCTGTGGCTGGGCACCGACGGCGCGGGGGCCTGGACCTCGGCGGACGCCGGAGCGACCTGGCAGGCGGTCGCGGGGGGCCTGTCGATCCAGACCGCCACCATCACCGCGATCGCGGTCGACCCCCGGGATCCCGAGCATGTCGTCATCGGGCTCGGGCCCCGCGTCGACGCGCCCGCGAGCGCACCGCCGTATCGCGGCGTCCGGGCCACCACCGACGGCGGGACCACATGGTCCGCGCCGGTGCTGGCCGACGTCGACTACATCTCGGCGCTCACCTTCAGCCAGGCGGTGCCGGGCCGCCTGATCGCCGCGGCGTACGGCGTGGGGCTGCTCCTCAGCGACGACGGCGGCGCCACGTGGCAGACGCTGCTCGGCCCGCGCCCGTGGACGCTGCACTACAACTACTTCTATGACCTGCAAGCGCTGGTGCCATCCGGGCGTCCGGGCTGCGAGCTCCTGTTCGTGGCCGGGCGAGGAGGCGTCTGGGCTCGCGACATCGGGCGCGCGGGGCCGCTGGCGGAGCGGCGCTTCCTGCCCGTCGCGTGGACGCTCCAGGCCGCTGATCTCGCGGCGGCGCCGGACGCCGCGGCCTTCGGCACCTCGCCGGGCGACGCTCTCACCACGCCGACGCCGGCAGCCATCCACCGACTGCTGCCCCGCTGAGGGACGGCCCGCCGAGAATGCCCGCGCAGACGGGAATGCCGACCGCATGCGCGCGCCACGGCCCCGTGCCCCGTTACAGAGGGCTGATTTGGGCTCCGACGTATCCCAGCCCATCGTCTTTGCGTCTTTCTAGTCAGACCGTACGGGAGAACGACGTTGATCGAAGCTGCTCTGAGAGAACGTGCCGAAGATCTTGACCCCGTCGCGCTGGCGGAGATCTACGACCAGTACGCCGGCAAGATCTACAGCTACATCTACCACCGCACCGGCGATGCCGTGCTGGCCGAAGACCTCGTGGGCGATGTGTTCGTCCGCATGCTCGAGGCCGTCCGGTCCGACCGGGCGTGGCAGACGAGCTTGCAGGGCTGGCTCTACCGGATCGCGCACAACTTGATCGTGGACCACTTCCGCCGGGCCACGAAGCGCGAGGGGGTGGAGCTCGACGAACGGTGGATGGCCGCGGAACACCCGACCCATACGTTCGAGGGTTTGTTCGCGTCCAACCAGCTCCAGCTCGGCATGCGGTTCCTGACCGAGGAGCAGCAGCAAGTTGTCGTTTTGAAGTTTGTCGAAGGCCTGTCCAACGTCGAGGTGGCGGACGTGCTGGGGAAGAGCGAGGGCGCGATCAAGGCGCTCCAGCACCGCGGCCTGTCCGCCCTCCGGCGCGTCGTCGGCTCCCACGTGGAAGCCTAGCGGCTCCGGGCAGCACACCAGGGTTTGCCAGAAGGATTTTGGATCATGGTTCAGGGTAAGCGCAGCACACATGACGAGCGGGTGCGCGATGCACTCGATCGGTGCTTGACCCGCATGCGCCGGGGCGAGAGCCTCGAGCGTTGTCTGTTGGATGAAGCCGGCCTGGCGGACGAGCTGCGGCCGCTCCTCTATGCCCTCCAGGCGTGGCAGGCCACGCCGAGGGCGTCCGCACCGGTGCCGTCTCAGCGCCTGGCACGCGGCCGGGATCGGTTCCTGGCGGCCGCGGCGGCGTTGCGGCGGGCCGAGGCGCCGGCGGCAGTCGCCCCGGCCGCACATGCGGCGGACGATTCCCTCGACGCTTGCCTCGTGCGCATGCTCGCCGGCGACACGCCGGAAGCAGCGGTCGCTGGCGCCGCCGGCGGGGAGCCGGCCGACG
>CAYQBA010000176.1:0-9495 GCA_964415605.1 uncultured Anaerolineales bacterium | reverse complement strand
CTGCGGCACGACGCCGCTGGCCAGGGTGTTGCGCAGGAAGATGTCGGCGTAGCCGCCCAGGCTGACCACGCCCTCCTGGATGCGGGCGCCGCCCGAGTCGTTGAGCCCGATGACCGGGGCGCCGTTCTTGATGGCCATGTCCATCAAGGCCACGATCTTGTCGGCGTGGGCGCGGCCCAGCGAGCCGCCGAGCACCGTGAAGTCCTGCGAGAAGACGAACACGAGCCGGCCGTTGATGGTGCCGTAGCCCGTGACCACCCCGTCGCCGAGGTAGCGCTTGTCGGCCATGCCGAACTCGGTCGAGCGGTGGGTGACGAACCCTCCGAGCTCGTGGAACGAGTTCTCGTCGAGCAGCAGGTCCAACCGCTCGCGGGCGGTCAGCTTGCCGCGCTCGTGCTGGCGGGCGATGTTGGCGGGGCCGCCGCCCTCGCGCGCCTGCTCGCGCAGCCGGCGCAGGTGCTGGATCCGGGGGGGAGGCGTCTGGTCGCCGCTCATGGGTATCGATGTCTCCCGGGGCTCAGGCGGCGCCGCTAAGGACGTGGCGGGCGATCACCAGCCGCTGGATCTCGCTCGTGCCCTCGTAGATCTCGGTGATGCGTGCGTCGCGGAAGTAGCGCTCCACCGGCAGCTCCTTGCTGTAGCCCATGCCGCCGTGCACCTGGACGGCCTTGTCGGTGACGAAGTTGGCGGTCTCCGAGGCGTACAGCTTGGCCATCGAGGCTTCGGTGGTGAACCGCTCGCCACGGTCGGCCTTCAGCGCCGCCCGCAGGGTGAGCAGCCGGGCGGCATGGATGCGGGTCGCCATGTCGGCCAGCATGAACTGGATGGCCTGGTGCTCCGCGATGGCCTTGCCGAACGCGTGGCGCTCCTTGGCGTACGCCACCGACGCCTCGTACGCGGCCTGGGCGATGCCCAGGGCCTGGCTGGCGATGCCGATCCGGCCCTTGTCGAGGATGGTCATCGCGAACTTGAAGCCGGTGCCTTCGTCGCCCAGGCGGTTGGCGGCCGGCACGCGGCAGTCCTCGAACATCAGCTCGCACGTCGCGCTGGCGCGGATGCCGAGCTTGGGCTCGGTCTTGCCGCGCGCGAAGCCGGGGCGGTCGGTCTCGACGACGATGGCCATGGTGTCGCGGTGGTCGCCCTTGGGGTTGGTGGTCACGAACACCACGACGTAGTCGGCCACCGGCCCCGAGGTGACCCAGCTCTTGCGGCCGTTGATGACGTAGTCGGCGCCGTCGCGGACGGCCGTCGTCCGCATGTTGGCGGCGTCGGAGCCCGACTGCGGCTCGGTGAGGCTGTACGCCCCGATGGCCTGTCCGCTGGCCAGAGGGGTCAGGATGCGCTCGCGCTGGTCTTCGGTGCCGAACTTCTCGAGCCCGTAGTTCACCAGCGAGTTCTGGACGGACATGATCACGCCGTGGCTGGCGCAGACCTTGCTGATCTCCTCCATGGCCATCACGTAGCACACCATGTCGGCCCCGACGCCGCCGTAGGCCTGCGACGCCGTCAGGCCGAGCAGGCCGATCTCGCCCATCTTCTTGACGGTGGTGTACGGGAACGCGCCGGTCTCGTCGATCTCGGCCGCGATGGGCGCGATCTCGCCCGCGGCGAAGTCGCGGGCCAGGTCGCGGATCATGCGTTGCTCGTCGTTCAGGTCGAAATCCATGCCTCTCCCCCAGGGCCCGCGGGCGGACCACCCGCCGCGGCGACGGGCGGTATCATATCGCGCGCCGGGGACCGCGTCAACGTCGCGCGCCGGCCGGAGTCGCGGGGTCGCGGTCGCCCGCGGGCCCGATCAGGCGCCGGCCAGGCGCGCCGCCAGCGCGTCGCGCCCCATCTGGTACGAGCTGCCGGTCCGGTGCGGCTTGAAGCCGAGCTGATGGTTGATGGCGAGCATCGGGTCGTTGGAGTTGGCGTTGCCGGTGATGACCCAGCGGGCGTCGGGGTAGGTCGCGCGCAGGTACCGCAGCATTCGCGCCTTGACCAGCTTGCCGAGCCCCCGCCCGCGGCAGTCGGGCCGCACGCCGGTGAACATCTGGTGGATCCGGTCGGGGTGGACGGGGTCGTAGTTCACGTCGGTGATGGCTGCGATCGAGCCGTCGGGCTCGTAGGCCAGGATCACGTGGTGCGACTCGTCCTGCGCGTCCCAGCGCTTGTAGAGGTCCGCCATACCCTCCGGGGTCATGACGATCTCGCCGTGGTCGAGGTCGTCGAACGGCATGGTGTTGAGCATGGCGCTGGCGGACGCGCAGAACGCCGGCCACAGCGGCTCCGGCAGGCGGTGGGTGTAGAGCTCGACGCGGGTGGCGGGCGACTTGCGCTCGCCTTCGGCGATCCAGCGGTCGACCATGTCCCAGTCGACCTCGTCGAGGTCGAGCCGGTTCTCGGAGCCCACGGACTTTTCCTCGGCGCCGAGCCACTTGAGGAACGCGTGCCCGTCGGGCCAGGCGGTCCACAGGTTGAGCGTCGTGTGGTCGTGGGCGGTCATGGTCTCCAGCACACGGCGGAACCACGCCGTCGCGATGCCCTGGCGCCGGTACGGCGCGATAACGTGCAGGCCGGCCCAGATGAAGCGCCGATTGCTCTCGTAGCCGGGCGAGCCGGGCTTGGCCCAGCCGGAGTACATCGAGGCCACGACGCGGCCGTCGACCATCGCCAGCCCGTCGTCGCTCTCGGAGAACGGGTCGTCGTGCAACATGCTGGCCTCGGCCACGTCGTCCGGCGTCATCGGGTCGCCGGGGTATGCCTCGTCGCGGCGGATGCGGCGGAAGGCGTGGTACGCGGTCCAGACGTCGCGCGGGGTCTCCTTGGGCTTGAACGGCACGATGGCCCAGGCGGTCGGGGTTTCGGGCATGACGGTTCCTCCGTGTATGCTTGCGCGGTCGCTGTGCGCCGAGGCGGTGAGGGGGCGCGGGCTGGCGTCGCTCGCCTGGCCGGGGGCCGCTCGGCGGGTGATGCGGCGACGCGGCCGGCCAATGAAAGCTGTCCTCTTTCATTCTATCACACCCGCTCCACCGGCGGCGGGCGCCTGCAACAAGTGTTCTAACGCCGCGCGCGCCGCGCGCGTGACCGGCCAGGCCCGTGCCCATGTCATCTCACGCCATCCCACCCGATCGCTCCGCGACCCTCACGATCGCGCTGTGGGCCGCCGACGTCGCCCGCCCGGTGGCGGGCCTCGATGCATGGGTCGCGGACGTTGACGCGCGGCTGGCGCAATGCTCGGCCGCGGGCGCCGACCTCTTGATGCTGCCGGAGTACGCCTGCCTGCGCTGGCTGACGTTCGCGCCCGACGCGGTGCCGATCACCGGCGAGGCGGCCTGGCTGGCGCGCCAGGCGGAGGCCGTGCTGCCGCGCCTGCCCGCGCTCGCCGGGCGCCACGGCGTGGCGCTCCTCGCGGGGACGATGCCGGCGGCCGAGAGCGGCGGGGAGCTGCGCAACCGCGCGCACCTCTTCCTCCCGGATGGCCGGCACGTGACTCAGGACAAGCTCTGCCTCACGCCCATCGAGCGCGACGCGGCCACGTGGGCGTGCCTGGCGCCGGGCGACCGTGTGACGATCGTCGCATGGCGCGGCCTGCGGCTCGCCGTCGTCGTCTGCCTCGACGTCGAGCAGCCGGCGCTTGCGGCGCGGCTGCAGCCCCTGGACCTCGACCTCGTGCTCGTGCCGTCGATGACCAGCCGGCCGAGCGGCCGCCGCCGCGTGTTCGACTGCGCCAAGGCGCGCGCCGTCGAGCTGATGTGCCCGGTGGCGGTGGTCGGGACGGTCGGCACGCAGGTGCGGCTCGGCGAGGCGACGGCGAACGTCGGGGGCGCCGCGGTGTTCGTGCCGTGCGAGGCGGCCCTGGGATCGACGGGCGTGCATGCGTGGCTGGAGCCGACGGCCGGGGGCGAGGGCGCCGGGCCGATGCTCGTGGCGCGCGGCGTGCCGGTGGACGCGGTACGCCGGCTGCGGCGCGCCGGGTTGGCCGAGGCGTGGCCCGGGCCATGGGACGGCGCGGGGGTGGCGGTGGCGGAAGGCCCGCCGGACAGCGGGCCGGGCGCGATGCCGGATGTTGGCGCGGCGGGGGCATAAACTTAGAATTTACCGCCGAGGAGTTGACCGCGCCGGCGGCCAGGCCGACAATGAGCGGTTGGTGACGACGACCACCCGCATCGAATGGTGGGGTCGATCCGTTTAATTGGGTGTAGGAGACGCAATCATGGCAGATACCAGCTTGACCGCCGCGGCCCCCGCGGGGCACGCCAACGGCCGGATCGAAGAGGTCGAGTCCGTCGTCATCCGGTTCGCCGGCGACTCCGGCGACGGCATGCAGCTCACCGGCACGCAGTTCACCGACACGGCGGCCATCGTCGGCAACGACATCAGCACGTTCCCGGACTTCCCGGCCGAGATCCGCGCGCCGGCCGGCACGCTGGCCGGGGTCAGCGGCTTTCAGGTCCACTTCTCGAACCACGACATCTTCACGCCGGGCGACGTGGCCGACGTCCTGGTCGCGATGAACCCGGCGGCGCTGAAGGCGGCGCTGCGCGAGCTTAAGCCCGGCGGCACCATCATCGCCAACAGCGACGAGTTCAAGGGCCCCAACCTCAAGAAGGCCGGCTACGAGGTCAGCCCGCTCGAGGACGGCTCGCTGGCCGGCTTCCGCCTGATCCAGGTGCCGCTGACCAAGCTCAACCGCGACGCGCTGGCCGACATCCCCAGCCTGACCACCAAGCAGATCGACCGGTCCAAGAACATGTTCGCGCTGGGGCTGACGTTCTGGATCTACGACCGGCCGCTGACGGCCACCATCGACTGGATCAACGCGAAGTTCAAGGGCCGCCCCGAGATCATCGAGGCCAACCTGCGGGCGCTGAACGCCGGCTACCACTACGGCGAGACGACCGAGGCGTTCCAGCTCCGCTTCCGGGTGGCGCCGGCGGCCCTGCCGGCGGGCACGTACCGCAAGATCACCGGCAACGAGGCCGTGGCGATCGGGCTGGTCACGGCCGCGCAGCTGGCTGGCAAGCCGCTCGTGTACTGCAGCTACCCCATCACGCCGGCCAGCGACATCCTGCACAGCCTGGCCGCCCTGAAGCAGTTCGACGTTCGCACGTTCCAGGCGGAGGACGAGATCGCCGCCATGGGCGCGGCCATCGGCGCGGCGTTCGGCGGGGCGATGGCGGTGACCGGCACCAGCGGGCCGGGCATCGCCCTGAAGAGCGAGGCGATGAACCTGGCCGTCGTGCTCGAGCTGCCGATGGTCATCGTCGACGTGCAGCGCGGCGGCCCGAGCACGGGGCTGCCGACCAAGCCGGAGCAGGCGGACCTCCTGCAGGTGCTCTTCGGGCGCAACGGCGAGAGCCCGATGCCGGTCCTGGCCCCGGCCACGCCGGCGGATTGCTTCGACGTCACGGTCGAGGCGTTCCGGATGGCGATCCGCGCGATGACGCCGGTGGTGGTGCTCTCCGACGGCTTCCTGGCCAACAGCGCCGAGCCGTGGAACATCCCCGATCCGGACGCGCTCGAGCCGATCGTCGTCACCCACCCGCCGGCGGCGGGCGCGGGCGGGGCGGAGGACCACGGGTTCCTGCCCTACGTGCGCGACGACGCGACGATGGCGCGGCCGTGGGCGGTGCCGGGCACGGCGGGCCTCGAGCACCGCATCGGCGGCCTGGCCAAGCAGCCCGGCACCGGCAACGTGTCGTACGACCCGGACGACAACGAGCGGATGAACCTCGACCGCGCGGCCAAGGTGGCGAAGCTGGCGGAGTGGATCCCGGAGCAGGAGGTGTTCGGCCACCAGACGGGCAAGCTGCTCGTGCTCAGCTGGGGCGGGACCTACGGCACGATGCGCCAGGCCGCGATCAACGCGCTGGAGGAAGGGCTGCCGATCGGCCACGCGCACCTGCGCCACATGAACCCGTTCCCGCGCAACCTCGAGGCGATCCTCGGGCGCTTCGAACGGGTGCTCTTGCCGGAGCAGAACGGCGGCCAGCTGGCGCTGCTGATCCAGGGGCGCTTCATGAAGCCGGTGATCTCGATGCCGAACCTGCAGGCCCAGCCGTTCCGGGTGGGCGAGGTGCTGGCGCGCATCCGCGCGGAGCTGGCGTAGCGCCGGCGGGCTGCCGGCGGCGATCGACGACGTTGAGCGGACAGGCCCGCGGGCGGGCCGACGACAGAGCGGAGGACGCGCATGACTGACACCATCGCCTTGGCGCCGTTGACGGCCAAGGACTTCAAGAGCGACCAGACTGTCCGGTGGTGCCCGGGCTGCGGCGACTACGCCATCCTGGCGGGCGTCCAGCGCGTGATGCCGGAGCTCGGGATCCCGCGCGAGAAGATCGTGTTCATCTCGGGCATCGGGTGCTCGAGCCGGTTCCCGTACTACATGAACACGTACGGCATCCACAGCATCCACGGGCGGGCGCCGACGCTGGCCACCGGGCTGCAGCTGGCCAACCCGGACCTGACGATCTTCGTCGTCACCGGCGACGGCGACGGGCTGTCGATCGGCGGCAACCACACGCTGCACGCGTGCCGCCGCAACATGAACATCAACATCCTGCTCTTCAACAACCGGATCTACGGGTTGACCAAGGGGCAGTACTCGCCGACGTCGCTGCCGGGGCACCGCACGAAGTCGACGCCGATGGGCTCGGTGGAGCAGGGGCTGAACCCGATCAGCGTGGCGCTGGCCAGCGAGGCGACGTTCGTGGCGCGCACGGTGGACGTCCAGTCGAAGCACATGGTGGAGGTGCTGCGCCAGGCGGTGACGCACAACGGGACGTCGTTCCTCGAGATCTACCAGAACTGCAACATCTTCAACGACAAGGCGTGGGAGTACATCGCGGCGCCGGAGTTCGTCGACGACCGGCAGCTGTTCCTCGCGCACGGTCAGCCGATGGTGTTCGGCAAGCAGCGCGACAAGGGCATCCGGGTCAACGGGATGATGCCGGAGGTGGTGTCGCTCGAGGATACGCCGATGGACCAGATCCTGGTGCACGACGCGCACACCGACAGCCCGCACCTGGCCTTCATGCTCAGCCGCATGGACTACCCGGACTTCCCGGTGCCGATGGGGGTGTTCCGCTCGGTGGAGCGGCCATCGTACGTCGAGGCGGTCATGGGGCAGATCGCGCAGGCGACGGCCAACCGGGGCAAGGGCTCGCTGAAGAAGCTGTACTACGCGTCGGAGACGTGGAAGGTGGCCGGGCCGGGGGCCAACGGCCGCAACGGGCACGCCTGAGGCGCGGCGGATGTCTCTCCCCGGGCGGAACGACCCCTGCCACTGCGGCAGCGGCAAGAAGTACAAGAGCTGTCACTGGGCGGCGGACCGGGCGGCGGCGGGCGCGCGCGCGGATGCCGACAAGGCGCGCGACGCGCGGCTCGAGGCGCTGGGGCACCCGTCGGACGCGGAGATGCGTGAGCTGTACCAGTCGAGCACGGGCCGGGCGCTGCCGGCGGGGCCGGTGCCGGAGGCGACGCGGGCGACGCTGACGGACCTGTGGCGGCAGCGCAAGCTGGCCGACGAGGCGTTGGCGCGGCTGGCGCCGGAACAGGACCGCTGGGCGCGGCACTTCGACGCGCACCCGGATGAGTTCGAGGCGGTGGCGGCGGACCTCGGGCGCGACCCGTACTACAGCCGCTTCGAGCTGACCAAGGCGAACGCGCGCAAGGTGCGCATGCAGCTCGGCGCGCCGCCGGCGGCGGCCGACGCGCTGCGGGAGTACGCGGCGCGGGGGGTGGCGCTCACGCTCGACGACGACGACCGGGCGAACTTCCGTGAGGCGGTGCTGGCGCGGGTGCCGGATCTGGTGGACGAGGGCCGGCTGAAGGAGGCGTACGTGCTGGCGACGTGCGCGGACCGGGCGGTCGATCCGGAGGCGCCGGTGTCGCCGCTGTTGCGGGATGTCGTGATCCGCAGCGTGCGGTGAGGGGCGGGCCGGCGCTCGTACGCACCGGAGGTCTCAAGCGCTCGCGGGGAGACCCCGCGGGGCGGGCGCACTAGTCTCGCCGCAAGCTCGACTCGGCCATCGCGGCGGCCACGATCGGCGCGGACCGGTCGAAGCCCTTGAAGACCATCCACAGGCCGGCGAGCAGCTCCCAGATGAAGAACGGGGCACCCGCGATTGCGTTGAAGGTGCTGCCGAGCTCGGTGAGACCGAGCATGGTACAGATGACGAACGCGATCATCACGGGCGCGCCGACGAGCCCCAGCGCCGGGATCGCGCGCGGGATCAAACGGGCGCGGTACAGCAGGGTTCCGAACATCAGGGCGTTGAGCGCCGCCATGAGGCACGGACCGAGCACGAAGGTCCCGTCGCGGACGGCGACCAGGGCTCGACCGACGACGACCGCGGACCCCGCGTCGCCCGCCGCGACGCCTTCCTGTCGCAGTGTGACGACCGCGAGCAGGCTCACGACGCCGGCGGCGATGATCGCGGCCTCCAGCAGGCGGGTGGTGACGAAGCCGAGGGCCAGACCCTCGTGCTGCCGCTTGACGACCGAGAAGACGGCGACCGCGGTGCCGATGCAGGCGACGGCATTCACCATGTCGAGGACGGCGGCGAGGCCGATCTGCATGTCGGCGCCCGGACCGACGACGTAGTTCGGGTCGTCGAGGATCGGGCTCAGCAGGACGACCGCGGGGATCGAGGCGGCGAAGGTGATCAGGTAGAGCAGGCCCGTGACAAACGCGGACTTCCTGGTTGGGTCGGCGATCCGGATGGCGGTCTCGGGCTGGGATGGACCCGTCATGTCGTGCTCCTCGGCGTTGGTCGATGACCGTGTAGGATGCGGGTGGCCGAAGCGATCGAAGATGCAAGCACGGGCCCCGTCACACGCCCGAGCATACCCGACACGCACGCTAGCGTCAACTGCCCGCCTCCCCGCGCTCGACGGTCACTGCGAAGTCACCATCACGGGCGACGAGTCGGTTCGTGCCTTTGTGCCCGCCCACCTGCCGCCGGTGCCCCCGCTTGCCTTCGAAGGCCGACTCCAACGCTTGGTGTGCGATCGTTACCTTGCGATCTTGAACGAAGGTACATAGGCTCCCATGCGCTCCGACACCGTCGAGATGCAGCCCGGCGCCGTCCGAAATGGTGCATGCGTCGTTGGAGCCGACCCGTCCAGCACGGAGTGAATGCGTCCAGTGAGGAGTGGCCTCCCACTCCCCTCTTCACCTTCCCCGCCGCCTCCCTTTTGACTCCACCCCTGCCCCGGCTACAATGCCGCGCCATGGCCCGTCGACATCCCGCCCGCCGCCGCGTGACCGTTGCGTGGCTCGCACGCGCCGCGCTCGTGGGCACGCTGGCCGCCGTGGCCGGCGCCGGGCCGGTGCGCAGCACTGTCGCGCAGACCGGACGGGGCCTGGACCCCGCCGCCACGTTCGACCCGGCGACGTTCCGGCGCCCGGCCGGCTGGTCGACCGCGCTGCGCTACTGGCAGACCCTCGGCCGGGCCTACGCCGCCCGCGGCCTCCCTCAGCCGCCGCCGCCCGCCGTGCGGACCGCG
>CAYQBA010000175.1:0-9570 GCA_964415605.1 uncultured Anaerolineales bacterium | reverse complement strand
CACGTCGCGCGGCGAGTGGTCGTAGTGGAAGTCCAGGCCGATCTCGCCGATCGCGACGACTCCGGGCCGCCCCGCGAGCTCTTCGAACCGCGCCCCGTCCCGGGCCGGGTCGAAGTCCTTCGCCTCGTGGGGATGGATGCCGACCGCGGCGAAGATCCCGGCCGCGGGGTCCGCCATGTCCGGGCTCGGTCGGATCCGCCAGCTCACCTTCGACGGGTGCTGCGCCGGGGCGTGGTGGGCGCCCGACGGGTCGGTGGTCCACTTCATCGACCGACCGGGCGGCCAGGCCGGCATTTACGGGGTCGCGATCTGGCCGCCGGGGGCGCTGCCGGAGATGATCGACGCCGAGGTCACGGTCCGGGCCAGCGGCGCGCGCTACCTCATCCGCCCGGCGGGCGAGCACAGCATCGTCACCGACATGCAGGATGGCGCGGAGTGGACCCTGCCGACCGCCGGCGCGCCGGCGCGCCTGTCGCCCGACGGCTCGCGGGTGGTGTGGTGGGATGCCCCGGGCGGGCGGGCCGAGGTCGACTCGCTCAACCGGATCCACGCCTCGGACATCGCGGGACAGGCGGTGCGCGAGGTCGGCGGCCTGTACGGCGCCAACGTCGTCGGGTTCCTGGCCAACGGCGTCGAGGTCCTGGTGGTCGGCCGGCCGCTGCGCGACAGCGCGATGGACGTCTTGGTCGCGCTCGACACCGACACCGGGGCCGTCCGCGAGATCGCGCGCGGGATGTGGGTCACCGACGTGCTGCTCGCGCCCGGCGGCGCGTGGGTGGCCTACATGGTCAGCCTCGACAGCGACGCGCCCGAGGCCAACGGGATCTGGGTGGCGCCGACCGGCGCCGGAGCCGGCGCGCCGCGCCGGCTGGACCGCGTGGGCGCCTATCGCTGGCGCGACCCCGTCCACCTGCTCATGGTGCCCCTCGATCCCGGCGCGCCGGCCCAGAGCGTCTGGCAGATCGACGCCGCCACCGGCGCGGGGGTGCGCATCATCGACCCCGCCGAGGTCGAGATCCGCATCGCCAACAACGACTGGTCGGTGTCGCCCGACGGGCGCCGGATGGCCTTCGTGTCGGAGGCCGACCGCAACGTCTGGCTGGTCGAGTTGCCGTGACCCGTGGCAAGATTGACGGCATGCCGCACGCGACCCTGGCGCTGTCCGATGCGCCCGACGAGGCCGCGCCCGCGTTCCGGGTGCGGGTCTTCGGCTACGCGCCGATCGTGGCGGGCCTGCTCCGCGCCGCCCGGGCCGATGCGTTCGGGCAGGCCTACCTGCTCGTCGGCCCGCCCGGGGTCGGCAAGCGCACGCTGGCGCGGCTGTTCGCCCAGGCCCTTACCTGCTCGGCGGCCGAAGCCGCCGACCGGCCATGCGGGGCTTGCGCGAGCTGCCGCCAGGTGGCGCACGGCACCTCGCCCGACCTCGAGATCGCTCCGTCACCGCTGCGCATCGAGGATGCCCGCGCCCTGCAGGGCCGCGTCGCCCTCGCGCCCGCCGGCTCGCGGCACCGCGTGGTCATCCTGCCGGAGATCGATCGCGCATCGCTCGGCGCCGCCAACAGCCTGTTAAAGACGCTGGAGGAGCCGCCGCCGCACGCCGTGATCCTCCTGACCGCCGCCCAGCCCGGCGACGTGCTCCCGACCATTCGCTCGCGCTGCCGGGTGGTCGTGCTGCCGGCGCAGCCGGTCGCCGACGTCGCGGCGGCCCTGACGGCCGGCTGGGGCGTGCCCGCCGACCGCGCCGACTGGCTCGCCCGATTGTCCGCCGGGCGGCTGGGCTGGGCTGTCCGGGCCCACGCGGACCCGGCGCTGCTCGAGGGCCGCGAGCGGTGGCTGACCGGCCTGGCCGCCGTGCTGGGCGGCGATGTCGCCGGTCGGCTGTCGCAGGCCGCCCAGTTGGCCGCCGACGGCGGCGTCCCCGCCGACGGGCTGGCGCACTGGAGCGGCTGGTGGCGCGACCTCTTGCTCGTGCAGCACGCCGTGCCCGAGCCCGTCGTCAACCGCGACCGGCTCGCCGAGCTCCAGTCGGCGGCGCGCCGGTTTGCCGCCGCCGACGTGGTGCGGGCGCTCGAGGCGGTCGAGCTGGCGCTGCGGCGGCTGGCCGCCAACGGCAACCCCCAGCTCACGCTCGAGGTGCTCGCCCTGGACCTTCCGGCATGACCGGCCCGGCCGCTCCCCCGCCGCTGGTCGGCGTGCGCTTCCGGCGGGCCGGCAAGATCTACTACTTCGACGCCTCGGGCCACGCTGGCCTGGCGGTCGGCGATCACGTCATCGTCGACACCGTGCGCGGGCGCGAATCGGGCGAGGTCGTGATCGCGCCGGGCCAGGTCGTCGACACCACCGTGGCCAACCTCAAGCCCATCGAGCGCCAGGCCACCTGGGAGGAGCTGGCCGATCTCGCGCGCCATCGCCTCGACGAGCCCCGGGTGCTCGAGAGGGTCCAGGCCGAGATCGCCGCCCACGACCTCCCGATGAAGGCCGTGCTGGCGGAATACAACTTCGACGGCTCGCGCCTGACGATCTACTTCGTCAGCGACGAGCATCGCGTCGACTTCCGAGACCTCGTGCGCGACCTGGCGCAAGCCCTGCGCACGCGGGTCCACCTCCGCCAGGTCGGCGCCCGCGACAAGGCCAAGCTCCTGGGCGGCGTCGATCGGTGCGGGCGCGAGCTGTGCTGCAGCACGTGGCTGCCCGAGTTCCAGCCGATCTCGATCCGGATGGCCAAGACCCAGGGCCTGCCGCTGAGCCCCCCGGAGATCAGCGGGATCTGCGGCAAGCTGCTGTGCTGCCTGGCGTTCGAGGACGAACTCTACGCCGAGATGCGGCACGGGCTGCCGAAGCTCGGCGCGCGGCTCACCAGCGCGGTGGGCGGCGGCCGGGTGGTCGACGTCAACATCCTCGCCCGGACAATCACCGTGCTGTGGGAGACGGGCGCGCGGGTCGAGATCGACGCCGAGGCGTTCGCCGAGCAGCAGGCGCGCGTCAAGCGCGCCACGTCGGGATCTGCGGCCCCGCCGGGTCAGCCGACCTCAGGCTGACGTCCGCCCTCGGCCGGGCCGGCACGCACCCCACTGCAACCTGCCCGCGGTGGTTTACGCGGGCCGGCGCCGCGCCTGCCGTTCAATCGCTCTCGGGCACCGCCGCGGGCGCGCGGACCTCGACCGAGAAGCGCAGCGCCGTGCGCTCCTGCCCGCCGATGTCGACGTCGATGAACGACGGGACGCAGACGATGTCGATGTTGTCGGCCTGCAGGTAGCCGCGCGCGATGGCGATCGCCTTGACGGCCTGGTTGACTGCGCTGGCCCCGATGGCCTGCACGTAGGCTTGGCGGCTCTCGCGAATGACGCCCGCGATGGCACCGGCGACGGCGGTGGTGAGCGAGGTGGCCGAGACCTTGATGATGTCTGCCATGCAAGCCTCTCTGGGTCGGGCCCGATGTTCCCGCAAGCCGGAGCCGGCGACGCCCCCCTCGGGCGCGCATGACCCCCGTTGCGGTGAGCGTAATGCTAACAGAAACACCCATCACGCCACATGTCAGTAACGTGATGGGTGCGTGCTGGTTATGCGCGTATCCGGTGCGGCCCGGTGGCCGCCCCGTGTCGAATGGCTGACGGTTGCCCGGCGCGGGCTCCGACCCGAACGGGCAGCCTGGCGGGGCTCAGCGGGCGAAGTCGACGGCCCGCATCTCGCGAATCACCGTGACCTTGACCTGCCCGGGGTACTCCATCGTCTCCTCGACCTTGCGCGCGATCTGCCGCGACAACTGGATGGCCTCGAGGTCGTCGATCTCCTCGGGCCGCACGATGATGCGGATCTCGCGGCCGGCCTGGATGGCGTAGCTCTCCTCGACCCCCTTGAAGCCGCTGGCGATGCTCTCGAGGGCGCCGATGCGCTTGATGTAGAGCTCGAGCGACTCGCGCCGGGCGCCCGGCCGCGAGCCGCTGATGGCATCGGCGGTCTCGACCAGGATGGCCTCCAGCGACTCCGGCTCGACCTCGTGATGGTGCGCCGCGATGGTGTTGACGACCACCGCCGGCACGCCATGGCGCGCCGCCAACTCGGCCCCGATGATGGCGTGGGGCCCCTCGACCTCGTGGCTGACGGCCTTGCCGAGGTCGTGCAGCAGGCCCCCGGCGCGCGCGACGGCGACGTCGGCCCCGGTCTCGTTGGCCAGCATCGCCGCCAGGTGCGCGGTCTCCACCGAGTGGCGCAGCACGTTTTGGCCGTAGCTCGTGCGGTAGAGCAAGCGGCCGAGCAGCTTGAGGACCTCGGGGTGCAGCCCGGGCACGCCGGCCTCGAAGGCCGCCTCTTCGCCGGCGCCGACGATCGTCCGCTCGACCTCGTCGCGTGACTTGCGGACGACCTGCTCGATGCGGGCCGGGTGGATGCGCCCGTCGGCGATCAGCGCCAGGATGGCCAGCCGGCCCACCTCGCGGCGGACCGGGTCGAAGCATGACAGCGTGATGGCTTCCGGCGTGTCGTCCACGATGACGTCGACGCCGGTGGCCTGTTCGAAGGCGCGGATGTTGCGCCCCTGGCGGCCGATGATGCGGCCCTTCATCTCGTCGGTGGGGAGCGTGACGGTGGACGACACGATGTCCGAGACCACGTCGGTGGCGCAGCGTTGGATGCACGTGATCAGGATCTCGCGCGCCCGCCCTTCACCCGCCTCGCGGGCGGACTGCTCGATCTCCCGGATCACCCGGGCCGTGTCGGCCCGCGCCTCCTCGGCGGCGCGCTGCAACAGCTCGGCGTGGGCGTCCGCGCGCGTCATGCCGGCAATCCGTTCCAGCGCCGCGTGCTGCTCGGCCTCCAACGCGGCGATGCCGGCGGCGCGGGCCTCGACTTCCCGCTCCCGTCGCTCCGACGCCCGCGCCCGCCGCTCGGCCTGGTCCATCATCTGATCCAGGCGCTCGCGCCGCTGGTTCAGCTTCTCCTGGTGCCGATCCAGGTCGCGCCGCTTGCGCTTGGCCTCGTTCTCCGCTTCGTCGCGGATGCGGATGGCGTCATCCCGCGCGGCCAGCACGACCTCGCGCCCTGCTGTCTCGGCTTCGGCGATGATGTTGGCCGCGGCACTCCGCGCGGACTCCAGTTGGCGCTGGTCTCGATAGCGCAGCAAGGCCACCGTGAGCACGACCGCGACCGCGAAGCCGATCCCCACACCGACGATCATTCCCACATCGGGGGTGATCATCGCGTGTTCGTTCCCTTCTCAGTGACCCGACCGGCCCTGCGCCCTGCGCACGTGTCGCGCTCCGCGCGGCCGGCCCGGCGTGTTGTTGCCGATTGTCGGCATGCACGACGCCGACGATCAGACTATAGCATAGTCGGTCGGGTTTGTCAGTCCATCGGGGGGGCGTGCGCGGTCCAGGCCGCCGCCACGGCGGCGCGGATGGTCTCGCCGTCGAACCCGCGCCGCTGGAGCACGCCGGCGAGGCGGCGCTCGAACACCGGGCGGCCGTGCGCGCGGTAGCGCGGCGCGTGCTGCAGCGCGAGGCGGGCGGCCAGCGCGGGCTCGTCCAGGCCCGCGACGGCGTCGGCGATGAGGTCGGGCTCGACCCCGCGCTGGCGCAGCTCGTGGGTCAAGGCGCGGGCGCCGGCGGGGCGGTGCTCGAGGCGTTGCGCCACCCACCAGTCGGCGAACGCGGCGTCGTCGACGAGCTGCAGCTCCCGCAAGCGGTCGATCACGCGGCCGATGTGCGCCGGGTCGGTGCCGCCGCGGGCCAGGCGCGCCGCCAGCTCGCCGCTCGACCGCGGGCGATAGCCCAGCCACTGCAGCGCCTGGGCGAGCGCGATGCGATACGCGTCCTCCGACCGCACGGCCGCGATGGCGTCGGCGTCCAGCACCTGGCCGCGCCGCAAGCCGGCCGCCAGATCCAGGCCGACGCTGAACGCATACTCACCGTCGAGGTACACGTTCACGCGATCCTTGTGGGTCCGCTGCAGCTGCAGCGCCGTGATGACCTGCATTGACCTCCCTGACGGCGGCGCGGCGGCCGCGGGATGGCGTGCCCCGCGCTCGCCGCGCCGCCCGCGTCGGCGGGACGATGCCCCTAGGACTCCAGCGCGGCGACGGGCTCGGGCGCGGCCGCGCGCTTCGCCGTGGCCGGTTCGGACGAGCGCGCCAGGCTGTTCGTGCCGGCGCCGCGCATCGGCAGGCCCAGCCGCTCGCGCACACGGTTCTCGATCTCGAGCGCCAGCGGCTGCTGCTCCGCCAGGGCCGCCTTGGTGTTCTCGCGCCCCTGGCCGATCCGGCCGTCCTCGTAGAAGAAGAACGACCCCCGCTTCTCGATGATCTCGTGCGCCACGGCCATGTCCAGGATGTCGCCCCAGCGCGAGATGCCCTCATTGTACATGATGTCGAACTCGGCCTCGCGGAAGGGCGGGGCGACCTTGTTCTTCTTGATGCGCACGCGCGTCCGGTTGCCGACGACCTCGGTCTTGTCCTTGATGGCCTCGGTCCGGCGGATGTCGATGCGCACGCTGGCGTAGAACTTCAGCGCCATGCCGCCGGTGGTCGTCTCGGGGTTGCCGAACACGACGCCGATCTTCTGCCGCAGCTGGTTGGTGAAGATCACCGACGCGTTCGACCGGTTGATGGCGCCGGCGAGCTTGCGCAGCGCCTGGCTCATCAGGCGCGCCTGGAGGCCGACGTGCGAGTCGCCCATGTCGCCTTCGATCTCGGCCTGCGGCACGAGCGCGGCCACCGAGTCGACGACGACGAGGTCGACGGCGCCGGACCGCACCAGGGCCTCGGTGATCTCCAGGGCCTGCTCGCCGGTGTCGGGCTGGGCGACCAGCAGGTTGTCGATGTCGACGCCCGTCCGCTCGGCGTAGGCCGGGTCCAGGGCGTGCTCGACGTCGATGAACGCCGCGACGCCGCCCATGCGCTGCGTCTCGGCGATGATGTGCTGGCAGACGGTGGTCTTGCCGGACGACTCGGGGCCGTAGATCTCGATGACGCGCCCGCGGGGGATGCCGCCGACGCCGAGCGCCCAGTCCAGGGCCAGACAACCGGTGGGGATGGTCGCGATCTCCAGCGCCGAGGTCTCGCCCAGCTTCATGATCGCGCCGTCGCCGTAGCGGCGCTTGATCAGGGTGAGGGTCGTCTCCAACGCCTTGTCGCGTTCTTTATCCGCCATGCTCCATGACTCCTTTCGAGGTGACCGGCCGCGCGCCGGGGGGCGATGATGGAACATGCCGTCCGAAGGCGGACAAATGTTCTATACCAGTATAACACCCCGCCGGCGCAAATGCAATCACCGCCGCGCCCCGCCCGCGACGCGCGCGCGACACGTTGGCTCGCGGCGCGGCCGGCTCATGGCGCCGCCGCCGCGGCGCCGGTGCCGACGAGCGTCACATCGCCGGTGGCGCGGTACGCGCTGGTCAGCCGGTCCTCGAGCACCACCCGCCCGCCGCTCGCGACGCGCCGCGTCAGCGTGACGTCGGCCCCCTCGCGCGCCCACGCCACCTGCTCGCCGCGCCCCGCCGGCACGCGCGCGTCGCGGCGAGCCAGCGGCTCGCCCGGCACGGTCACGCCGCGCACGGCGATGTCCTCGAGCGTGACCCGCTGGTCGCGCGGCCGGCCGTACGCCGTGCACGTCAGGAGGCCGTGCTCGACGTCGATCTCCATGGCGAAGACGACGTAGCCCTGGGTGTCGTTGAGCACCCGCAGATCCTGCGCGGGGGGCGCGACGGCGGCGTCGAAGCCGATCGGCGGCTCGAGCCACCCGAAGCGGGCCGTCGGCGCGTGCCGCTCGAGAAGCGGCAGGCCCGCCCACATGGCGGCGCGGAAGACCGTCGTGGCCACCTGCGTCAGGCTGCCGCCGGGGCCGACGGGGCCGCCGGCGACCCACGGGTCGACGGCGAACGCCATGTCGAAGCCGGTCTCGGCCGCGACGACGCCGAGCGCCCGGTTGAACGAGAACGCCTGGCCGGGCGGCACGACGGTGCCGTCGACGCGATCCGTCGCCACCAGCAGGTTGGCCACCCAGCCCGGCGGCGCGCCGGAAAAGCTGGTGGTGGCGCGCGCCACCTGCTCGACCGTCGCGTTGATCTCGCCGGCCAGCTCGGCGTGCGCGGGCGATCCCTGGGTCTCCACGGCGATGGCGCCGACGCGCTGCTCGGTGTATGCGGCGCGGACGACGGCGTCGACGGTCCCATCGACGTCGAGCGTCACCGCCGGCTCGCCGCGGTCGCGCAGCACGAACCGGCCGGTCGACCGGTCGACGGCGTAGCGCGCGTCGCGCCCGGGGTGGTCGATGTCGGCCGCCCACGGCGCGACATGGGCCCGGATGGCGGCCCGGTCGACGACGATCGACGGCACGGCGTCGCCGGCGGGGTTGGGCACGTCCTCGAGCTTGAACCAGGTCCGCAGGGCGGCCACCGGGATGGCGTAGGCCTGGCCTTCGGCCCACGTCATCGTGATCGGCGCCGACACGATGAGGTTGTAGGCCTCGGCCACGTTGCTGACGTCGAACACGCGGGCGGCCGTGCCGCCGAGCGCGAGCGCCAGGGTGTCGGTCACGGGGCGGCGGGCGAGGTCGGCCAGCGCGGCGAGCGTGGCGTCGACGTCGAGCGCGCGGCCCACGGTCGACGGCACGGCCTCGACGCGGCCGTCGGCGCGCGTGAGGGTCGCCGATTGCGGGGCGACGTTGATGGTCTCGCGCAGGCCCTCGAGGGTCTGGCGGGCGCGGCCCGCGTCCAGCGGGACGCCGGCCGGCGCGACGTCCAGCCCCGACCACCGGATGCGCAGCGCCTCGATCCCCTGGTCCAGCGCCCCGTCGCCGGCGCGCCCGGCCTCGAGCGCCATCGCGACCCACGCTTCGGGCTCCGCGCTCAGCCCGAGGTCCACCGCCGGCACGTCCCAGGTCCGGCCGTCCTCGGGGTCGCGCAGCCGCACCGTGCCGGCGGTGAGCGGCAGCGCCTCGCGCAGGCGCGCCCGCGCCGCGTCGGGGGTCAGCCCCCCGAGGTCCACCCCGGCCGCGCGCACGCCGGGGAGGATGCGCCCGGCGTGGTAGACCTGGTACAGCCACGGCGCGGCCGCGAGCAATGCCACGGCGGCGACGGCGGCGACCGCGATGATCAGCCGGGTCCGGGCGCCGGGGCGGCGAGGGGCCTGGCCGTCGGCGGCGGGGTCGATGCGGCGAGCGGGCATGGCGTCAATCATAGCAGCCCCCGGCCCTTGGCATCCGGCGCCGGCCCCGTTATCGTTGTCGGCGCCGGCGCCCGGAGCGGGCCCGGCGCCGGCGCGCGGCCGCGGCCGCGCCAGCGGGAACGGAGCGAGGCGCGTGAAGGTCGGGGATCGGGACTACCGGACGGTGTGGATGGCGGGCGGCGTGGTCCACATGATCGAGCAGAACCGCCTGCCGTTCGCGTTCGAGGTCCACGCCTGCGCCACGTGCGCCGACACGTGCGCCGCCATCCGGTCGATGGTGGTCCGCGGCGCGGGCGCCATCGGGGCCGCGGCGGGCTACGCCCTGGCGCAGGCCGCGCTGGCCGCGCCGGCCGACGGCTTCTGGCCGGCGCTCGACGCCGCCCGCGCCGCCATCGAGGCCACGCGCCCGACGG
>CAYQBA010000174.1:0-9652 GCA_964415605.1 uncultured Anaerolineales bacterium | reverse complement strand
GACGCCGCCGGCAGCGGCGCAGGCGCCGCCGCCACCGGCGGGCCCTCAACACCCCCTCCCGCCGACGCCATCCTGCGCGTCCTCTTTCTGGCCGCCAATCCGGTCGACACCCCGCCGCTCCGGCTCGGTGAAGAGTCGCGGGTCATCCAACAGCGCCTGCGCGTCGAGGCCGGCCTCCGCGACCGGTTCGACATCGAGCAGGCCCACGCCGAGCGGTGGGAAGACCTCAGCCTGCACCTCTTGAGCTATCGCCCCCACATCGTGCACTTCGCCGGCCACGGCGAGCGCGGCGGCGAGCTCGTGTTCGAGACCGAGGGGGGGCGGCGGCGCACGGTGCCCGTGACCCTGGTCGGCGAGCTGTTCGAGATCGTCCGCGCCACCGTCGGGATCCGCGGCGTGGTCCTGAACGCGTGCTGGTCGGAAGCCCAGGCCCGGGCCATCCTGCCGCACGTCCGCTTCGTCATCGGCATGGCCCGTCCCATCCCCGACTCTGCCGCGATCCGCTTCGCCGCCGGGCTCTACCGCGGGCTGGGCTTCGGGCTAGGCATCGCCGACGCCTTCAAGCTCGGGCGCAACGAGATGGCCGCCGGCGCGGCGGGGGATGCCGACCGCGGCTTCGCGGCGCCGGCGGGTGCGGGGGCGGTGGGCGACGGAGGAGCGGCGGAGGATCTCGACGCCGACCCGCCGCTATACGACATCCCGCAGCTGCTGCTGGCGCCGGGGGTGGATGGCGGAGCGGCGGTGATGGAGGCGGGGCGGTGAGTGAGATCCGTGGTCGGGCGGACGTGCCCGACGCGGCGAGGTGCGCGCGCTCGTGCGGCAGCAGGATCCAGCGAGGCCAAGCGCATCCGGTTCGCGTCACCCCCACGACGCGGCCCAGCCACCTGCTACGGCGCCGTCTCGACCACCAGCTCCGGCGCCCGGCTGCTTTCGCGAGCGCCGACCCCGCCGCGTAGCGACGGCACGTTCACCATGGCGAACGCATAGGTGCCGTTGCCGCCCACCTCGTCGGTGACATCCACCTCCACCCATTGCCCCGCGGTCAGCGCGAACGTGCCGATCTCCGTGCCCTCCAGATCCGCGTTCGACCACGTCAGCCCCGACTCCGTCCAGGGCTCCGATCCGCCGGCGTAGGCGTTCGAGGCGCTGTAGAGCGTCGCCGACTCGCCCGCGCCCGCCGTCACGTAGAGCCGGACCCGCGCCCGGGCCACCGTGCCCGACACCCCCGCGACCACGAACCTCAGGAACGGGACCTCAGAGGACGTCAGCCGCTGGCGCATCGACAGCGCCGTCGCCGAGCCGTAGTTGTTCGACGGGTTCGCCTGGGCGACGTGGGTATCCGCCGACGGCGCGAAGACCCACGTCGGCGCCGTCGGCGAAGGCGTCGGCAAAGCGGTGGCCGACGGCGGCGGCGACGCGGTCGCCTCCGCCGTCGGCGATGGCTCCGCCGATCCAGACAGCGTAGGGGTGGCCGACGGTTGCGGGCTGGCCGAGGGCGTCGATGTCGCGGTCGCCGTCGTCATCGATGTGGCGGTTCCAGTGGACGTGGCCGTGCGGGTGGCAGTCGCGGTCCACGTCGGTGTCGCAGTGCGGATCGGCGTGGCCGTGCGGGTGGCAGTCGCGGTCCACGTCGGTGTCGCGGTGCGAATCGGTGTGGCCGTGCGGGTGGCAGTCGCGGTCCGCGTCGGTGTCGCGGTGCGGATCGGTGTGGCCGTGCGGGTGGCAGTCGCGGTCCGCGTCGGTGTCGCGGTGCGGATCGGCGTGGCGGTGCGCGTCGCCGTCGGTGTGACGACGGCGGTGGGCGGTGGGGTCGGCGTCGCCAAGCCCTCCACCGCCGAGCCCCGTGCCGTGCCAAGCGCCACCATCGCCTCGCCGTGCACCTGCACACCGGTCTGGGTGTCGGGCGGATAGCCCGGGTTGGTGAGGATCTGGCCGCTCGACTGCTGCTGGTCCCGGATGAACGCCAGCCCGTCCGCGATGCGGTCGGCGTGGCTGGCGCGGTCCCACGCCCCGAGCCCCATCGCCGCCCACGACGTGACGCTCACGTCGCCGACGTGCGACTCAGCCGCGCTGCTCGTGTCGTAGGGCCAGTCGCCCTCCGGCCGTTGGTAGCTCACCAGCACCCCGACGAGGTCCGCCGTCGTGTGGCTCGACGCCCAGCGGCCAGCCTTGGGATCGAGGTTGATGCCCGTGTGCGCCGACGCCCAGATCGAGGCGGCGAGCGCCGTCAGGTCCGCCGTGCGGCGGCTCGACGTGATCGCCTCGAGGCGGAGCACGAGGTCGCTCATGATGGCGTCACGGATCGCCATCTCGCCGGCGAGGTGCGCACCCATCGCCGCGTAGGCGCGGTAGTACGCGCGGAAGGCCACCCAGCTGGCGTACTCCTCGAACACCGGCATGCGACTGGCCCACCGGGCCGCGTTGAGGCTGCGATTGGCGCCGAACGTCCCGGCCTTCAGGCGATTCCAGAGATGCTGCTGGACGAAGTCCGCGTAGCGCGAGTCCCCGGTCACGATGGACAGCTCCTCGAGGAACAGGGGGTCCAGCGGGAACATGTCGACGTCACCGTTCGAGAACCGCCGCGGATAGCCGTCGACCAGGAAGTTCCCCGTGGCGACGGCCGAGGCGAGATCCTCCGGATCCCCCGACGCCCGATACGCCACCAGCATGCCCCGGGCCGTGGCACCCTGGCTGTCGGGTTCGACATCCCCACCGAGCCGCCAGGGGAAGGCGCCCGCTTCCGTCTGGACCGACCGCAGCCAGTCCGCCGCCGGTGCCAGCGCGGGGTCCGATGCCTCTGCCCGGACGATGCGCGCGGCCAACAACACGCAAACGGCCGACGCGCCAATCGCGCGCCCGGCACTGCCAATCATCGTCATCGACAAACACTCGCCGAGTTCGAGAGGGGTGAAACCGCCAATCCGCCTGGGCGTCGCGGCGCCCGCCGCCCGAGTCTACGCAGCCGATGAGCGCGCGTCAAGCCTCCCGACCGCCGGTGCCCGAAAGGACCACGGGTGGACGAGCTCCCGTTCACTGTTCACCGGCGTTCGGAACGGGCGCCTGGCGCCGAGACTCCATGAGACACGCGCCGGGCTGGAACTGCCCGCCTCACTCCACTGCCGACACCCGCGGGTTGCGCCCCAGGCAACGGCCGCCGAGCACGATCGGCAGCGGCCATCCGCCCTGTCGAGGCGAACCGCGCCGCGCGCCCTCAATCCTCCCCGTACAGCGCTTCCAGCCCCCGCGCCCGCCGCATCGCCAGGGCCACCAGGAGCGCCGTCACCACCGCCAGCTCCAGCGCCGCCACCGGACGGGACGGGGGCTCGCCCAGGATGGCGATCGGCCCCAGGTTCACCGGCACGGGGCAGAGCGCCAGGAGCGCGTGGACGATGCTCACCCGCTGCAGGGCCGCCGGCAGGAACGCGTTGACCGCCTCCCAACCGAACACCAGCACGGACGGGATGATCGGGTTCACCCGCCAGAGCCCGATCACCAGGAACACCGCCCCGTAGCCCGCGCACGCCAGCAGCGTCACGCCGAGGTACGCCAGCGTGTGCCACAGCCACGGCCCCGCCGTCATCGTCCGCAGGGCCGCCTCGACCCAGCCGGATGGTCCGACCAGCATGATCACCCGCGTCGCGAGCACCGCGCCGCCGAAGATCAGCGCCGTTCCGAGGAGGCCGCCCACGAACTTGCCCGCCGCCAGCACCTCGCGCCGCAGCGGCGCCAGGAGGTAGTAATGCAGCGTGCGCGCGTAGGCCTCGCCCCGGATCGCGTTCACGAAGACCGCCAGGCACCCGAAGAACACGGACAAGCGCAGCATCAACGTCTGGTACACCATCGCGTATACGGTCTCGTCGAGCGCCTGCCCACCGTCCAGCCCCTCGGCGTACCCCAGCGCCACCACCAGCGCCCGCAGCGCCAACAACAGCACCGGCAGCGACGCCAGCCCCCACCCGATCACGGCCATCCGGCTCCGCAGCACCCTGCGCAGCTCCAGCCGCGCGATGGCGCCCACCTGCCGCCGCCACAGCCCCCACGGCCGCCCGCCCGCATGTCCTGCCGTCGCCGCCGTCATGCCCCCTCCCCGCTCGTCCCGATCAGGTACTGGTACACGGCCTGCACGTCGTCGTCCGCCGGCACGATCGCGTCGACGTCGATGTCCCCGGCCAGCACGATCTCGCCCAGCGCCGCGTGGAAGCCGTCGAGGTCGCGCGTGCGCACCAGGAGCCCCGCGCCGTCGTCGTGCAGCCGCGCCTCGACCACGTCCACCCGCCCGAAGAGCCGCCGCGCCAGCTCCGCCGGCCGGTCGCATCGGACCTGAACTCCCAGCGGGTGCTCCGCGTCCAGCGACGCGCGCATGTCCGAGACGCCGCCTTCCGCCCGGACGTAGCCGTGGTGGATGACCACGACGCGGTCCGCCAGCGCGTCGACCTCGTGCAGGATGTGGCTCGACACCACGATGAAGTGCCCGTCCGCCGCCAGCGCACGGAAGAGCGCCGCCATCTCGGCCCGCGCCATCGGGTCGAGGCCGTTGAGCGGCTCGTCGAGCACCAGCACCCGCGGCCCGTGGCTGATGGCCGCCGCCAGCTTGATGCGCTGACGCATCCCCTTGCTGTAGCCGTCGATCTTCCGCCCCGCGGCCTCCACCAGGTCCACCCGCTCGATCGCCGCCGCGGCCCGGGCGCGCGCCTCGCCGTCGGGCCAGCCGCCCACCAGCAGGCAGTGGTACACGAAGCTCCAGCCCGTGGCCCCGGCGGGGAAGCTGTCGACCTGGGTGCAGTAGCCGACCAGCCGCCCCAGCCGCTCGGCGTCGGCCACCGGCACGCCGAGCACCGAGATCGAGCCCTGCGTCGGGCGCAACAGGCCGGTCATGAGGTTCATCAGCGTCGTCTTGCCGGACCCGTTTGGGCCCACCAGGCTCGTGATGCCCGGCGCCAGGCTGAGGCTCACGCGGTTGACCCCGAGGATCTCGCCGTAGAAGCGCGAGACGTCGCGGAAGACGATCCGGTCCGCCGGTGCCGGGTCGAGGCCGATCATCGGACGGCCTCGTACGCCCGCACCCGGCGCGCCAGGACGGCGACGGACAGCCCAACCGCCAGCGCCAGCACGGCCCACGCCGCCCACGCCGGGATCCCCGGGCGGGCGTCGACGACGCCGAACCACGTCTCGTGGCCCATCAGGTCCGCCCAAACCGCGTAGACCACCGACGTCGGCGCGATCGCATCACCCCAGCCCGTGCCGAACAGCTCGTTGATGACCGCCGCCACGCCGCGCAGCACGATCACCGCTCCGAAGATCACGCCGCGCGCCACCCACGTTCGCCGGACCGCGGCCGACACGGCGAGCACGCCGAGCGCGAGCGGCAGCACCAGCGCCCACGACCCCACGATCAGCCCCACCGCCACCTGGGCGTGGTCGCGCAGCCACCCGACGCCGTCGAACGCCGTCTGCGCCCCGAGGATCACCAGCCCGAAGCCCCACGTGACCAGCGACAGCGGGCCGAGCAGCACGAGCAGCTTGCCGCCGACATACGCCGGGCGCGACAGCGGCCGGGAAAGGTACAGCGGCAGCGCGTTGTCGCGCACGTCGCGCGCCAGGAGCGGCGGGCCGATCCAGAGCGCGAGGAAGAACGCGGCCACCGCCTGGAGGATGAGGTAAGCCACGAAGAAGTCGCTGTCGAGCTGCAGCTCGCGGGCGAGATCGCCCCCGAACACCGCCAGCACGGCGGCGTTGTGGCGCGCGTAAATCGTCACCAGCGCCAGGAGCGGCACCCCGCAACCCCCGACAAGCAGGGCGAGCGTCAGCTTGGACCGCAGCAGCTCGGCGTAAGCGTAGCGCGGGATGACGAGCGCCCGCGCCCACGGCCCCGTCAGCGGGCCGGCGTACGGCTGGAAGGTCGACTGGTTCATGTCCGAAACGCCTCCGGCGGATCGTGATCGTCGACAGCGATCGGATCCCGGTCCAGCGGGTCGCCCGCCCGACCGCGATTCCCTGTCCCGTTTGCGCCGACAGCAGCCCTGCCGCCTGCCCCATCGGTATCCGACCCGCCGTCCGCGTCGCCGTCCCCAAAGCCCTCCGCCGCCGCGCCTGCGTCGCTCGGCAAGAGGCCCGGGATCCCCATCGCCGAGAGGAAGAGGTCCTCGAGGGCGTGCCGCCGGTACGCCAGGCGGCGGATCTGAACGGCGCTGGCCGCGCCGACGTGGTAGAGGTCGCGGACCGCCAGGCCGTCGGGCAGCACCACCTTGAGGCGCCACCGCCCGTGGACCGCCACCTCACACCCGCGCCGCGCCAGCGCCGCCGCGAAGCCCTCGATCTCGCCGCGCACGTCGACGTCGAGAAGCTGGCGGTTGGCCCGGCGGGCGGCGGCCAGGTCGGTGTGCAGCGCCACCCGGCCGTCCTTGAGCACCAGCACCTCGTCGCACACCTGGTCGACGTCGTGCAGGAGGTGCGACGACAGCACCACGCCCACCCCGCTGTCGCGGATACGCCCGATCAGCTCGATCATCCGCTGCCGCCCCACCGGGTCCAGCCCGTTGGTCGGCTCGTCGAGGAACACCAGCCGTGGTCCGTGGACGATGGCCTGCGCCAGCTTGACGCGCTGCTTCATGCCCAGCGAGTAGGTGCCGACCTCGCGGTAGCGCGCCTCGCCCAGCCCGACGGCGATCAGGGCCTCGTGAGCGCGCTCGAGAGCCGCGGCGGGCGGGACCCCCGACAGCTCGGCGAACATGCGCACTTGCCGGATGGCCGACAGGTCGCCGATGAACGCGTCGCGCTCGGGCATGTAGCCCACCGCCTGACGGATGGCGGCCAGCGCGTCGGGCGACCGGACGTCGTGCCCGAGCACCAGCGCCGACCCATCGCTCACGGGGTGGAACCCCAGGAGCGTGTGGATGAGGGTCGTCTTGCCGGCGCCGTTCGGCCCGAGCAGGCCCACGGCGCGCCGCTCGAGCCGGACGGTCAGGTCACGCAGGATCGGGCGCCCGCCAAGGCGGACGCCCAATCCCGTGAGATCGACAAGGGCCGTCACGTGTTCGACGCCCCGAGGCCGTCGCCCACGGGCGATGCCGGCCACGGCAGCCCGCCGGGCGCGGCGGCGTCCGCGCCGGGGCCTCCGTCGTCGACGGCGCCGCCCAGGAGCCGCAGCAGCACCGCGAACCCGAACGGGCTGGACTCGGACGCGCCGGCGAAGCGCAGCCGGCGCGGCTCAGCCCACGCGTAGACCAAAGACGGGGCGACCTTGGCAGCCAGGTCGCCGAGCATCAGGTCCTCGGCGTCCATGTCCTGCCCGCCCGCGCCGTCGCCCGATGCGCCGGCCAGCACGCGCGTCAGCCGCCCGAAGTCCTGCCACAAGACCGCGCTGAAGTCGGTCTCGGCGCCCGCGGGCAGGGCGCGCGTGAAGGCGTCCGACCGCGCGAGCGTGACGCCGCTCTCGCGCGTGCGGATGGCCGTCGTCAACAGGCTCGGATCCGCCGCCGCGATGAGATAGCCGCCAGTGTAGAGCCAGTGCATGGCAGGGATCTGGCCCATGGCCATCATGTCGGCGCGGGGATCCACGGCCGCCGCGGCGTCGCCAGCCGAGGCCCGCCCGCGATCCGCGCCGGCCACGCCGTCGACCCCCGTACCGCCGTCGAGCGCCCGCGCCGCGGCGGCATCGCCGCCGGCCACGGCCAGCGTCCAGATCGTCCGGCCGTCGCGCTCGGCGGACGACAGCCCCAGCGACACGCCGCGCCCTTCGCCGGCCAGACGCGCGTTCACGTGCGCCACCGCCCGGCCGAGGGCCGCCTGCAGGGTCGCGGGATCCTCGACCTCGACGATGAGCTTCCACGCCGGCTCCGGCAGCAGCGGGCCGTCCACGGCGAACGCCACCTCGGCACCCAGCGCCCGCGCCAGATCCGCCACGATGTCCGCGGGGAGATCGTCGCCGGTCAGGTCGCCGCCGGCTTCCCGGCCACTCGCGGCGTTCTCGTCGGCCGTCACGGCCCGGCCCAACCCGATGAAGTCCGGCAACACCCGTTCCGGCGCGTCGATGAGCGCGGCGCCGGCGACGTACGCGTCGGGCGAGACGTAATCAAGCGCTCCCATCGTCCCCGGCGACGCCAGCCAGCCGGCCATGCCGCTCCGGTCGGCGCCGAACGTGAGGTCGGCCTCGATCCGGGCCCGGTCGCCGTCGCGCGCCTGCGTGACCACCGCGTAGCGCGCCCCCGCGAGCCCGAGCGGGTCGCCCTCGGCGGCGCCGATGTCCTCGGCCCCATCGGCGACGCGCCCGACGTCGACCGCCAGGAGCGCGTCGACGCCCCCGCGATAACCCGCCACGATGGCGGCGCGGAAGTCGGCCGGCAGGCCTCGCGGCCCGGTGCGCGCCGCCGCGATGCGCGCGGCGGACGGCGACACCAGCATCGGCCCCTCGCCGAGCCACACGTACAGCGGCGCATCGCCCTCGCCCGACGCGGTCCCGGCCTCGGCTTCGGCCGCGGCACCGAGGGCGGCCGCGTCGTCGAGGACACGGACCGGCGCATCGCCCGATCCGTCCGTCGCCCCACCGCCCGGCAGCTCCACCGCCAGCTCGGCCAGCCGCGTCTCGAAAACCGCGCGCACGGCAGCCGGATCGGCGGCCTCGGCCAGCAGGAGCGGCGCACCGTCGGCGTCGCCGTCGCCCATGCCCGCCGCGATGACGACCTCGTCGCCCAGCGACGCGCCGAGCTCGCCCAGCGCGCGAATCGCCGCGTCGAGCCGGGCCTCGACCGCCGGATCGTCGATGCTGCCCGCCCACCAGTCGCGCAGCGCTGGGTCAGCCGCCACGCCGGCGCGGAACTGCGTGTAGGCGTCGGCCACCGTGGCGCCGAGGTTGGGCAGGGCGACGTACACGGCCGTATCGGCCGGCACGCCGTCCAGCAGGGCCGACGCCGCGCGCGGCGCCGGGAGCGCCACGGATGCGTCGATCGACGTCCCCAGGCGATCGAGCGCGGCCAGAAGCTCGCGGTACTCCGCGCCATGCCGGCTCCAGACGATGTCGTCGGCCACCGGCACCGCGGCGAGCGCGGCGCGCGACGTGTACTGCATGCCTGGCTGCAGCGTCTGGCGGCCGCGCGCGCCGTCGACCTCGACCTCGCCCTCGACCACCGACACGCGCGATCCCTTGGCGCCGTGGCGCACGGCGAAGATCGTGCCCTTGACGGCGACGTCGACGTCGGACGTGGCCACGCGCAGCCGTCCCCGGCCTTGCGGCGCGGCATGCACGATCACGTCGCCGCGCGCCAGCTCGACGGCCAGCCCGTTCCAGCGCGAGGCCAGCGCCAGCTCGGAGCGCGGCCCCATCTCGATGGTCGAGCCGTCGTTCAGCGTGACGACCGCCCCTTGCCCGCCGCTGGTGCGCAGCGCCTGGCGCGGGAGGACGGTGTCGCCGACGGCAAGCGGCCGGCCACCGGTCGTGTCGGCGATCTCGATCAGGCCGCCGTCGACCGCCGCCACCTGCGCCAGCACGCGGTTCGGCTGGAGGGTGTCGCGGGCAAAGAGGAACGAGCCCACGACCATGGCGATGGCGGCTGCGGCTGCCAGCGGCCATGCCAGTCGGCGCGGCCGGCGCGCCGCCGCAAGCGCCGGGGCCGCCACGGGCGCCAGCACGCGGGGCGTCGTGCCGCGGCGGGCGGCC
>CAYQBA010000173.1:0-9803 GCA_964415605.1 uncultured Anaerolineales bacterium | reverse complement strand
GGGCGCGCGCGGCGCGCTGGCGCCGGCGGCGGCCGCGGCGCCGGCGTGACCGGTCGGCGGATTGCGCGGGCGCGCCGGCTCTGGTAACATGCCCTCACCGCCATGCTTGAGCCCGCCGCGCCCGCCGCGCGGGCGACCCGCGACGAGGGGCCGCCGATGAACTACGGCTTCGTGATCGACAACCGCCGCTGCATCGGCTGCCATGCCTGCAGCACGGCCTGCAAGCAGGAGAACGAGGTCCCGCTCGGCGTCTACCGGACGTGGGTCAAGTACGTCGACAAGGGTGCGTTCCCGCACGCGCGCCGCACGTTCCAGGTGACGCGGTGCAACCACTGCGCCAACCCGCCGTGCGTGCGCATCTGCCCGGTGACGGCGATGTATCAGCGCCACGACGGCATCGTCGAGTTCGACCCCGACGTGTGCATCGGCTGCAAGGCCTGCCTCCAGGCCTGCCCGTACGACGCCATCTACGTCGACCCCGCCACCGGCACCGCGGCCAAGTGCCACTACTGCGCCCACCGCACCGATCTCGGGCTCGAGCCGGCGTGCGTCGTCGTGTGCCCGACGCAGGCCATCATCTCCGGCGATCTCGACGACCCGGCCAGCGCCATCAGCCAGCTGGTCGCGCGCGAGACGGTCACGGTCCGCAAGCCCGAGCAAGGCACGGCCCCCAAGCTGTTCTATATCGACGGCGACGCGATCTCGCTCACCCCGACGGCCGCGCAGGCGCCGGAGGCGTTCCTGTGGGCGGACTTCGTCGACGAGCGGGCGGGGACGATGACCGGCGGAAACGGTGCGGCCGGGCAAGGCGGGCGCGAGCGGGGCGCGACGCGCGGCGTGCCCAGAGGCGCGACCGCCACGTCTGTCACCGCCATCCGCGCGCCGGCCGAGCAAGGCACGGGCACGTGGCGCGGCCCGATCCACGTCGGCGACGGCCGGATGGCCGAGCACCTGGTCCAGGTGACGTACAACGCCCAGCACAAGATCCCATGGCACTGGCAGGTGCCGGCGTACCTCGTGACGAAGGGCATCGCCAGCGGCGTGTTCATGCTCTTGGCGTGGCACTTTATCCGCCAGGGCGGCGGGCACTTCGACCGGCCGCTTGCCGTCGCCGGGAGCTTCGTGTCGCTGGTGTTCCTCGGCCTCACGACCCTGCTCCTGGTGTGGGACCTCGAGCGTCCCGAGCGCTTCCTGACGATCCTCACGCGGCCCCAGTGGAAGTCGTGGCTCACGCGCGGCGCGTTCGTCCTCGTGGCGTTCTCCGCCGTGGTTGGCCTGTGGTTCATCGCCGAAGTCGGCGCGCTGGCCGGGTTGTTCGCGCCCGCGTGGGCGGACGCCGTCCGCCCGTGGCTCCTGGCGGCCGGCCTGCCGTTGGCGATGCTGACGGCCGTGTACACGGCATTCCTGTTTGGCCAGGCCGAGGGGCGCGACCTGTGGCAGAGCCCGCTCCTGCCGCTCCACATGCTGGCCCAGGCCGTGCTGGGCGGCGGCGCGGTGCTGGCCCTCTTGGGAGCATTGACTGTGCAGTGGTCTGGCGCCACGTCGTGGGACGGAATCTCGCAGGCGGCCAGCCACAGCTTCGGCATTGGCTTCAGCGGGCTGTTGTCGGCGCTCATGGTCAGCCTGGGCATGATCGTGCTGGCCGAGCTCGGGATGCCGCACGCCAGCGAGGTCGCGACGCGAGCCGCGCACCTCATGCGGCACGGGAAGTACCGCCGCTGGTTCCTCCACGGCGGGCTGGTCGTCGGGCACGTCGTCCCGCTGGCAGCCCTGGCGGGCTACGTGGCCTGGGGCATTCGCTGGGCGGCGCTGCCGGCGGCCGCCGATGCGCTGCTCGCGCTCGCCCCGCTCGCCGCCCTCGTCGGCCTGTACTGCTACGAGCACGCCTTCGTGATGGCACCGCAGGAGGTCCCGAACGCATGAACGAGCCGTTGACGAGCCTCCCCCCGTCCCCTGGCCCCCCCGGGGGCGGGGGTGGCGAGCGAAGCAAGCCCGAGGTGGGGGTGGACTCCGCCACCCCACCCACGCCGCCGGCGCCCGGGCTGGCCGCCTATCCGCCCGTCGAGCGCTGGGACGACTGGGTCGAGCACGACCCGCGCGCGTGGCCGCGCAAGGTCGAGCGCCGCTACATGCTCGTCCCGACCATTTGCTTCAACTGCGAGAGCGCGTGCGGGCTCCTGGGCTACGTCGACAAGGACACCCTCGAGATCCAGAAGTTCGAGGGCAACCCCCACCATCCCGGCAGCCGCGGGCGCAACTGCGCCAAAGGCCCGGCGACCCACAACCAGGTCTATGATCCCGAACGGATCCTCTACCCCCTCAAGCGCGCCGGCAGGCGCGGCGAGGGCAAGTGGGTGCGCGTGACGTGGGACGAGGTGCTCGACGACCTCGGCGCCCGCATCCGCGCCGCGTTCCTCGAGCAGCGCCACAACGAGGTGATGTACCACGTCGGCCGGCCGGGGCACGACGGGCTCATGGAGTGGGTCCTCTTCGCGTGGGGCTGCGACAGCCACAACAGCCACACCAACGTCTGCTCGTCCGGCGCCCGGGCCGGCTACGCGTACTGGTCCGGCCTGGACCGGCCGAGCCCCGACCACGCCCACGCCCGCGTGATCCTGCTCATCAGCAGCCACCTCGAGACCGGCCACTACTTCAACCCGCACGCCCAGCGGATCATCGAGGGCAAGCTCGACGGCGCCAAGCTCATCGTCATGGACACGCGCCTCTCCAATACCGCCAGCCGCGCCGACCTGTGGCTGTCGCCGTGGCCGGGGTCCGAGGCCGCCATCCTGCTCGCCATCGTCCGGCACCTCGTCGAGACGGGGCGCTACAACCGCGACTTCGTGCAAACCTGGGTGAACTGGGAGGCCTACCTCGCCCACGCCCGGCCCGACGGACCGCGGACCTTCGAGGCGTTCGAGGCCGAGCTGAAGGCGCTCTACGCCGACTACACGTTCGAGTTCGCCGCCGCCGAGAGCGGCGTCGACGTCGCAGCGATCCGCGCCGTGGCCGAGGCGGTGGCCGACTGCGACGGCCGGCTGGCCACCCATACGTGGCGCAGCGCCACCGCCGGCAACCTCGGGGGATGGCAGGTGGCGCGCTGCCTGTGGTTCCTCAACGTCCTCACCGGCGCCGTCGGCGTCGACGGCGGCACCTCGATGAACGCGTGGGACAAGTGGGTGCCGCGCCCGCACGCCCTGGCCCCTCACCCCGAGCGCTGGAACGAGCTGACGTGGCCGCGCGAGTACCCGCTGACGTTCTTCGAGCTGAGCTTCCTCCTGCCGCACCTGCTCAAGGACGGCCGCGCGAAGCTCGACACCTACTTCACGCGCGTCTACAACCCGGTGTGGACCAACCCCGACGGGATGAGCTGGATCGAGGCCCTGACCGACGAGAGCCTCGTCGGCCTCCACGCCTGCCTCTCTCCGACGTGGAGCGAGACCGCGTGGTTCGCCGACTACGTCCTGCCGATGGGCCACGGGGCCGAGCGGCACGACGTCATGAGCCAGGAGACCCACGCCGGGTGCTGGATCGGGTTCCGCCAGCCCGTGCGCCGCGTCGCGCTCGAAAAGCTCGGCCACCGCGTCGACCTCACCTACGAGGCCAACCCCGGTGAGGTGTGGGAAGAGACCGAGTTCTGGATCGAGCTCAGCTGGCGCATCGACCCCGACGGCGCGCTCGGCATCCGCCGCTACTTCGAGTCGCCTTACCGGCCCGGCGAGAAGCTCAAGGTCCACGAGTACTACGGCTGGATGTTCGAGAACACCGTGCCGGGGCTCCCCGAGGCCGCCGCGGCCGAAGGCCTCTCGCCGCTGGACTACATGCGCAAGTACGGCGCCTTTGAGCTGCGGCGCGGCGCGTCGGCGCCGTTCGCGCAGCCGGTCGACGCCGCGGCGCTCGAAGCCGGCGCCACTACCGAGGACCCCGCCACGGGCGTCGTCTACACCACCGCCCCGGCGCCGCCCAACCCCAACATCACCCCGCACCCCGTGTTCGCCGGCGACCCGCGCGGCCGGCCGGTCGGCGTGCGCATCGGCGGGCGCGTGGTCCGCGGCTTCGACACCCCGAGCCGCAGGCTCGAGTTCTGGTCCGACACCCTCGCGGATTGGGGCTGGCCGGAGGCCGCCATCCCCACCTATATCCACAGCCACGTCCACCCTTCCCGGATCGACCGCGCGGCCGGCGAGGCCGTCCTCATCCCGACGTTCCGCCTGCCCACGCTCATCCACACCCGGAGCGGCAACAGCAAGTGGCTGGCCGAGATCAGCCATCGCAACCCGCTGTGGGTGCACCCCGAGGACGCGGCGCGGTTCGGGCTGGCGACCAACCAGCTCGCCCGTGTCACCACCGACATCGGCCACTTCGTGCTGCCGTGCTGGGTGACCGAGGGCATCCGCCCCGGCATCGTCGCGTGCTCGCACCACATGGGCCGCTGGCGGCTGCAGGAGACCGGGATGGCGCGCTGGTCGTCGGCGCTGGTCGACCTCGACGCGGTCGGCGCCGGCCAGTGGTGCATGCGCCGCCGCGAGGGCGTGCGGCCGTTCGAGAGCGCCGACCCGGACTCGGCCCGCGTGTGGTGGACCGAGGCGGGCGTGCACCAGAACCTGACGTTCCCGGTGCATCCCGACCCCATCACCGGCATGCACTGCTGGCACCAGAAGGTGACGGTGGCGCCGGCGGCGCCCGGCGACCGGCACGGCGACGTGTTCGTCGACACCACGCGGGCGCGCGAGGTCTACCGCGAGTGGCTGGCCCTGACCCGTCCGGCCGACGCCGTGTCGCCCGACGGGCTGCGGCGCCCGCACTGGCTGCTGCGCCCGTTCCGCCCGAGCCGCGAGGCGTATCGCCTGTGACGGTCGCGCCCGGGGTGGCCCGGCTCCTCGGCCGGCTCTGGCTGCACGAGGTCCGCCCAACCGACCTCGCGGCCATCGACACGGTCGACGCCCTCGGCGCCGCGCTGCCCGAGCGCGCGCCCGGCGACCTGACCGACCTCGCCGCCGAGTACTACCGCCTGTTCATCGGCGCCATCCCCCCCTACGAGAGCGTGTTCCTCGACCCGTCGGCGATGCTGGCCACCCCGGCCACCGCGCGCGTCGCGGCGACCTATCGCGCCGCCGGCTGGTCGCCGCCCCCGGGCTCGCGCGCGGCGAGCATCGACCACCTCGGCCTCGAGCTGCTGGCGCTGGCCGACGCGTGGGAAGACGGCCGCGGCGCGCCGGTCGCGCGCGCGCTGCGCTGCGCACACCTCGGGCTGTGGGCGCCGATCTTCGGCCTGGCCGTCGAGACCGCCGCCCCGCATGCCTTCTACCGGGCGCTGGCGCGCCTGACGCGCGACCTCGTGCTGGCGGACCTTCCGGCCGACGCGTGGCCGCCCGGCCGCGATCCCCTGCCGGCCCTGCCGGCCCCGCCGATCTACGCGGGCACCGGCGACGAGCCGCGGTCGCCCGCCGCCGCCCCTCCCGGCGAGCACGATCCCGGCGCCCCCCCGCCCGGGGTCACGCTGTCCGGCATCGTCCGGCACCTGACGACGCCCCGCGAGGCCGGCGTGTTCGTGACGCCCGACGCCATCGCCGACGTCGGTCGGTCCCTCGACCTGCCGATCCTGATCGGCGAGCGCCGCCGCATGCTGACGTCGCTGTTCCAGGCGGCGGGTCAGTACGGGCAGGTGCCCGCGCTGCTGGACGCGCTGGTCGACCGGCTCGACCGCGCCGCGCTCGACACCGTGGCGCTGGCCCGCGGGGCCCCCGCGTGGCAACCCGTGGCGGCCGCGTGGCTGGCCCGGCTGGCGCGGACCCGGACCCGCCTGCGCGCGTGGCGGGCCGAGGCCGAGCTTGCGTAGCGCCGCGCGGGCCGGGTTGCGCTGGCTCGGCATGGCTGTCGTCGTCGCGATCGTCGCCCCGGTGGCGTGGCGCGCCGCCGTCACCGCCTGGTATCGGCCGCTGGTGTACGACGCGGCGTCCGTGCCGGCGCGGCGC
The DNA here is from genome assembly GCA_964415605.1 of uncultured Anaerolineales bacterium. Classification (GTDB taxonomy): domain Bacteria; phylum Chloroflexota; class Anaerolineae; order Epilineales; family Epilineaceae; genus UCB3. The sequence goes on along the minus strand of CAYQBA010000173.1, from coordinate 3,828 downwards.
GTGGCGCTCGTCTTCGGCGCGGGGATCTACCGCGGCGGCGGGCTCAGCCCGATGCTCGAGGACCGCGTCGAGACGGCGGTGCGCCTGTACGAGACCGGCAAGGTCGAGCGCCTGCTGTTCAGCGGCGACAACCGCTACGTCGATTACAACGAGCCCGGCGAGATGACCGCGTATGCCGTCGCACGCGGCGTGCCCGCCGCCCACATCCAGCCGGACTTCGCCGGCCGGCGGACCTACGACAGCTGCTACCGCGCCCGGCACATCTTCCAGCTCGACGGGGTCATCGTCGTCAGCCAGGCCTTCCACGTGCCGCGGGCGCTGTTTCTGTGCCGGCACGTCGGCCTCGACGCCGTGGCCGTGGCCGCCGACCGGCGGGGATACGCCACGCAGTCGTGGTGGTGGTCTCAGCTTCGCGAGCTGCCGGCGCTCGTCGGCGCCCTCTTCGACGTCGCCCGCGCCCGGCCGGCGGCCGTGATGGGCGACCCGATCCGGATCGAATAGGCTCCGGCCAGAGGAGGCGCCGCGATGCTCCGCGCCATGGCCTGCAAGGACGACCGCGTGACGCGCATCGACGACGTCGCGCGCGTCAGCGATGCCATCGCCGATCGGCGGACGACGGTGTGGGTCGACCTGGCCGCGCCCACGCCTGCGGAGTGGCGCTGCCTGCGCGATGAGTTCGCGTTCCACCCGCTGTCGATCGAGGATGTCGAGCGCCGCCACCAGCGGCCGAAGATCGACATCTATCCGGGCTACTACTTCATGGTGGTCTACGCCCTGCGCTTCGCCGCGCCGAGCGGCGCCGACGCCCCGCGCCTGGAGATCCGCGAGCTGGCGATCTTCCTGGGCCCCAACTTCATGGTGACCGTCCACGTCGAGCCAATCGACGAGCTCGACGGCGTGTGGGAGCACTGGCAGCGCCGGACGGACGTCATCGGGTCCGACGTCGGAGCCCTGCTTCACGTGCTCCTCGACCACGTGATCGACGACTACTTCCCGATCATCGACGCGCTCGCCGAGCGGGTCGAGGACCTCGAGGAGGCGATCTTCGACCGGTTCGACCCCGAGGCGCTGGGCGAGATCTTCGCGCTGAAGAAAGACCTGCTCGCGCTGCGCCGGATCGTCGCTCCCGAGCGCGACGTCCTGAACGTGCTCCTGCGCCGGGATCCGCCGATCCTCTCGTCCGACGCGGTCGTGTTCTTCCAGGACGTCTACGACCACACCCTGCGTGTGCTGGACAGCATCGACACCTATCGCGACCTGCTCTCGAGCGCGCTCGACGCTTACCTGTCGGTCCAGTCCAACAACCTCAACGAGATCATGCGCCGGCTGACTGTGATCTCGACGGTGTTCCTGCCGCTGACCTTCCTCACTGGGTTCTTTGGCATGAACTTCACGACCCTGCCGTTCGCCAGCCCGGCGCTCCTGTGGCTCAGCCTGGCGTCGATGGTCGTGATCCCCGCGGGGATGGTGCTGTACTTCCGGTGGCGGGGGTGGAGCTGACATCGGGTCGGCCCGAGCCCCCGCGACGATCTCGCCTGCAGTCCGCCGCTGCCCGCCCGGGAGCCCCGCCCCACGGCTTACGGCAGCGCCTGGTCGCGCAGCGTCAGCGGCAGGTAGTTCGACCAGCGCGGCGGGGCCGGTGACGGCACCCAATCCACCATGATCCGGAACCGCCGCGGCGGCGAGTCGTAGCTGAACTCGATCATCCCCTGCATCGGCCCGGTGAGGCCCCCGACGTCGTCGGCGCACACCCGCATCTCCCACGTCGCGCCGTCCGCCAAACCGCGCGGGCGGTTCTCGAGGCGCAGGTGGCGCCCCTGGGCGACCCGGATGTCGAGATCCACCATGCTGGCGGCACCGTTCACCACCGCCCCGTGGACCCACAACTGGTAGTTGCCCGCGGGCAGCGGGCTGGAGACATACAACAGCGACGTGCCCGCCGTGCCGATGCCCTGATCCACGAGCTCGCCGTCGGCCAGCACGAACCGGCCGTCACCGTTGAGATCCGCCATGAGGTAAAGGCCCACCGCGTCGTCGGGCTCGGTGTCCGCCACCACGTACACCAGGTCCGCGCCCCCCTCGCTGATCGAGAAGTCGTGCTTGATCCGCGCCGTCGTGGGGTCCGCCGGGTCGTCGGCCGCCAGCGGCAGGTCGACCCGGCGCGTCGGCGTCATCAGCCCGCGTGCCGTCACCGTCAGCACGGGCATGTCGAGCTCGCTCCGGAACCGCACGGGCGCGCACCCGGCACCCTCCAGCGCGACGCGCTGGGGGAACTGGCCGACACGCTGCCCCACGGCGTTGCGGTTGCGCAGGTAGCGCACGCGCGACGGGTCGGCGCGGTCGCGGATGAACGTGAGGTCGACGCCCGGCACGAGGAGCGACTCGCCGCGCGCGACGAACACGTCGCCGAAGGCATAGGCCATCGGCATGCTGTCGCCCCGGATGAGCGCGCCGCCGGGCACGTCGTTGAAGTCGAGCGTCATCGTGTTGCTGATGCGGCTGACCGCGGCCGTCCAAGGCCAGAGGAGGAGGTCCAGCATGCTGTACGTGCCGACGTCGGCATCCCATGCCTCGGGGGGCTTGCGCTCGGTGTCGACCGGGATCATCGTGATGTCGGCGAGCGTCTCGACCGCGCACGCCGCGGCGCGATCGAGCGAGCGGATGGTGTTGGCCAGCACCGACACGGCGATGCCGCGCTCGGGCACCCAGAACAGCTGCGAGGACCCGCCGTGGATGTTGCCCCCATGGTCGTAGACCACGACACGGCGGGTCGGGTCGGACGCGTCGCGCCAGTCGGTGACCATGATCCCGTAGCCGTAGTCCACCCACGGCAGGTAGCCCTGGTTGATGTGGCGGGCCTGCATCGCGCGCTTGGATGCCGCCGACAGCACCGCGTCGTCGCCCGCCTGCATGAGGAGCGCCCAGGTCACCATCTCGACCGGTGTCGAGAACGCCGTGCCGGCTGGCCCGAGCCACGGGATGTCCCAGGCCGTCGGGTCCAACGGCTGGCCGTTGCTGTAGCCCGTGGCGTAGTTGCCGGTGGAGATCACCTCGCGCGCGTCGAGCGTCGTCAGCGGCATGCCGGCCGGGTCCCACAGCTTCTGGGCGGCGTAGGTGTTGAACGGCAGGCCGCTCACCCGCTCGACCACGGCGCCGGCCAGGCTGAAGTTGGGGTTGGCGTAGTTCCAGAACGCCCCCGGCGGGGCGTACAGCGGCAGCGACAGGGCGCCGGTGGCCTGCACCCAGCGCATCAGCGGCGCCGTGACATCCTGGATGAAGTACTGGTCGATGTGCCCCGTCTGGTGGCTCAAGAGGTGGTGCAGCGTGAGGTCGCTCGTGCGCCACGGGTGGCCGAGTCGGTACTCTGGCAGGTAGCGCGAGAGCGGCGCGTGGAGGTCCACCGCGCCCGCCTCCTGGAGCTGCATCACCGCCGCCGCGGTCATCATCTTGGTGGTCGAGCCGATCCGGAACAGGGTATTGCCGTCGACCGTGCCGCCGGCGGCGAGGTCCTTGACGCCGTAGCCGCGCGTGAACGTGATGACGCCGTCGACCGCGATCGCGATCGACGCCGCCGGGCTGTCGTCGGCCGGGGTGTCGGGGTCGCCCACCATGTCGTCGCGCACGCACTGGTCGATGACCGCCCACGGATCGCGCTGGTCGATCTGACGGTCCCCGTCGCCGGCGCGCTCCGCCACCCGTTCCGCGACGCCGTCCACCCACGCGTTGATCTCCTCGGCGCGCAGCGCCGCCGGCAGGGGCTCCGGCAGGGCGTGGTCGAGGGCCGACGGGCCCGGCATCCGCGCCGGCGCGGGCGGGCGCACCGGCGGC
>CAYQBA010000172.1:6644-9889 GCA_964415605.1 uncultured Anaerolineales bacterium | reverse complement strand
GGCGGCGGCGACGAGCTCGCCGGCGCTGCCGCCGGAGGCGGTGCCGGCGGCCAGCCAGCGCGCCGTGCGCGGCAGCAAGGCCGGCCCCCCGAGCAGCCCGCACGCCGTGGCCCAGGCGAGCCCTGCGGCGACCGGCCCGCCGGGCAGGAACCGGCGCACCTGACCGTACGCGTACACCCCGGACGCCAGGATCGCGACCGCGACGACGATCGCCACCCCCGCCCACGTCTGGGTCGCGGAGCCCAAGACGGCATCCGACCACAGCGCGGCCCACACAAGGCCGAACGGCACCGGCGCGGAGCCCGCCGCGCCGGGCGTGATCACCGCGAGCCCGCGGTCGGGCCACGCCGCATCGACGGCGAGTCCGGCGGCGGCGCCGGCCACCCCGCCGAGCACGGCACGCAGCAGCGGGCCGACGTCCTCGCCGGGCGCATAGCGATCGCCGAAGCGCTCGGTCTCGGGATCGGTGCTCACGGGCTTCCCTCGGGCGTGAGGCGCCCCAGGTAGTCGACGAGATCGGCGACATCGTCCTCGGTCAGCCGCAAGCCGATGTCGGGCAGGTCGACGCACGCGTAGCCCGGCACCGCATCGGCGCAGTGGTCGACGATCGCCTCGCGGAGATACGCCGCGGCCGTGTCCGCCGCCCCACCATAACCCGCTTCGGCAATCCGCCGCGCGGCGCGCGCCCCCACGCCGCCCAACCCGGGCCCAAGCGCGGTCGACACGTCCGACGTGGCGTGGCACGCCCCGCACCCCTCGCGGAGGAACAGTCCGGCGCCCGGCAGCACGGCCTCGGCCGGGATCGGGGTCTGCGCGAAGGCATCCAGGGCCGCCTCGGCCTCGGGAGACGGCGCTGGTGCGGCCGCCCACAGCCATCCGGCGGCGATCCCTGCCGCCACGAGGCCCGCGGCCCAGGCGAACCGGGGCAGGCCAGGGTCCCGCGCCGGGAGATCGGCGTGCGGTGCCGTCGATCTCACGGAGACACGCCCGCCGGCGCGGGCAATGGGTCCGGCGCTGCCGCTCCCGGGCGGCGGAGCCCATCCAGGTAGCCGATGATCGCCGTCCCGGCCGTCGTCGGTCCGCCGGTCTCGAAGAGCCACGGCTGCGCCGGGACGCCACCCGGGCCATGGACCGCCGACAACGTGCGCGCGAGCGCGTCGGGGCCGTCGAAGCGCTCGCCGACCCAGGTGAGGTCCGGTCCCGCGCGCCGGTGGCCGGCGAGCACCGGCCCTGGCAGCCCGTCGCCCGCCGGCCGGCGCGGCCCATAGCGGACGGCGTCGAGGGTGTCCCGCACCCGCTGGGTGTGGCACGCGGCGCAACGCTCCACGCGGTAGCGCCACTTCCCCTCGGCGCGCAAGGCGCTCGCCTCGCCGTCGCCATCGGCGTTCCAGGTCGGCACCGCCGCGGTGGTCAAGGCGATCGGCACGAAGACGGTGATCAGCAACGCCGCTCCCAACACCACCAGGACGGCGCCGAGGGTGGGGACGGCGGCACCGGCGGCCGGGGCCGCGGCGATCGGCGGGCCACTGGCCGCCACGGCCGCGGCAGGCCGCGACCCGAGCGCCAAGGTCAGCCACGTCACGGCGGACACGCCGAGCAACGCCGTGCCGGGCAGCCGCAGCCACGCCTCGGCGCGGGCGAGATCGGCGCTGGACGGCGGCGCCGGCTTGAGGCCGACGGTGGACAACGCATCGGCCAGCTCCGCGGCGGCTTGGGCGAGCCCGACGATGGCGAGGGCCGCCGCGACCAGCAGCGCACCGGAGATCACCACCGCCGCCTGGCGGCGGGCCCACGCCGCGTCGATCCGCACCCCCAGGCCGCCGAGCACGGCGAGCCCGGCCCCTTGGCCGAGGATCTGCAAGCCGGCGAACGGCGGCAGCCAGGCATGGCCGGCGCGCCAGGCGGTGAGCTGCACGAGGCGCGCCGACCCCGGGGGCGTGAGCGCGTCGACGGCGACCGCGGCCAAGGCGAGGCCCAGGCCGGCCAGCACGAACACCGCCGCCCAGCTTTGGAGGGCCGGTCCATCCGCCGCAGGTGCCATGGGCGTCGCCGCAGGGCCATCGGCTTGGTCGCCCAGCTCCGCCGTCGCCGCAGCGCCCGCGCGGCCAACGGCTCCCGAGTCCTCCGATCGCGCGTGCCAGCGCCCGCCCAGGCGGGTCCCGAACAGCGCGATCGCCAGCCACGCGACCGGTGCCAACAGGCCGGCGGTCGACGCCCCGCTCAGCCGGGCAAGCCAGGCCGGCGCGAGGTCGGGCGCCAGGTCGCGCGGGAGGCCGAGCGGCGCCAGGACCAGCCAGGCCCCAACACCCCAACGCAGCACGCGGCGGCCGAACAACGGGGCGCCCAGCGCGGCGGGCAGGACGGCGGCCGCCACGCCCAGGCCAGCCGGGATGGCCCAGAGGTGGGCCAAGCCGGGCACGAGGAGGCCATCCACGAACACCGACCCGGCCCCCGGCGCCGCGGGGGCCAGCGCGACGCCCAGGCCGAGGTAGACGACGAGCGCGACCGCCGCCATGTGGCCGAGCCGCGCGGCGACGGGCGCGGGCGTCTGGCGGTCGGTGGCCAGCGATCCCAATGCCCATGCCCACAGCGCGGCCCCCCCCCAGAGCACGGCGCCGGCCGGGAGCGGGAGCGACCACGGCGATCCCGACGGTCCAGGCCACCCGGCCAAGGCCGCGGCCACGGCCGCGACCAGGCCCGCGTTCCACGCCTCCCACGCCAGGCGCGCCCGGCGGCGGACCGCCGCACCGCTCGCGCCGATGCCGCCGATGTACAGGCTTGCGCCGGCCAGGGGCAGCGAGATCGCGCCGAAGAACATCGCATGCACGTAGGCGGCATCGACGCGGCCGAAGCCGAGTGGCGCTCCGCCGGGGATGGCGTGCCCCGCCGCCAGGCCGAGCGTTCCGCCCAGAGCGAGGATCGCCGCGCCGAGCGACCACGCGGCTCCCGCCAGCACGTACCGCCGGGCGATCGTGGCACCGTCCGGCGCGAGGCGCCACCAGCGGCGCGCGGCGTCGCCCGCGACTTGCGACAGGGGCGCGACGGCGTCGGGTCCGGCGATCGCCGCCGGCGTGGCGGCCGGCTGGGGCGGGGAAGGGCTGGCGTGGGGCACGCGGCGCGGTCCTGGGTGTCGGTCGCTCGCCGGCGCGGGGCGCCCGGGGGGGGGGGGGTTTGGAAAACCCCCCCCCCCCCGCCAACCCGCCCCCGGGGCGCCGCGGCGCCCCCCCGGGGGGGGGCCGGGGGCG
>CAYQBA010000172.1:0-6634 GCA_964415605.1 uncultured Anaerolineales bacterium | reverse complement strand
CCGGCGAGCGGGGAGGTTAGCAAAGCCGCCGCCGCCCGTCAACGCCGCACGCGGGCCGCCGCGTCGACCGCCGGCGTGGCGACGGTTGCCGCCGCGCGTGGAGCGGCGATACAATGGGAAGGAGGTGACGATGCGTACGAACGGCCGGAGCGATCGAGGTGGCCTCGAAGCGGCCGTGAAGGCGTCTGGCCCCACGGCCGGTCTTGCTCAGGCTGACCCTCGGCCTCGCCACCCGCCACGACCGACGCCATGCCAACGCAGCCAGGAGCGACCCCGATGACCTCAGGCGCCGAACGGACCGCCCGCGGCCACTACTTCGAAGAGTTCGAGATCGGTTACACCATCGTCAGCCCGGCGCGGACGATCACCGAGCACGACGTGTGCGCCTTCGCCGGGCTGTCGGGTGACTACAACCCGTTGCACACCGACGCCGAGTTCGCGCGCGAGACGCCGTTCGGCGAACGCATTGCGCACGGCATGCTCGGCCTGTCGGCGGCGACGGGCCTGACCTCCCGTCTCGGGTTCATCGACGGCACCGCCATGGCGTTTCTGGGAATCGACTGGAAGTTCCGCCGGCCAATCCTCATGGGCGACACGATCCACGTCGTCGTCAACGTCATCGACAAGCACGCGCAGCGGATGATGGGAGGCGGCATCGTCACCTTCGACGTGCGGGTGGTCAACCAGCGCGACGAGATCGTCCAGAACGGACACTGGAAGATCCTGGTCCGCTTCAAGCCCGACCCGAGCGCGGCCAAAGCGCCGGCGGCGCAAGCTGAAGGCGCGCCGGCCGGCTGATCCCCAACCGCGGCTCAAATGGACCGGGTGGCCGGGTCTCGCCCGCGCGTGCACCGGATCGAGGTTCCGTGCGGCGCGTCCGGCCGCGCCGTCAACGTCTACCTCCTGCCCGGACGGGTGCCGACGTTGGTCGACACCGGGCCGGCGCTGCCGGGCACGGCCGCGCGCGTGGCGCGGGCGGCCGATGCCGCCGGTGTTCCGCTGGCCGGCGTGGCGCAGATCATCCTCACCCACACCCACCAGGCTCACGCCGGCGCCCTGGCGGCGCTGCACGCCGGATGCGGCGCGCCGATCCTCCTCCACCCACGCGGCGTTCACGCGGTGACCGACCCTCGAGCGGAGCACGCCGCGCGTGCGGGCCTCCTCGACCGCGTCGCACGCGCGGCAGGGGCGCCGCCGGCCATCGTCGATGCTCTGGCCACGTGGGAGGCGGCGGTCGAGTCGCCCGGTGGGGTCGATGGGCGGGCGCTACGCCCCGTGGACCACGGCGACGTCGTCCCCGCCGGCGATGACGATTGGATGGTGCTGCACCTGCCCGGCCATGCGCCCGATCAGCTGGTGTTGCAGCATGTCGCGTCCGGTACCGTGCTCGCGGGAGACCTCGTGCTTCGCGATCGGGCGACGCGCCCGGCCCTGGAGCCGCGCGGCGCCGAAGGACGGCCGCACACGCTGGCTGACCTCATCGCGTCGCTGCTGGCACTCGGGCGACTGGACGCGTCGATCATCCTCCCCGGGCACGGTCCTCCGATCCGCGCCCATCGGGTCCTCATCGCCCGCCGGCTGGCCGACATCCGCGCGCGGCTCCAGACCGTGCGGTCCATCGTGGCCGGGCGACCGCGCAGCCTATGGGACGTGGCACGGCACCTCGGTGGGCCGGTCGATGACGCGGCCGAGGCCGCGGATCGCCTGGCGATCGCGGTCGCGTACAGCGATTGGCTCGCCCAACGGGGATGGGCGGCCCGCCACGTCCGGGACGGGATCGTGTTCATCGAGCGGCGGGCGGCGCCAGCACGGCGGCGCTGACGGCCGCACGCCTGGACAGCATGACGCCCCCGGGACGGTCGGCTCGACCATCTCGGGGGCGTCATCGTCGACGCGTGCCGGTGGGTGATGGCGCCTGTGCCGCGCCGACAGCGAGCCCGGGCGGCGCAGCGCCCGGATGTGCGACGCGTGCGGTTGCGGGACGGGCGTCGCGCTAGGCGGGCGGTGTGGCGTCTCCGCCTTCGGCGGCGGCCGGCTCGCCGGCCGCGGGCTTGCCGTCGCCGGGCGCCACCGAGTCGGCCATCCTGACGACCGCGCGGCCGAGGGTCTGCAGCGCCGCGGCCAGCTCGCCGCGCGCCTGCGACAGGACCCCGCCGGCGGCATCGCCCGTCCGTTCGGCAGTGCGCGTTCGCAAGCCGTCCAGGGCGGTGTCGATCTCGTCGCGCAGCTGGCTCAGCCCGTCGCGAATCTGGCCGCTCAGCTGCTCGGCCTCGGGCGTCGCGGCGGCCGCGCGCAGAACGGCGGCGAGCTGCTGCCCGAAGCTGCGCAGCTCCGATGCCATGCCCTGCAACGCCTGCGACGTCGTCGCGGTCGCGGTGTCGGACGCCGCGGCGGTGTCGGCCGTTGTGTCGGCCGTGGGCGTCTCGAGAACGGTGGGGGTGGACTCTTCGGTCATCATGCTGGGTCTGCTCCTTGGATATGTATGGGTGACAATTCTACGCATCCCGGCCGCCGGGGTTGCCTCGTCGGCGATTGGAACGGCGCGGCGCTCGCAGGTGATCTTGGGGCGCCGATGCGATCGACGTTGATGAAGCGGGAACGGCGCGGCGCTCGCGCGCGCCCTCCGCCGGCATGCCGATGGCCGGAGCGGACGCGCGATGGCGTTGCCGTGCCGGCCGTCACGGCTGCCAGCACCCTGCCTCGCGGGCGGCGATCGCCGCGTACAACCCGGCGAGGTCTTCGGCGTCCGGGGCGAAAAGGTGTCGCGACGGGTCGCCCGCGAGCTCGATCAGAAGCGCCTGGTTGACCTCGGCGCCGATGCCGACGGTGTAGATCGTCACGCCATCGGCGCGCGCGGCGGCCGCGGTGGCCCGGACCGATCCCAGGTCGGCCGAGGCGACCCCGTCGGTGACCACGACCATGACCCGCCGCTCGGAGGGCCACGCGCCGGCGAGCACCCGGTGGGCGGCTGCCAGGCCGCGGTCGATGCGCGAGCCGCTCGCGGGCACCAGGCGGCCGAGCGCGGCCCGGGCGGCGGCGAGGTCCGCGGTCAGCGGCTGGAGCACAACCGCGTCGCCGGCGAACGACAGCACCGCCACCCGATCGGCGGCGCCCATCCGTTCCAGGAACCGGCCGGCAGCCTCGGTCGCGGCGGCCAAGGCGGGGCGCCCGGCGCGCGTGGCCGCCATCATGCTGACCGACACGTCGAGGACAAGGGCGGTCGCGCGGCGTGCCTCGGCCAGGCACACCCCCCGGATCGCCAGCGGCAGGTACGCCGGCGCCGGCACGCGCACCACTTCCAGCGTGCCGTCACAGCCCCACGGGCTTGTCCGCTCGCCGGGACAAGGCCCTTTGCCGGGACCCACGTGCACCCGGGCAGGGTCCAGTCGACCGTGCGCGTAGGTGATCTTGACCCGCCCACCGCCCCCGCTGCCGGCCACATCGTAGGCCTCGCCGCCGCGGCCCCCCATCGCGGAGATCGCGCCCGTCACGTCGAGGCGCCCGGCATGGATGACGATCCCGCCACCGGCCCCACCGCCGGCCGCGTCGTACGTCGCGGCCGCGCCAGGGTCGCCGTCGGCCGAGACGCGGCCGGCGACGATGATCTCGTCCGCCACGAGGCGGATCGCGCCGCCGCCGTCTCCGCCGCCGATGCTGCGGGTCTCGTGGTGCGACGGCGGCGGTGCCCCGCCGGCCGAGCCAAGCTCGGCCGCGTCGCCGTCGGCCGTGCCGTACGGCAGGCCCCCACGCCACTCGCCGCGCCGGCTGTTGAGGATGCCGTCGCCGCCGCGGCCGCCATGGCCGCCGCCGGCGCCGGAGCCGGTGGGATGGAGGACGCGGGCGGGGCCACGGCCGGCGCCGACGATCACGGCGGTCCGCGCGCTCAGGAGCCGGTCGAACGGCGGGAGCGCCATCTCGAATCCCCCAGCGCCAAAGCGCGGGTCGAACAGCGCCACGTCACCGCCTTCGCCGCCGCCCGGGCCCTCGCCCTTGCCCTCCATGCGGCCGCGCCAGCCGGCCCCGTCGCCGGTGATGCGGGACGTGGCGTCGACCTCGATGCGCCGGGCCCGAATCGTCAGCGTGCCGCCGCCGGCCACCCCGGTGTACTGCGTGACCGAAAGGACGCCGGTGTTCCGAATCGTCACCGTCCCGAACTCGTGCTCGCCCACGTGGTCGACGGTCGTGCCGTCGACCACGAGGTCGGGTAGCGCGGGTCGGGCATGGAGACGGGCCTCGACCGGCGCGCCGCGGCCAAAGGTCAGGAGCCAGACGGCCGCCGCGCCGGCAGGGATGCAGGGTCCGAGGCGCACAGGTGCTCCGTTATGTAGCGTGTCGAGGCGACTTGCGGACGGGGCGTGTGCTAGGATTGGCGTTCGCTCCCCGTCGACGGCACCGCGCCGTGATCACAGCGCCCCAAGCGAACGCATTCTAGCATGACTGATCCGGCCCACATCCGCAACTTCTGTATCATCGCGCACATCGATCACGGCAAGAGCACGCTCGCCGACCGGTTGATCGAGCGTACGGCGACCATCGACCAGCGCGCCATGGTCGCGCAGGCGCTCGATTCCATGGATATCGAGCGCGAGCGCGGCGTGACCATCAAGGCCAGCGCGGTCCGGATGCGTTATGCCGCCTCCGACGGCCAGACGTACATGCTCAACCTGATCGACACGCCCGGGCACGTGGACTTCACGTACGAGGTGAGCCGCGCGCTGGCGGCGTGCGAGGGCGCCATCCTCATCGTGGACGCGACCCAGGGCGTGGAGGCCCAGACGCTGGCCAACCTCTACCTCGCCATCGACGCGGACCTCGACATCCTCCCGGTCATCAACAAGATCGACCTGCCGGCCGCGCGCCCGGACGAGGTGGCCGAGGAGATCGTCAAGCTGCTCGGCGGCCGGCCGGAGGACATCCTGTGCGTGTCGGCCAAGCAGGGCACCAACATCGACGCCCTGATGGAGGCCATCGTGCGCGAGGTGCCGCCGCCGCGCGGCGATCGTGCCGCCCCGCTGCGGGCCCTCGTGTTCGACAGCCACTACGACGCGTACAAGGGCGTCATCGCCCACGTGCGCTTGAAGGACGGGCACATCGACGGCAAGCGGCCGCCGCGGCTGCGGATGATGTCGACGGACGAGACGTGCGAGCCGATCGAGATCGGGGTGTTCGCCCCGGGCCTCCGCCCGGTCGACGGGCTGTCGGCGGGCGAGGTTGGCTACATCGCCACGGGGCTCAAGAACGTCCGGCAGGTCCAGGTCGGCGACACGGTGACGACGGCCGACGGCGGAGCGACGCAGGCGCTGCCGGGCTACCAGCCGGCCAAGCCGATGGTCTACGCGGGGCTCTATCCCACCGCCGGCGACGCGTACCTCGACCTCCGCGACGCGCTCGAGAAGCTCCAGCTCAACGACGCGGCGCTGGTGATCGAGCCCGAGAGCTCGGCGGCCCTCGGCCTGGGCTTCCGGTGCGGCTTCCTCGGCCTGTTCCACATGGAGATCGTCCAGGAGCGCCTCGAGCGCGAGTACGACATCGACCTCATCGCGACGGCCCCGTCGGTGGTCTACGAGGTGCTCAAGAAGAACGGCGACGCGTTCAAGATCGACAACCCGGCGGCGCTGCCGGACCCGGGCGTCCTGGAGGCCGTGTACGAGCCATGGATGCTCGTGACGATCTGGGCCCCGGACGGCTACATCGGGCCCATCATGGACCTCGTGACCAACCGGCGCGGCGAGTACGACAAGATGGAGTACGTCGGCGACAATCGGGTGATGCTCACATACCGCGTGCCCCTGGCCGAGCTGATCACGGAGTTCTACGACCAGCTCAAGAGCCGGACGCGCGGCTACGCCTCGATGGACTACCACTTCGACGGGTACCGCCAGGGCGACCTCGTCAAGCTCGACATCCTGGTCAACGAGGAGGCGGTCGACGCGCTCTCGCTCATCGTGCACCGCGACAAGGCGTACCAGATGGGCAGCGCGCTCACCCGCCGCATGCATGACGTCATCCCGCGCCAGATGTTCAAGGTGCCGATCCAGGCGGCGATCGGCGGGCGCATCATCGCGCGCCAGACGGTCCAGGCGCTGCGCAAGGACGTGCTGGCCAAATGCTACGGCGGCGACATCACCCGCAAGCGCAAGCTCCTGGAGAAGCAGAAAGCCGGCAAGAAGCGGATGAAGCGCCTCGGCAACATCGAGATCCCGCAGGAGGCGTTCATGGCGGTGCTCAAGCTCAGCGAGGCCATGGACTGAGGCGACATCCAGAAGTGGATGCGGTCCTCTCAGTCCTCTCCGATCAGAGTAGCGAGATTGGTTTGGCTTTTGGACAACCCCTGAACGGCGGCGCGGCGGGGGTCTTCGGGGGTGCGCTGGCGGTACGCCCGGACCGGGGTTGCCGCGGCTCGACGGGTTTTTCCGCGGGGATGTCAGGATCGCGCGCCTCGGTGGTTAATCGAGGGTAGAGTGGCGTGGCGGGCCGGTGATGGCAGGGACGGGTCGACGGTCGGGTGCGTTGATCCGCGATCTGTCGGGCTCGTCCGCGCGACGCCGATCGGGATTCCGATGCGTTTGATCTGACGGGTCCGCCGTGCGATGCCGAGCCGAGCGTCGGGAAGCGTTGCGACGGCGACCATCTT
>CAYQBA010000171.1:0-10070 GCA_964415605.1 uncultured Anaerolineales bacterium | reverse complement strand
GGCCGCAACCGCCGGCGCCGACGACGATGCCGGCCTGGCGCAGGGCCCGACGCCGACCACCGATCCCACGGTCGTGGCGCTCGTCGAAGGCTTCGAGCCGCCCGCCCTCGGCGCGGACGACGCGCTGATCACCGTCTACGAGTTCTCGGACTTCCTGTGCCCGTACTGCCGGCAGTTCACCGAGGAAACCTACCAGCAGGTGAAGGCGGCTTACGTCGACACCGGGAAGGCGCGCCTGGTGTTCTGGCACCTGCCGCTCAAGAACCACGGCTGGCCCGCGGTGGTCGGCGCCGAAGCATCGCTGTGCGCCGGCGAGCAGGGCCACTTCTGGGACATGCACGATCGGTTGTTCGCGGCCTGGAAGCCGCTGTCCGAGCTGCCGGTCGAGGACGAGGCCAAGGCGCGCGAGGCCATGTTCGGCATCGGCGACGAGGCCGCCGCGGCGGTGGGACTCGACGTCGACGCCTACCGCGCGTGCCTCGAGGCCGCCAAGTACCGGCCCGTGGTCAGCGTGCTGACGCGCCAGGCGCTCGAGGACCTCAAGATCAACGCCACCCCGTCGTTCCTCATCCAGGCCGGCGAGCACTTCGAGCTCGTGGCCGGCTACCTGCCATTCGAGGACATGCGAAAGGTCCTGGACCGCGAGATCTCGCGCGCCCAGGGCACGCCGATCCCCACCGACACGGCGACCCCGCCGGCCGCCGAGACCCCCGCGCCGTAAGCCGCCCGCTCCGGCGCCCCCCCGGCCATGGGGGCGCCGTCGATGCCGACGTGCCCGCGCCCGCCGACTTCCCACGTGCTGGAGCCCTCATGCCCGCCCGCCCCGACGCCGACATCATCATCCGCATCGACAACGTCCACAAGAGCTACCTCATGGGCAAGGAGGCGGTGCCGGCGCTGCGCGGCGTGTCGCTGGACATCGCGCGCGGCGACATGGTGTGCCTGATGGGCCCCAGCGGCTCAGGCAAGACGACGCTGCTCAACATCGTCGGCGGCCTCGACGAACCGGGGCGCGGGCACGTCGGCATCGACGGCGCCGACGTCGTGGCGATGAAAGAGGAGCAGCTCGCCCGGCTGCGCCTCGAGAAGATGGGGTTCGTCTTCCAGACGTTCAACCTCCTCGGCAACTTCACGGCGCTCGAGAACGTCGAGGCGCCGATGGTGCTCCTGGGCAAGCTCTCGCGCGCCGCGCGCCGGCAGCGGGCGCACGAGATCCTGGCGGCCGTCGGGCTGGCGGATCGCGAGCACCACTACCCCAGCGAGCTGTCAGGCGGGCAGCAGCAGCGCGTCGCCATCGCCCGCGCGCTGGCCAACGACCCCGCGATCCTGATCGGCGACGAGATGACCGGCGACCTCGACAGCCAGACCGGCTTCGAGATCATGCGCCTCGTCCGCGATCTCAACCAGGCGCAGGGCAAGACGGTGGTGTTCGTCACTCACGACCCGCGCATGGCCGAGTTCGCCGACTACACCGTGCACCTGCTCGACGGCCAGATCGTGTCGCAAGCCACCGATCCGGTGGCGCGGCTCATGGACGCGCCATGATCAGCACATACGTCGCCCGCAACTTCAAGCGGCGGAAGGTCCGCTCCATCCTGATGGTCCTGGCGCTGATCGTCGGGACCGGCACGCTGGTCGCGCTCAACGCCACGGTCGACAACTACCGGCGCTACTACACCGGCACCGTGGCCGGCGAGGTCGGCGACTTCGACCTCGTGCTGACGCGGCCCGACACCGCGCCCAACCCGTTCCTCGACACCGATCGGATCATCCCGATCGTCGAGGGCGTCCCGGGGGTTGTGGCCTCCACGCCGCGCGTCCACGCCGTGGCCGCCATCCGCGCCGGCGCCAAGAGCGGCGAGGCCGCCTTCGTCGCGCTCGATCCGGCGGTCGACAAGTCGGGAACGGTAGAGGTGGCCGACGGTGTCTACGACCTGGCCGACGACCCCGACGGCGTCCCGGGCGCGTTCCTCCTGCAGGAGACAGCCGACGTGCTCGACGCCGAGGTCGGCGACGCCGTCGAGATCCAGTATGCGCCGCCGCAGACCCGGCTGCCGGGGCGGCCGGCCAACGACAACAGCTCGCGCCGCCGCACGACGGCCACCTGGGTGGTGCGCGGCATCGGCACACAGCGCGGCCTGACCGGGCAGTCCAGCAACGAGGGCGTGGTCGTCAGCCTCGCGTCGGCCCAGGCGCGCTTCGGGCTGGGGCAGACGGCGGAGCGCCTGGTCATCGAGCTCGACCCGTCGCTGTACGACTCGCGCAACCCCGAGCAGAGCGCGTTCAGCGCGCGCGCGGTCGGCTTCGCCATCCGCGACGCGCTGGGGCACGATGACTTCCAGTTCTTGATGCCGCGGCCGAAGGCGGTGATCGACGGCGCCAACCAGTTCATCTTCCTCCAATCGCTGATCACGATGTACGGGCTCCTGTCGCTCAGCGTCGTCGGCATGCTGATCCGCACGCTCATCATGACCAACGTGCAGGAGCAAACGCGCGACATGGCCATCCTGCGCATCCTCGGGGCACCGCGCCGGCACCTTTTCAACCTGGTCATCGGCGAGGTGGCGGGCATCGGGCTCATCGGGGTCGGGCTCGGCATCGTCGTCGGCCAGTCGGTCAACAACCTCGTCATCCGGCCCTACATGGCGCAGCAGGCGGGCGACTTCCTGGCCGACCTGCCACTGGTGACGCCGTCGTCGGTGGTGCTGGCCGTGGCGCTCGCCGGGGGCGTGTTGGCCATCAGCACGTGGGAGCCGGCGCGCAAGGCGTCGGCCACCAAGATCACCCACGCCATCAACCCGGGCATCGCCGACGGGCCGGGCCTCGAGGATCTGGCGGCGCTGCGCGAGCGGCGCACGGACTTCCGGGTGTCGGGCGCCGGCCTGGTGATCCTGATGTACCCGCTGCTGGTCTTCTACGTCTTCCCGCTGGCGTTCGACTTCGGCATCCTGTGGGTGCTGGCGGCACTGATCTTCGGCGCGCTGCTCTCGCTCATCGTCGGCGCGGCGCTGCTGTTCTTCATCGTGATCCTGCCGATGGAGCGCCTGCTCCTGCGGGTGATCGAGGCTGGCGCCCCGCGGGTGGGCTACTTCGTGCGGCGCACGGTGATGCGCGGCAAGGTGCGCAACACCTTGATCTCGCTGATGATCGTGATGAGCGCGCTCCTCCCCAGCTTCCTGTCGACGACGCTGGCGCTGGAGGTGGCCAACACCGAGACCGACCGCCGGCTGAGCGGCGGCGCGCCGATCCGGGTCACGGCGCCGCGCACGGCCGAGGGGGCGCAGGCGTTCCGGGTCCAGACCGAGTCCGAGGGCACGTTCGCGACCGATCTCCTCGCGGAGATCCGCACGGACCCGCAGGTCGGCCAGTCGGTCGGGCGCTCCGCCAGCTGGAGCACCCGGGTGCGCGACGGGGTCGGCATGCGCGACGCCGGCGTGCGCGTCATCGGCGTCGATGCCGACCCGCGCCCGGTCCTGTACGGCGAGGCCTTCGAGCTCATCGCCGGCGACGCGAGCGCGTTCGAACGGATCGTGGCGGACCCCGGCACCGTGATCATCGGGGCGGGTCTGGCGACGTTCCTCGACCGCGGCCTGGGCGACACGCTGGTCCTCGACGGCGCAGGCCGCGACCACACCGCCGAGATGACCATCGTCGGCATCGCGCGGCGCGTCGGCGGGCTGGGCGAGTACACCGCCAAGCAGACGAGCGTCTGGAGCGGCGCCAACACGATGCTGATCGGGATGGAAGCCTATCGGGCGCTGCTCCAGGACCCGCTGCTCGGCCCGCCGGATCGCGCCGCGCCGATCGTCGGCACGCTCATGCTCCGGCCGGCGCCGGGGGTCGACGAGAAGCAGCTGACCACCGACCTGCGGCTGCGCTACGCCACCGCGCACGACCTGCGGATCGACAGCACCGAGGAGACCATCGAGACCATCCGCGAGGAGTCGCGCACGGGGCAAATCTTCCTGATCATCCTCACGGCGCTGACATCGGTGCTCGCGGTGTTCGGGGTGTTCGCGGTGATCTACGTGTCGATCTACGGCCGGCGCGGCGAGATCGGCATGCTCAAAGCCGTCGGGACTTCGGGCCGGCACCTCCTGGGCGTGTTCGTCGGCGAGGCCATGGTGATGACGCTCTCGGCGACGCTGACGGGGGTGACGGCCGGGGTGCTCCTGGCCTACACGTTCCGCCTGTCGAACGGCTTCCAGCAAGAGGTGCCCACGACGTTCGCGATCGACCCGATCGTCGTGCCGGCCGTCCTGGCGCTGATGATCGTGGCGAGCCTGGTGAGCGCGGTCGTGGCCACGCACAGCTACCGGCGGCGGCGCGCGATCGAGATCCTGAGGACGCTGTAGGCGGAGGAGGATGGGCATGCGGGTCGTGGATTGCACCGACATCAAGGAGGAGACGGTGGAACATCGCAACGGGCGGCGCCGGCGCCGCGGGCTGGCGCTCGTCGTCGTGCCGTGGCTGCTGGCCGTGGCCGCGACGGGCTGTGGGGGCGGATCCGAGGACGCGGGCGGCGAGACCGCCGCGGGCACGGTCACGCCGACGGGCGCGGCCGGGGCGGCCGCGGCGCCGACGGCCCGCCCGACGGTCGATCGCACGGTCGAGCGCGTGATCACGGCCGACGGCGCGCTGCAGTACCCCGACGACCCGCACACGCTGGCGTTTGGGGTGGCCGGGACGCTCGCGGAGCTCGGGGCCGCCGAGAACGAGGACGTGGCGCAGGGGCAGGTGCTGGCGCGGCTCGACACGCTGGCGCTGGACCTGGCGCTGGCCGAGGCGCGCGCGGGCGTGGCCACCGCCCAGGCCCGGGTCCGCCAGCTCGAGTCGGGCTCGGCCCTGGCCCAGGCGCGCATCGAGGTCGAGCGGGCCAAGAACACGCTGTGGGGCAACCAGGCGCAGCGCGACGCGGCGTGCGGGCGCGCCGACAACGGCAACCTCCCCGGTTCGGTGCGCGACGAGGCGCGGACGAGCTGCGACGGCGCCCAGGCGAACGTCCAGGCGTCGGAGCAGGGCGTGGCGCTGGCCGAGCTGAACGTACGGCAGGCCGAGGCGACGGCCGCCGACGACCTCGCGGCGGCGGAGGCGCAGCTGGCCAGCGCCCGCCTGAGCCTGCGCCAGGCGGAGACCAACCTGGGCCGGGCAACCCTGACCGCCCCGTTCACCGGCACGGTCACGGCCATCCAGCCGCTGGTGGGCGACACCGTGAGCCCGGGCGCCCCGGTGCTCACGCTGACGCGGACGCGGCCGCTGCGCTTCGTCACGACGAACCTCGGCGAACGCTTCGTCGGCGACATCCAGGTGGGCGACGCGGCGGGCGTCACGCTGACGGCGTACCCGGACCACGCGATCACCGGCAAGGTGGCCCGCATCGACGACCTCGGCAAGCTCGACGAGACCGGCGCGGTGGTGTTCGCGGTGCACGTCGACGTCGACGAGACCGACGGCGTGGCGCTGCGCGCCGGCATGACCGGGCGCGTCGAGATCACGGTGGGGGGCGAAGGAAGCGACGCCGGCGCGCAGTAGGCCCAGCCGACACGACGCGCGCCCGCCGGCCGTGGAGGTGCGGACGGATCCGCGCCTCGGAGCGCCGCATGGCCGGTGCATTGTCCGCGACGACCTACAGATCGAACACCTGCCCTCGCTCCGGGATCTCGACGTGGCTCAGCCCCGCCTCGCGCAAGCCCGCGGCCAGGGTGTACATCGCCGGCGGCTCGCCGTGGACCAGAAACGTGCGGCGCAGGCGCCCCGCGTCGCGCGTCCGAGCCGCCCAGTCGAGCAGCTCGTCGCGGTCCGCGTGCGCGCTGTAGCCGTCGACCTTCTCGATGCGCGCGCGCACCGCCACCGGGTCGCCGAAGATCTTGACCGGGTCGTTGCCGTCGAGGATGTACCGCCCGAGCGTCGACTCGGCCTGGAAGCCCACGAACAGCACCGTCGTCCGGGAGTCGCCGAGGTGGTTCTTGAGGTGGTGCAGGATCCGCCCGCCCTCGCACATCCCCGACGCGCTGACGATCACCGCCGGGCCGTCGAGGAGGTTCAGCGCCTTGGACGCCTCGGCCTCGCGGATGTAGCGCAGCCGCTTGAACCCCAAGGGGTCGTGGTCGTCGTCGCGCAGGATCGTCGTGCGCATCTCGGCGTCGTAGCACTCCGGGTGCAGCCGCATGACCTCGGTGGCGTTGACCGCCAGCGGGCTGTCGACGAACACGTCGACCGGCGGCAGCGTCCCCGCCTCCCACAGCTCGTTGAGCCGGAAGACGATCTCCTGCGTCCGGCCGACCGCGAAGGCCGGGATCAGCAGCTTGCCGTGCCGCTCGACGCACGTCTGGTGCACCAGGCGCCGCAGCGCCTCGCGCGCCTCGCCGGTGCCCTCGTGCCGGCGGTCGCCGTACGTGCTCTCCATGATCAGGAGGTCCGCGTCGCCGATGATCTGCGGATCCTTCAGGATCGGCTGGTCCTTGCGCCCGATGTCGCCGCTGAACACCAGCCGTGCCGAACGGCCGTCCTCCGTCAGGTCCAGCGCCACGCTCGCCGCACCCAGGATGTGGCCCGCGTTGACGTAGTGCACCCGCGCGCCCGGCACGGGCTCGAACGGCCGGTCGTAGTCCACCGTGACGAACTGCCGCAGCGTGTCGACCGCGTCGGCGGCGGTGTACAGCGGCTCGAACGGCGTCTCGCCCCGCTGCACCCGCCGCCGGTTGACGTACATGACGTCGTTCTCCTGGATCTGCGCCGAGTCCAACAGCATGTACGCGCAGAGGTCGCGCGTGGCCGGCGTGGCGTAGATCGGGCCGTCGAAGCCGCCGCGCACGAGCGACGGCAGGTTACCGCTGTGGTCGATGTGCGCGTGCGACAGCACCACCGCGTCGATGCCGCGCGGGTCGAACGGCAGCGTCCGATTGCGTTGAAACGCCTCCTTGCGCCGGCCCTGGAAGAGCCCGCAGTCGAGCAGGAGCCGCCGGCCCCCGACGACGACCAGGTGCATCGAGCCGGTGACGGTACGGGCCGCACCCCAAAACTGAACATGCATGGAAGACTCCCCGCAGGTTGACCGCTCCCCCGCCGTCGGTTGAGCGTGGCACAACCTTAATCCGATCGTGATCGCGCGTCCAGAACGCTCATGTATCATTCATCTTTGTTCGGCCGGTGCATATCCATGCGCGCGCGCCGGACGTCTCATTGGTACTGCGTGCCTGTGCCGTCACCCCAGTCAGACAGGTAGCCCATATGCCCGAGGCCGCCCTGCGGCACGCCGCCGGCGCCCACACCCAGGCGCTGGTGGCGTTCTGCCAACGCCTCATCCAAACCCCAAGCCCGCCCGGCGCCGAGGCGGGCATCGCCGCGTTGGTCCGCGCCGAGATGACCCGCCTCGGCTACGCCGACGCGTGGGTCGACGCCGCCGGCAACGTCGTCGGTGTCATCCGCGGCGGCGGGGGCCGCAGCGTGATGCTGAACACCCACCTCGACCACGTGGATGCCGGCGACCCCGCCCGCTGGCCCGTGCCGCCGTTTGAAGGCCGGGTGCAGGACGGCGCCGTGTGGGGCCGCGGCGCCATGGACATCAAGGGGCCGCTGGCGTGCCAGGTCTACGCGCCGGCCGTGCTCCGCCAGGCCGGCGTCACCCCGCCCGGCGACGTCTACGTGACGGCCGTCGTCATGGAGGAGGTCGGCGGCCTCGGCGCGCAGGTGCTCATCGATGCCGTCCGGCCGGCGTTCGCCGTCGTCGGCGAAGCCACCGCCTGCCGCGTCACGCGCGGCCACCGCGGGCGTGTCGAGCTCCAGGTGCGGTTCACCGGGCGCAGCGGCCACGCCAGCACCCCGGAGCACGCCGCCAACCCGCACTTCGCCGCCGCGCGCTTCCTGCAGGCGCTCGAGGGCCTCTCGATGACCCGGAGCGCCACCTTCGGCCCGGCCACGGTCGCGCCGACGCTGATCCGGACGGACCAGGCCAGCCCCAACGTCATCCCCGAGCAGCTCGTGGTGACGCTGGACTGGCGCACCGTGCCCGAGGAGGGCGCCGACGCCGTCGTCGCGCGGGTGGGCGCCCTGGCCGCCGCGGCGGCGGCCGACGGCATCTCGGCCGAGGTGTGCGTCCCCGTCATCAGCCGTACGTCGTACACCGGCCTCACCCGCGACTGCCCGAGCGTCCACCCGGCGTTCGAGCTCCCCGTGACCCACCCCCTGGTCCGGGCAGCGCGCGAGGCCCTCGCCGAGATCTATGCGGAACCGGTGCCGGTTGATCTGTGGCGCTTCGCCACGGACGGGGGCCATTTCATGGCGGCCGGCATCCCGACCATCGGATTCGGACCGGGTGACGAGCGCCTGGCGCACACGACCGAGGAGCGTATCGACCTCGATCAGCTGGCGCGAGGCCTGCTCGGCAACGCCGCGTTATGCGCGCGGCTTGGGGAGGTAGAGGTTTGAACAATGCCGAGAGCCTTCGTAACACAACTGGCACGGCCGACGTTATCCTGGCCGACGAACGATCCGAAGCGGTGGCGCTCGACGCGGAGCGGCTGCTGGCCTCGCGGGCGTCGTCAGGCGAGCGAGCGGCCTACGGACAGCTCTACGAAGCTTACGTTGACAAGATCTACCGTTATATCTATTACAAGGTCGGGCAGCGCGCCGACGCCGAGGATCTCACCAGCCTGACGTTCATGAAGGCGTGGGACGCCATCGGCGACTACGAATGGCGCAACCACCCGTTCGGGGCGTGGCTGTTCCGCATCGCGCACAACTTGGTGGTGGACTACCACCGCGCGCGCCGCGACACCGTCACGCTCTCCGACGCCACGCCGCAGTTGGAGCAGAAGGCCAGCCGCGACGAGATCAGGCCCGAGCGGATGCTGTCCGATCTGATCACAACCGACCGGATCCAACACGCGATCCAACGGCTGACCGAGGAGCAGCAGCAGGTGCTCGTCCTGCGCTTCTTCCAGGGCCTGTCGACGGGCGAGGTGGCGGACATGATGGGCAAGCGCCGCGGCGCCATCCGCGGGTTGCAGTTCCGCGCGCTGTCGGCGCTGCGGGACCTCTTGCATCGGGAACAGGATGCGCTGACGTTATGAAGGACGTCGACCACCTCGCGCAGGCGCTGGACGCCTGCCTGGAACAGGCCGGTGCCGCGGGCGGGGACGCCTGGGCGGCGCTCGCGGCCTGCACCGAGGTGGCCGACGACATCGCCCCGCTGGTCGCGCTGGCGGTAACGATGCGTGCGCACGGCGTTCCTGGGCCCACCCCGGCGTTCCGCACGCGCCTGCGCGCCGATCTCCTGGCCGCTCCGCCGCCCCGGTCCCTGGCACGCGGCGCCGCGGCCCATTCGACGACCGACCTCGTCCACGCGCTCGACGTCGGGCTGGCCGAGCTGCGCGCCGGTCGGGACGTCGACGACGTGCTCGCCCGGCACCCCGGCCTCGAGGCGGACATGGAGCCGCTTCTGGCGCTGGCGGCCGATCTGTCGGCGCTCGACGCCATCCCCGCGCCTTCGGACGCCTTCCGGCGCCGCCTGGCCGCGGATCTGGCGGCCGCGCCGGTGCCGCGCTCCGTGGCGGCGCGCGCGGCGCCGCGCGGGCTCAGCTGGCCGCGGCGCTTGTGGCGCAGCACGGCCTTCATGGCCGCCACGGCCGCCACGTTCGTCCTATTCCTCACCGCGGGCGTGACCTATGCGTCGGCCAACGCCCTGCCCGGCGACTGGCTGTATACGGTGAAGCGGCTGAGCGAGCAAGCCCAGGCCTGGCTGGCCGGCGCCGACGGCATGGAGCAACACCTCGCGCTGGCGGACCGCCGCCTGGCCGAGGCGATCGCCGTCCCCGGCCTGGCCGGGGGGCTCCTGTCCGACTTCAGCCGCGAGGTCACGGCGGCCCTGGTGGCCGCGGATGGCCGGATGGCGGCCGGCGAGCCGCGCGGGCGCGTGGCGCCGCCGCTCCTGGAGTGGCTGCTCGGCGCGCGCGGCCGGCTGGTCGACGGGCGGCCGAAGCTGCCCCCGACGGCCTGGCGCGCCGCCCTCGGCCTCGTCGACGAGGCCATCGCCGCGCTGCGCGGCCCCAGCCCGTTGTCGGTGGCCCCGG
>CAYQBA010000170.1:0-10118 GCA_964415605.1 uncultured Anaerolineales bacterium | reverse complement strand
GGGCCGGCCGGGCGCGGCCGGCCCGCCCACGCGGCGCGCGCGGTCGCCCACGCCAGGACGATGGGCAGCGCTCCGAGCAGGCCGCAGAACACCCGCAGCCACCGGACCAGCGCCCCGGCGGGGTCGCCCGGCGGATGCTGCGCCACCGCCGTCGCGAGCGGGTAGCGGGGGTTGTCGGGCGCCCGCGGCACGCGAGCGAGGCCGGCGATCCGCAGCCCCAGCGCCGGCCACAGGTAGTACAACGGTGGCTGGTGGTGCTCGTAGGTCTCGCCGGCGGCGGGCAGGCGCCCCGCGGCCAGTGCCTCAGCGTATGCCAGGTGCCACGCCTCGTCCGGCGCCTCCCAGGGCGGCACCCGCGCGGCGTAGGCGGCGCCGACCACCAGATACAGCCCGACGACCGCGCAAGGCGCCAGGCGCATGCGCAGCCGCGGCGACAGCGGCGCCGCGATCCCGCGCCACCGATCGTTGGGCGAAGCCATGGGGCGATCATACCGCATCGCCGCCCGCCGCGCATGCCGCGTGGGCGCACCGCCTAAGGGCGGACAGTTGGGGCGATGGGGAGGCGCCGCTGCGAACACCCCCACCCCCGGCTCGCTTCGCTCGCCACCCCCGCCCCCAGAGGGGCCAGGGGAACGGCGCCATCTTCGGTGGCGAGGATCGACGGTCGGCCTACGTGGGCCCATGAGGCCACCGCCTCGTCGTGCTGCTGACCGCGCAGTCGATGGTGTCCTGCCCTCCTTGGAGGCGGGGCGGCGCCCAGCGTCGGTGTGGGGTGCCCCATCCCGAAGGCCCCGCCGTTCCCCTGGCCCCTTTGGGGGCGGGGGTGGCGCGCAGCGCCGGGGGTGGGGGTTGCGGCGGCGTCATCCTCTTTGCCCGGACTGTCCGTCCATAAGGGCGCACCGCGCGGGCCATGCGCGCCGGGCACATCCGATCCCTGCCAACCGCGCGCAACGCCTTGCACGCACCGTCGGGTCTGGTATACTCGCACGGGTGGCGGCCTGGCGGCCGCGGCATCACTTCCGGGCATGTGTCCCGCCCTGCGCTCGATGCGGCTTGAACCTGTGGCCCGGCGGGCCAGTAGCTCGAGTCGGGATGGGCGAGCGCACCCGTGCGGTGGTGGAGCCGGGCGCTCCCCGCCAAGCACGGGCCGTGAAGCACAGGAGACGGCGGACACGCGTCCGCGCACGACCAAGGAGAGACACGAGCATGCGCGTTCGACACCTGACGGTCCTCGCGGCGGCGCTGGCTCTGCTGCCCGGCCTGGCCGCCTGCGGCGGCGGGGCGGGCCCCGAGAGCGAGGAGCCGGCCGGCGAGGCCACTTCGGCCGACATCGTGCCCGCCCAGGAGGAAGCCGCACCGGCCTCCAAGGTTCCGGCCGACACGTTCGTCCAGGTCACCATCGGCGAGCCCGAGACCCTGGACCCGGCCTGGACCTACGAGACCTCCGGCGCGGCGATCGAGTCCAACCTCTACGACACGCCACTGTACTTCAACCGCGAGAAGGCCGACGCCTACGTGCCGCAGCTGGCCGAGAGCTGGACCCTCTCCGAGGACCAGAAGACCATCACGCTGACGATGCGCAAGGGCGTGACGTTCCACGCCGGCGGAACGCTCGAGCCGAGCGACGTCGCGTACTCGCTGCACCGCGCGATGCTCCAGGACCGCGTCGACGGCCCGATGACGCTCTTCCTCAACCCGCTCCTGGGGGCGAGCACCATCGAGGGCTACGCGTTCGCCAAGGCCAACATCAGCACCGACGTGCCCGAAGGCGCGGAAGCCCCGACCCTCGAGCAGGTCCCGGCGGACGCCGTCAAGCAGGTGTGCGAGGACGTCAAGGCGTCCGTGGTCGCCGACGATGCCGCCGGCACCGTCACCATCACGCTCAAGCAGCCCACGCCGTGGTTCCCGCAGCTCCTCAGCCAGCCGTGGGCGGCCGTGCTCGACAAGCAGTGGATGATCGAGCAGAAGGACTGGGACGACGACTGCGCGACGTGGCCGCAGTGGCACAACCCCGAGCCGCAGGAGTCGGTCCTGTTCGACAAGGCCAACGGCACCGGCCCGTACAAGCTCGGCGAGTGGAAGAAGGGCCAGGAGATCACGCTCGAGGCGAACGACGACTACTGGCGCGCCGAGCCGATCTGGGAAGGCGGCCCGTCGGGCCCGGCCCGCATCAAGCACGTCGTGGTCCAGAAGGTCGACGAGTGGGGCACGCGCTTCGCCAAGCTCACGGCCGGCGAGGCCGACACCATCGTCGTGCCCCGCGCCAACATCGACCAGATGGCCTCGATGGTGTACACCGAGTATAACGGCGGCGACGAGAACGCGCCGTCCACCGAGGTCAACGCCGGCGGGAGCGTCAACCTGTTCAAGGGCTACCCGACCGTCGCGGCCGACGCGGCGATGTTCCACTTCGCCATCAACCCCGAGAGCGAGTTCATCGGCAGCGGGCAGCTCGACGGCAACGGCATCCCGGTCGACTTCTTCACCGACATCGACGCCCGAAAGGGCTTCGCGCACTGCTTCAACTGGGAGACGTTCATCCAGGACGCGCTCAAGGGCGAGGGCGTCCAGACCCGCGGGCCGATCATCCAGGGCCTCCAGGGCTACAGTGACGCGTCGCCGATCTACGAGTACGATCCCGTCAAGTGCGAGGAGCATCTGGCCAAGGCGTGGGGCGGCAAGCTTGCGGAGACCGGCTTCACGATGACGCTCGCCTACAACCAGGGCAACGACACCCGCAAGACCGCGGCCGAGATCCTGGCCGACGAGCTCGCGGCCGTCAACGAGAAGTACAAGATCGAGGTGCAGGAGCTCGAGTGGGCCACCTTCCTCGAGGCGCGGCGCGCCCAGAAGTTCCCGATCTCGATCGCCGGCTGGCTGGCCGACTACTACGACGCCAGCAACTGGGTCGAGCCGTTCATGGCCAGCGCCGGCGCCTACGCGCGCGCGCAGAGCTTCCCGGCCGAAATGCAGGCGAAGTTCGACGAGAAGATCGCCGCCGGGCTGGCCGAGACCGACCCGGCCAAGCGCGACGCCATCTACGCCGAGCTGCAGCAGATGGCCATCGACGACACCATCGACATCTTCCTGGCGCAGTCGACCGGCCGGTTCTACGTCAGCCGCCAGACGACGGGCTGGTACAACAACCCGCTGGCGCCGGGCCTGTGGTACTACGCGCTCGGCAAGCAGTAGCCGGGTGACCGGTGGGGCGGGGCGCGGGGTGCCGCGTGCCCGCCCCCCCCCCCGGTGACCCCCCCCCCCCCCCCCCCCCCCCGGCGGGCGCGGGGCCGGGGGTACTCCGCGCCGCCCACGCGGGCGCGGGGTCCCGGGGGGGGGGGGGGGGGGGGTGCCGCGCCCCGCCCCACCGCCCTGATCCGCCCCCCTCCTCCCAGCCCGACGCGCCGGACGCGCGCCCGCGAGGCCAGGCATGACCAACTACATCGTGCGCCGGCTGTTCCTGCTCCCGGTGATCCTCTTCGGCGTCACGCTCCTCATCTTCGGGATGATCTCGTTCCTGTCGGCGGAGCAGCGCGCGGCGCTGTACGTCGCCGACGTGCCGAAGAAGCCCGGGGCGCTGGAGAAGATCATCGAGCAGTACGGCTTGAACGACCCGGTCCACGAGCAGTACGGCCGCTGGATCAAGAGCGTCGCCACCGGCAACCTTGGCTTCTCGAAGACCGGCAAGCAGACGGTCGCTCAGGTGATCGTCGACCGCATCCCGGCCACGGCCGAGCTGGCGCTGTGGTCGATCGTGCCGATCCTCTTCGTCGGGATCCAGCTCGGCATCCTGTCGGCGCTGCGGCACAACCAGTGGAGCGACCATGTGCTGCGGGTGGTCAGCATCATCGGCACCAGCGCCCCGACGTTCATGGTGGGGCTGCTGCTGCTCATGGTCTTCGCGGCCTACGCCGGCTGGCTGCCGACGGGCGACCGGCTGTCGCACGAGCTGCAGCGCGTGGTCGACGCACCGGGCTGGCGATCGCCGACGGGGCTCCTGACCGTCGACGGCCTCGTCAACGGCCGGTTCGACGTGGTGTGGGACGCCCTCCGGCACCTCGTGCTGCCGGTGGCCACGCTGTCGTTCGTCAGCTGGGCGGTGATGCTGCGCATCACACGCTCCAGCATGCTCGAGGTGCTCCGCCAGGAGTACGTCCAGACCGCGCGGGCCAAAGGCCTGGCCGAGCGCGCCGTGATCCAGAAGCACGCCCGGCCCAACGCGATGCTGCCGGTCGTCACCGTCGGCGGCTTCCAGCTGATCTCGCTCCTGAACGGCGCGGTGGTCACCGAGACGGTGTTCAACTGGCCCGGCATCGGGCGCTCGTTCGTGCAGGCCGCCGCGAACCTCGACATCATCACGGTGCTCGGGCTCGTGTTGTTCAGCAGCACGCTCCTCATCGTCGGCAACCTCGCCGTCGACGTCCTCTACGCCTGGCTCGACCCGCGGGTCCGGCTCAACTGATCTCGCCGAGGCCTCGACCATGACCGCTGCCGCCAGCGATCCATCGCCCGTGCCGACCGACGCCCCGCCCGGCGTCGACGCGGCCACCCGCACCGCGCTGGCCGCGGAGGTGGTCGCGTCGATCGAGAGCCCGCGCAGCCCGCGGCGGATCGTGCGCCGCCTGCTCCACAACCCGGCGTCGCTGCTCGGCACGGTCCTGCTCGTGGGGTTCGCCGCCATCGCGTTGGCCGCGCCGATCCTCGCGCCCTGCCCGGACGATGCCCGGACCGGCCGCCGCTGCCGCGACAGCGTCTACCTCGTGCCGAAGTTCGGCTTCTCCAAGGAGCCGCAACCGCCGAGCGCCGAGCACCGCTTCGGCACGACCACCGACCAGTACGACATCTACTACGGCGTGGTCTGGGGAACGCGGACCGCGTTCATCGTCGGCATCGTCATCACGACCCTCGCCTTGCTCATCGGCCTGACCGTCGGGTCGATCTCGGCCTACTACGGCGGCTGGGTCGACGAGATCCTCATGCGCATCGTCGAGGTGTTCCAGGCGTTCCCGTTCCTGCTCGCCGCGATCACCCTGGCCACGATCCTGCGGTCGCTGCCGCAGGTCCAGGGCGTTCTGCCGGCGATGCTGGCGCTCGTGGCCTTCGGCTGGACCGGGTACGCGCGCCTGATCCGGGCCGATATCCTGTCGGTCAAGCAGCGCGAGTACGTGTGGGCGGCGCGCAGCGTCGGCGCCAGCGACTTCCGCATCATCACGCGCCACGTGCTGCCCAACGCCATCTTCCCGGTGCTCGTGCTGGCATCGCTCAACATCGGCACCATCGTCCTGTCGTTCGCGGCGCTGTCGTTCTTCGGGCTCGGCGTCCCGGACGGGTACGCCGACTGGGGCCAGATGATCGCAAGCGCCCGCCAGCGGGTTCCGTCCCTCGTCAGCGACTGGTACATCGTCGTCTTCCCGGGCCTGGCCATCACGCTGTTCTCGCTGGCCTGGAACCTGATCGGCGACGCGTTCCGCGACATCCTGGATCCGCGCCTCGCCCGGTGACGAGGGAACCGCCGGCGGGTGGTGCGTGTCAATAGGGTTGCGCCACCGAGGAGCCCCGCCATGACCCACCGGCCTCGCCCATCCGACCGCCCCGACGGCGCCCCCGCGCGCCGGGTCGCCGTTCTGACACGCCTGACCGTGGCCCTCGCGTGCATCGCGGGCCTCGGCGCAGCCTACCACGGCCGCGCACCGGCGATCGCCGACGACCAGAGCGGGTTCACCAACTTCGAGACCGAGCCAGTCCGCCCCATTGCCCTCGGCCCGGACGGGCGCCGGCTGTACGCGCTCAACACCGCCGAGGACCACCTCGAGATCTTCGACGTCGCCGGCCCGGCCGTCACGCGCCTGGGCGAGGTGGCCGTCGGGCTGCGGCCCGTCGCCCTCGCGGTCCGGTCCGACGCCGAGGTCTGGGTCTCCAACCATCTGTCCGACTCGGTGAGCGTCGTCGACACGACCGATCCCACCGCCCCCCGCGTGGTCCGGACGTACGATGTCGGCGACGAGCCGCGCGACATCCTGGTGGCCGGCCCCGCCGGCGATCGCGTCTACGTGGCGACAGCCCGGCGCGCGGACTTCGACGTGCCCGGAGCCGGGCGAGCCGACGTGTGGGTCTTCGACGCCACGCGCCCCGATGCCGCGCCGGCCGTCGTGACCCTCGCCGGGCTCCCGGCCCGCGCGCTGGCGGCCAGCCCGGACGGCCGGACCGTCTTCGCCGCCATCTTCCACTCCGGCAATCGGACCACGGTGGTCGACGAGGCCAGCGTGGCGGCCAACGGCGGCCCGCCGCCGCCAACCCCCGCCAACACCAGCGGTGCCGAGCCGCCGGCGACGGGGCTGATCGTGTCCCAGGTGAGCGGCGCCTGGCGCGACGAGGCCGGCCGCGACTGGTCGGCGTCGGTGCCGTTCACGCTGCCGGACGACGACGTGTTCGCCATCGACGCGGCAGCCGACCCGCCGCGGGTCGTGTCCAGCGTCCAGGGCGTCGGCACCATCCTTTTCAACATGGCCGTGCGGCCCGGGGCCGGCGACCTGTGGGTCACCAACACCGAGGCGCTCAACCACGTGCGCTTCGAGCCGAACCTGCGCGGGCACGCGGCCGACAGCCGGGTCACGCTGATCCCGCGGCCCCTGGACGCCTTGGCCCCGGTCGTGGCGCTGCAGCTCAACCCGCACATCGCCGACCGCGCGCGGTCGCCCGGCCCGCCCGCGGAGATCGATCTCACGCTCGGCCAGCCGACCGCCATCGCGTTCAGCCGGGATGGCACGTCGGCCTACGTGGCCGCCTTCGGCTCGGCCAAGGTCGGCGTGCTCGACCCGGCCACCGGCCAGGTGGTCCGGCGGATCGACGTGGGGTTCGGCCCCGGCGGCCTGGCGGTCGACGACGCCGGCGGGCGGCTGTTCGTGCTCAACCACCTCGACGCGACGATCTCGGTGGTCGATCTGGCGGCGGGCCGCAGCGTGGCCACCATCCCGCTGCACTTCGACCCGACGCCGCCGGAGGTTCGCGCGGGCCGGCCGTTCCTGTACGACATGACGATCGCGGGCGGGCACGGCGACATGAGCTGCGCCACGTGCCACGTGTTCGCCGACATGGATCAGCTGGCGTGGGATCTCGGCGATCCCACCGGCAAGGTCATCCGGATGCCGTTCGCGCTGACCCACGAGAACTTCATCTTCAAGCCGCGCGACTTCAAGTACCACCCCATGAAGGGGCCGATGACGACGCAGAGCTTCCGCGGCATGCTCGGGGCCGGGCCCATGCACTGGCGTGCCGACCGCTTCGGCGGATCCGGCGCGGAAGACGACGAGCTCGAGAGCTTCAGCCAGTTCATGCCGGCCTTCCAGACGCTCAACGGCCTGGCAGAGGACCTGCCGCGCGCCGACATGGACAAGCTGGCGCGCTTCCTCTTCACCATCCGCTACCCGCCCAACCCGGTGCAGGCCATCGACCGCTCGCGGACCCCCGAGCAGCAGGCCGGGTTCGAGCTGTTCACCGGCGAGACGAAGGTCGACAGCGGCATCGACAACTGCACGGGCTGCCACACCCTGCCCATCGGGACGAACAAGCGCATCAACTTCGAGGGCGCCCGCACCGGGCAGGACTTCAAGGCGCCGCACCTGCGCAACCTCTACCAGAAGGTCGGCCGCTTCGACGTCGAGGGACCGCAGATCAGCGGGTTCGGCTTCGCGCACGACGGCAGCACCGACACGCTGGTGCACTTCCTCGAGAGCGACGTGTTCGACTTCCCCGGCGGCACCGCCGAGGAGAAGGACGCCCGGCGCAAGGAAGCAGCGGCGTTCGTCCTGGCCTTCGACACCGGCATGGCCCCGGCCGTGGGCCGCCAGGTGACGCTCGGCGCCACCGCCCCCACGGATCCCGAGCGGCTGGCCCGTCTCGACGTCCTGGCGGCGCGGGCGACGGCGGGCGACTGCGACCTGATCGCACGCGGCCGGCGCGATGGCCAGGCCCGCGGCTGGCTGTGGCAGGACGGTCGCTTCCAGCCGGACCGCCGCGCCGAGGCGCCGATGTCGCTGGCCGCCGTGCGTGCGGCGGCCGCCGGGCCCGGCGCCGAGACCACCTTCACGTGCGTCCCGCCGGGCGACGGCGTCCGCGGGGCCCTCGACCGCGACCGCGACGGCGCGTGGAACGGCGACGAGCAGGCCGCCGGCACCGACCCGGCCGACCCGGCCAGCCGGCCGGTGCCGACCACGCCGGAGACGCCGACTGCGCCGGCCACGGCGACGCCGACCGCGACGCCGGTGCCGGGGTCCGCCACGCCGACGCCGACGGCGACCGCGACTGCGCCGCCGGGGCGCGTGTACCTGCCGCTCCTGCGCCACGATCCGCCGGGTTAGCGCCCGGGCCGGCGTGGCGCCCCGCCGCTCAGCCCTCAGGCCACCAGGCGGCGACGATGCGGTTGAGCTGGAACGTCCGCTGGGCCTGGCGGAGCCGGCAGAACGCGACGAGCTGCCCGCCTTGCACCGCGATGGGGTCGACCAGTCGCTCGCTGGTCTGCCCCTGCCGGCTGTAGCGGATGGCCACCGTGCGCCGATCGCGGATCGCCGTGGCCAGCGGCTCGTCGATGCGCGGCGTGCCATCCGGGCCGACCTTGCCGCCGGGGCCGTGGCCGCGCAGGTAGTCGTCGAGGGTGACGATGCCGCGTGGGGCGAGGTCGTCGGCCATGCGGCGCAGGACATGGTAGGTGGTGTGCGCGTCGCCAGCCGCCCGGTGGGCCCGGCCGCCGCGCACGCCGAGGGCGCGCGCCACGTCGCCGAGGCTGTTGCTCGGGAAGTGGAACCACCGCCGGGCCAGCACGAGGGTGTCGATGATCGGCGCGTCGATCATCGGGGCGCCGACGCGCTGGTGCTCGGCGGCGATGAAGCCGAGGTCGAACGGCGCGTTGTGCGCCACGACGACGGCCCCGGCCACCCACTCGGCCAGATCGACGATGAGCTCGACGAACGGCGGCGCGTCGACGAGGTCGATGTCGCGGATGCCGTTGACGGCGCCGGCAGCCGGGCTGATCGGTCGACCGGGGTTGACCAGCGAGCTCCACTCGGCCACCCGCCCGTCGGGCTCGGCCCGCAAGACCGCCAGCTCGACGATCCGGTCGCCGTGTCGCGGCGACAGGCCGGTGGTCTCGACGTCGATCACCGCGATCGGCGCCTCGAGCAGCGGGAGCGTGGGCGGCAGCGTGGCCGCCATGACCGTGTCGGGCATGCGCTAAACTATACGGCAACGGATCGGCGTCCTCCAACCCCATGCGTCGCGCCGAGCCCGACCGGCCGTGTGACCGTGCTCGACCCTCCTGCCATATGACGATCGATGCAATTCGCGGTTCCGATGTGGGCGGGCGCGGCGCCCGCGCCGCCCTGGCGGTTGGGCGTGGACAGCGCGGCGGCCGCTGACGCGGCGCTGGTCGCGGCGGCGCACGCCGACCCGGCGGCCTTCGAGGCGCTCTACCGCCGGCACCTGCCGGGGGTGTATCGCTACATCTACGCGCGCGTGGGATCGGTGGCCGAGGCCGAGGACTTGACGGCCGCGGCGTTCATGGACGCCATGACGTCGCTCGGGCGCTACGAGGAGCAGGGCCGCTTCTGCGCCTGGCTGTACACCATCGCCCGCCGCCAGGTCAGCGGCTATCGCCGCCGGCGCCGGCGCGAAGCCGGACTGGGTCTCGGGGATGACGACGTGGACCTCGATCAGGTCGCCGGCGCGCCGTCACGGCGGCTGGCTGCCCTGGAGCAAGGCGACCAGCTGGTGGCGGCCCTGGCCACGCTGAGCGACGACCAGCGCGAAGCGCTGGCGCTGCGGTTCTTCGGCGATCTCAAGGTGGGCGAGATCGCGGCGATCATGGGCAAGGGCGAGAGCGCGGTGAAGATGATCCTGCACCGCGGCCTGCAGCAGCTGCGCGCCGTGATCGAGCCCGCGGAGGTTCGGCGCGATGGCCGGTGATCCGCGGGACGCCGGGATGGCCGGCTACGACGACCTCGAGCGCTGGCTGGCGGCGGGTGCCGTCGACCCCATCCCGGCCGGCGTCGACCCGGCGGCGGCGGAGACGGCGCGCGCGCTGACGCGGGCCGCCCGGAGCATCGAGCCTGACCCGGCCTTCGCCGGCG
>CAYQBA010000169.1:0-10390 GCA_964415605.1 uncultured Anaerolineales bacterium | reverse complement strand
ACGGCCCCGGCCGGCGTGGCGCCGACGAGGCCGACCGGCGTGCCGCCGGGCGGTTGTCCGGTGCAGGCGGCGATTGCCGTGGCCGTGGCGGCGCCGGCGGCGATCGACGCGGCCCGCGCCACGGCGGCGGCGCGGGCGCTCCGAACCGGCCGTGAGCCGTGGTGTCTGCGTATGGGGACCATCTCGCCTCCTCAACCACCGCGTCAGCCCTGACCGAGCGGCACATGTCGACACATGACGCGCGGGCCGGCGGCGCACCCACCGGCAACCCGCACCTCCGGATAGTTTAGCGGCTGTCGCCTCGGTGACGCCAGGGCTCGGCCGGCGCCGCGCGCCCGACTCGCTCGCCGGGGGCGGCCTGAGGTAGTATTGGCCGCACGCGGCCCCGCGT
Source organism: uncultured Anaerolineales bacterium (assembly GCA_964415605.1). Taxonomy (GTDB): domain Bacteria; phylum Chloroflexota; class Anaerolineae; order Epilineales; family Epilineaceae; genus UCB3. The sequence goes on along the minus strand of CAYQBA010000169.1, from coordinate 9,999 downwards.
GGACCCAGGCACACCATGAACGAAACCATCATCCCGAGAACCATCACGGTGGTACGCTGGCAGTTGATCCCGGACGGCGGCTTATCGGACGACGCGTTCCTCGCCATCTGCCAGGCGAACCCGGACATGCGGGTGGAACGTACCGCCAAGGGAGCGATCATCATCATGTCACCCGCGGGTGCCGAGTCGAGCCGGCTCAACCTGAAGCTGGGCGCCGTCATCGAGGCGTGGGCAGAGCGCGATGGCACCGGCGTCGCGTTTGACTCATCCGCTGGCTTCGCGTTGCCGAATGGCGCGATCCGCTCGCCCGACGTGGCGTGGGTCCGCCGGACGCGGTGGGACACCCTGACCCAGGCACAGCGTTCAAGCTTTCCGCCGCTGTGTCCGGACTTCGTGGTTGAGATCCGCTCGCCGACCGATCGCCCGCGGCACCTGCGACTGAAGATGGACGAGTACGTCGCCAACGGGACCGTGCTCGGCTGGCTGATCGATCCGCGGGCGCGCACCGTCGAGGTGTACCGGCCCGGCCGTCCCGTCGAGCGGCTGGACCGGCCGTTCGATGTCCGCGGCGATCCCGAGCTGCCGGGGCTGGTGGTCGACCTTCGTTCCCTGTGGGGAGACGGGCTGGCATGAGCGTGGGACCGGGCCTTCCTGCGTCCACGCCATCCGCTGAACGCACATCTCAGCCCAGGGGCAGCCGCGCCGCCGTCGCCGCCCGAGATCCGCTCTCCCCCAGCCGCCGCGCCACCCACGCCGCGTACCGCTCCGATCGCCCGATTCGCCACATCGCCACGAGGCTCGCGGCGTGCGCGACGGCCATCGCCACGGCCCATGCGCCGCCCGCCCGGCTGTAGATCGTCGTCCAGTCGCCCCAGCCGGTCCCGAGGCTGAGCAAGGGGTAGCCGACGAGCGCGTAGACCAGCTGGATGCGCGCGAAGGCGAGCACCACGTAGAACAGTGCCGGGCGGAGCGGCAGCGCCAGCAAGGCCGCGGCGACGACGCCGATCCCCACGCTGACGAGGTTCCCGGCGAGGCTGATCCACCAGTCCTCCAGCGCGGTGAGGTCGCCGACGTAACGGACGTGGCCGGAGAACAGGTACCACCCCCAGCCGACAACCGTGCCACCCACCTGCCAGGTGGCGAGCGCGTGCCCGGCCTCGTGCAGCAGCACCCCGGGCGGGACGAGCAGCAGGAACACCGCCCGCTCGAAGACCGCGCGGTCGTGCGGCGTGACGTCGGCGTCGAACAACGCGGCGCGCTCCCGCGCGGCCGGGCGCAACACGTGCGCCGCGATGGCCGCGTACGCCGCGCACACCACGAACAGCCCGATGCCGCTCACGGCGCGGCGCCCGGCAGGCGGTGGAAGCCGTGCAGGACCTCGATCAGCTCGCGGCGCCGGACGGTGTTGAACGCGTGCCGCACGCGCGGCAGCACCAGCAGCCCGGCGTCCGGCAGCGCCGCGCACAGGCGGGCGGCCTCGTCCACCGGCACCAGCTCGTCGCGGTCTCCGACGCTGACGATCACCGGGCAGCGCACGGCGGCGGCCTCCGCCTCGGGGATCTGCGCCTCCGCCATGCCGGCCACGAACGCGGCGGCCGCGCGGACCCGTGCCGGCCAGCGGTCGGCGCCGTGCTCGCGCGCCAGCTGCGCCGCGTAAGCCGGCACGCGGGCGGCGATCGCGTCCGGGTCGAGCTGGCGCAGCGTCCCCGCCACGGCGGCCGGCGTCCAGTAGAACTTGGTGCCGTGCATGAACAGCGTGAGCACGGCGTCGGACCGCCGCAGCCCCAGGAGGAGGCCGAGATATCCGCCGAGGCTGTAGCCCGCCACGTGGCATCGCGGGATCCCGAGGTGGTCCAGCAGCCCGATGACGTCGCCGAGCAGCGCATCCAGCGTCAATGCGCCCGGGCCGTCGTCCGACCGCCCGTGGCCGCGCAGGTCCATGGCGACCACCGGCTGGGTGGCGGCGAGGGCCTCGCCATGGCCGGCCCACTGGCCTTCCACCGTGCCGAGCAGTCCGGGGAGCAGCACGATCGGCGGGGCGGCGCCGACGTTGCCGTGGGTCTCGTAGTAGATGGCCGCCCCGTCGGGGGCGCTCCAGTGGCTCACGATCGCGGCTCCTTGGATAGGGCTGTTCGTACGGGGCGGCGTCATCGAGCCGCCCGCCCTCACGCCGGTAGATGATAGCGCGCCGTGCGATTGCATGCGCCTGGCAATCGCGCTATATTGCGGCCCGCGCCGCGGCGCCCCTGGATCGGCGATGCCCCGACGGCTGCCACACCTCCGCCCCGTCCGCGTCGGGCCACGGCGCCGGCCATCCGTCATGCACGGCATTCTGGAGCCCTGATGGCCCAGCACGACATCGAGATCATCCTCACCCGGCAGCTCGCGAGCTGCATGGCCACCCCGGTCTTCCTGGTCGACCCGGCCGGGACGCTGCTCTACTTCAACGAGCCGGCCGAGCGCGTGCTCGGCCAGCGCTTCGACGAGGCCGGCGAGATGCCGGTCGAGCGGTGGTCGACGATCTTCGCGCCGGTCGACGCGTCGGGCGCGCCGCTCCCGGCCGAGTCGCTGCCGCTGGTCGTCGCGCTCACCGAGTGTCGGCCCACCCACGGGCATTTCTGGATCCGCGGGTTGGATCATGGGCTGCGCCGCATCGAGGTGACGGCCTTCCCGATCGTCGGCGTCGCCGACCGCTTCGTCGGCGCGGTGGCGATCTTCTGGGAAGACCCGGGCGCATGAAGGTCGTCGTCTGGGGCACCCGCGGCTCGCTGGCGTCGCCCGGTCCGGACACCGCCCGCTACGGCGGCAACACGTCGTGCGTCGAGGTCCGCGCGGACGACGGCACGGTGCTCGTGCTGGACGCCGGTACGGGCATCCGCCGGCTCGGGATGGCGCTGCCGGCCTCGCTGCCACGGGTGGACCTGCTCCTGAGCCACCTGCACATGGACCACATCCAGGGGCTGGGGTTCTTCGCTCCGCTGCAACGGCCGGACATGGACGTGCGGATCTGGGGCCCGCCGAGCACGACGCTGGACCTGCGGTCGCGCCTGATCCGCTACCTCTCGCCGCCGCTCTTCCCGGTGCACCTCCGTGATCTGGCGTGCTGCCTCACCCTTTACGAGATCGCCGGCGGGCATTTCGACATCGGGCCGTTCAAGGTCGAGTCGGCGCTCGTCTGCCACCCCGGCCCCACCCTCGGCTACCGGATCGAGGCCGGCGCGGCCTCGATGGCGTACCTCCCGGATCACGAGCTGCGCCTGGGGTCGGTGTCGCTCGACGGCGACCCGGCGTGGATCTCGGGCTTCGACCTCGTGCGCGGCGTCGACGTCCTGATCCACGACGCGCAGTACTCGGCGACCGAGTATGGCGGCCACACCGGCTGGGGCCACAGCACCACCGACGAGGTGGTGCGCTTCGCGGCGCGGGCCGGCGTGGGGCGCCTCGTCCTGTTCCACCACAGCCCCGACCACGACGACGCGACCATCGACCGCCTGGTGGCCGACGCGGCGCGGCTGGCCCCGCCAGGTCTGGCAGTGACGGCGGCGGCGGAGGGGGACACGTACAGCATCGCCGAAGGCCGCTGATGGGCCCGTCCACGCCGCGCGCCCCGCGCCAGGGCCGGCGGTGACCGCTTCCCCGGCGTCTCGCCTCCCGCACCCGGCCCGCCCGTGACCGACCTGCCTGCCCCCGAGCCGCCGATCGCCGGTCGGCCGTCGCCCGTGCCGCCGCCGGCGGACAATGCGCCCGCCGGCGCCGCGCTGGCCGGGTTGTCGCTGGCGGAGCTCGTGACCTTCCCCGCGGCCACCCTGGCGGACTGGCAGGCGGAGATCGATCGGCTGGCACGGGCGGCCGGCGCCGCGGGCCACCGCGCGCCCATCGGCCCACCCTCTGCCCTGACGCTGGCCGGCATCCCGGTCGACCTGCTCCACACGCGCGTCCCCGGAATCGCCCGCGCTGACGATCTGGCGGCGCCGCCCGCCCACGCTGCCACCGGCTGGCGCATCGAGCAGCACTACGACCACCCCGACCCCGCCGAGGTCAACCGCCAGATCCATGCCGACCTCGAACGCGGCGCGGGCGGGATCTGGCTCCGCGCGGACCCGCGGGGCAGCGACCTGCGCCAGCCGGCGCCGCTCAGCGGGACGGGCAGCGCGCGCGTGGGACCGGCGGCGCTGGACGGCCTGGCCCGCGCCCTCGACGGCGTGCGCCTCGAGCTGGTCCACGTGGCCTTCGACGCCGGCCTGGCGGCGCCGGCGCTGGCGGCGGCCGTGCTGGGCGGCGACTTCCTGGCCACGCGCGGCGTGCCGCCGGCCGAGGCGCGCCTGGCCTTCGACTTCGATCCGCTCGGCCAGCTGGCCGCCGCGAGCCTCGATCCCGATGGCTCCCCGGCGCTCGATCCGCCGCCCGGCGCGGAGTGGCCGGATCTCTGGCGCGCGCTGGGCGACGCGATCGCCACGCTCGGCCACACGCCGCCCGGCGTCCGTACGATCGCCGTCTCGACGCTGCCCTATCACGACGCCGGCGCCACGGCGATCCACGAGCTGGCGTACGCCCTCGCGACCGCCGTCGAGTACCTGCGGGCCGCGGCCGATCTCGGTTGGCCGGCGGAAGCCGCGAGCCGCCAGATCCGCTTCGTCTTCGGCGTCGGCAACGAGCTCTTCACCGAGATCGCCAAGCTGCGCGCGGCGCGGCGGCTGTGGCGACGCGTGCTGTGCGCCCTGGGGCCGGGCGTCGCGCCGGCTGCCGGCCCGATGGTGATCCACGCCGTCACGTCGCCCCGGGCACGGGGCACGCGCGATCCATGGGTCAACCTTGTCCGCGGCACCACCCAGACGCTGGCGGCCGTGATCGGCGGCGCCGACAGCGTCACGACGCTGCCCTTCGATGGCGTCGTCGGCGCCGCGAGCGATCTCGGGCGCCGACTGGCCGTGCACACCCAGTCGATCCTCCAGGCCGAGGCGCACGTCCACCGCATCGCCGACGCGGCAGCCGGCAGCGCTTACGTCGAGCATCTCACCGACGCCGTGGCCCGGCAGGCGTGGGCCACCGCGCAGGCGATCGAGCACGAGGGCGGGATGCGGCGCGCCATCCTGGCGGGGCGCATCGCCCGCGACGTGGCCCAGGCGACACGGGCGCAGCGGGCAGCGGCGGCAGCGGGGACGTCGGTCGTGGTCGGCGAGACGCACTTCCTGGCGCCCGGCGCCGAGGGCGGCCGCAGTGCCTGAGCCCGCCTTCCGCGTGCCCGACCTGGCCGCGCTCGACTTCGACGACCCGGCGATCGCCCCGCCGGCGGATCGTCGCGCCGCGATCGGCGAGGCTCTCGCAAGCGCGGGGGCCGGCGCCGGCGGATCCAGGCGCCCGTCCCCAGGCTCGGCGCCCGCGCCCGCCGGCGACCTTGCCGCCTGGCACCCGCCCGAAGGCATCGCGGTCCCCCCGCGGTTCACCGCGGTGGACGTCGCCGGGCTCCCGCACGTCGACACGCTGCCGGGCTTTCCGCCGTTCGTGCGCGGGCCGTACCCGACGATGTACGTGACGCAGCCGTGGACCATCCGGCAGTACGCCGGCTTCTCGACGGCCGAGGACTCCAACGCGTTCTACCGCCGCAACCTCGCCGCCGGGCAGAAGGGGCTCTCGATCGCCTTCGACCTGGCCACCCATCGCGGCTACGACAGCGACAACCCGCGCGTCGTCGGCGACGTCGGGATGTCGGGCGTGGCGGTGGACTCGATCCTCGACATGCGGGTGCTGTTCGACGGCATCCCGCTGGATCGGGTCAGCGTCAGCATGACGATGAACGGCGCGGTGCTGCCGATCCTCGCGCTCTACATCGTGGCAGCCGAGGAGCAGGGCGTGCGGCCCGACCAGCTCAGCGGGACCATCCAGAACGACATCCTCAAGGAGTTCATGGTCCGCAACACGTTCATCTACCCCCCCGGACCGTCGATGCGCATCGTCGGCGACGTCTTCGCCTACACGGCGGCCCACATGCCGCGCTTCAACAGCATCAGCATCAGCGGCTACCACATGCACGAGGCCGGCGCCACGCTGGACCTCGAGCTGGGCTACACGCTCGCCGACGGGCTGGCCTACGTCCGCACCGGGCTGGCGGCGGGGCTGGCCATCGACGACTTCGCGCCGCGGCTGTCGTTCTTCTTCGCCGTGGGCATGCAGTACTACCTCGAGATCGCCAAGCTGCGCGCCGCCCGACTCCTGTGGGCGGGGCTGATGCGCGCGTTCGCCCCGCGCAAGCCGCGCTCGATGGCGCTGCGGACACACTGCCAGACATCGGGCTGGAGCCTGACCGCGCAGGATCCCTTCAACAACATCGCGCGCACCACCGTCGAGGCGCTGGCCGCCGTGCACGGCGGCACGCAGAGCCTGCACACCAACAGCTTCGACGAGGCCCTGGCGCTGCCGACGGACTTCAGCGCCCGCATCGCCCGCAACACCCAGATCTACCTGCAACACGAGACCGACGCCTGCCGGGTGGTCGACCCGTGGGGCGGCAGCCATGCCGTGGAGCGGTTGACGTGGGACCTCGCGGGGCGCGCATGGGCGCACATCCAGGAGGTCGAGGCGCTGGGCGGGATGGAGCGCGCCATCGCCGAAGGGCTGCCCAAGCTGCGCATCGAGGAGGCCGCGGCGCGCACCCAGGCGCGCATCGACAGCGGGCAGCAGGTGATCGTGGGCGTCAACCGCTACCGCCTGGCTGACGAGGCGCCGGTCGACGTCTTGCGGGTCGACAACGCGGCCGTGCGCGCCGCGCAGGCCGAGCGGCTGGCGCGGCTGCGCGCCACGCGCGACGGCGACGCGGTGGCGGCCGCACTGTCCGCGCTGTCCACCGTCGCGGCCAGCGGCGGCGGCAACCTCCTGGCGCTGGCGGTGGACGCGGCGCGCGCCGGGGCCACGGTCGGCGAGATGTCCGACACCCTGGCGGCCGTCTTCGGCCGCCACCAGCCTTCGACCCGCGTGGCCGGCGGGGTATACTCCCGCGCCATGGGCGAGACGGCGGACGACGTGCGGGCCGTGCGGCGGCTCACCGCGGACTTCGCCGCGGCCGAGGGGCGCCGGCCGCGGATCCTGGTGGCCAAGCTTGGCCAGGACGGACACGACCGGGGGCAAAAGGTGATCGCCTCGGCCTTCGCCGACCTCGGCTTCGACGTCGACGTCGGCGCGCTGTTCCAGACGCCCGAAGAGGTCGCGCGGCAGGCCGTCGAAAACGACGTGCACGTCGTCGGCGTCAGCTCGCTCGCCGCCGGGCACCTGACGCTGGTCCCGGCGCTGCGCGCGGCGCTGGCCGCCCTGGGCCGGGCCGACATCATGATCGTGGTCGGCGGCGTCATCCCGCCCGGCGACCACGCGGCGCTGCGCGCGGCCGGTGCGGCGGCGATCTTCGGGCCGGGCACGGTCATCACCGCGGCCGCGCGCGACCTCGTGACCGAGCTCGGCCGGCGGCTCGGGCACGCCGCGGTCGAGGCCGCGCGCGGTGTGGACCTCGACAACCCGGGCCATCCTCCCACAGGGGCGCCATGATGACCGACCCGTCTCCGTCGACCGCTCCTTCGACCGTCGACGCCGCCCGCCAGGTCCGCCTGGCGCGCCGCCTGGCCCGCGCCACGGCGCTCCTCCTCCTGGCGTGGATCGCGTTCTTCGGCTACGTCATGCTTGCCGATCCCGAAGACATCGACACCTGGATGTTGCCGCGGTTGATCGGCCTCGGCGTGACCTACGCGCTCGTCGTCGTCGCGATCGTCCTCGCCTGGCGCCGCGAGCGGCTGGCCGGCCGGATGCTCGTCGCGGCGGGGCTGGGGATCTTCGCCGTCATCCTCGTGTCGGGCCCCAGCCAGTGGACCACGTGGCCGCAGGAGCTGCTCGGCGCGGCCCTGCTCGGCCTGCCGGTGCTCATCGTGGGGTATCAGTTCCTGGCGGTGGCTCGCGGCGCCGGCGGCGGGACGGCGCCGGGCAGTTAACCTCGCGCTCATCCAGGCATGGTACGGTGAGGCAGTCGCCGCACCGCGACCGGCCGCCACACTCCGGAGCAACCCGCATGCCCCATCCCCGCCGTGCCGCCGTCGCCGGCCTGGCGATCATCGCCGCCGCGATCGCCGTGCGCGGCCTGCGTTCGCCGTCGGGTTCCGTTGCCGTCGACGACGCCGCGCCGGACACCCCGCGCATGGTGCTGGCCCCCCCGCCATCCCCGACCCCGTGGCCCTGGGCGGGCAGCTCGCTGGCCGTCGTGGTCCCCGACGGCGCGGGACAGGCCGTGGCGCTCGTGGGCGCCGACGGCGCCGGCCCGACCCGGCGGCTCGCAGGAGGGTTCGACGCGATCGAGGCGCCGGCGTGGTCGCCCGACGGCGGGACGCTCGCGTTCGCCGCCCGCCGCGACGCCAACTGGGACATTTACACGATCGGGCGCGCGGGCGGCGAGCCGCAGCGGGTGACGGCACACCCGGCATTCGACAGCGCGCCGGCCTGGTCGCCCGACGGGCGGTCCCTGGCCTGGGTGTCGCACCGGGACGGGGAGCTCGCGGTGTACCGACTGACCGTCGACACGGGCGAGGCCGGCGCCGCGCGGGTATCGGCGGCCGGGGGCCCGGCGCTCGACCCGGCGTGGTCGCCCGACGGGCAGTGGATCGCCTACGCGGCGTGGCAGGCCGGCGGCTATCGCATCGAGGCGGCCGCCACCACGGGCGACGGCCACCGCGTCGTGGCGGACCCGGCCGGCGACGGCGGCGGCGCCGAAGCCGCGGACGCCGTCGACCTGCGGTCCCCGGCGTGGTCGCCCGACGGCCGCCGCCTGGCATACCTGCGCCAGCGCTACGGCCAGGGACAAGTGGTGGCGCAGGCCTGGCTCGCCACCGTCGGTCCAGAGCGAGCGGGCGCACCGGCCGGCGCCGCGACGACGACGCTGGCGCCCCAGGCCGCCGGCTTCGCCTGGTTCCCGGGCGGCCAGGCGGTGGCCGCGATGGTGGTGGATCGCGGCGGGCGGCGCGTCGACGTCCGCCCGCTCGTTGACCCCACGACCGAGTCGGTGACCACGCTGCCCCCCGGACCGGGCGGCGTGAGCTGGTCCAACCATCCGGCCGCGCCCGGCTTGCCGGCGCTGGCGCCCCCCGAGACCGACGCGGTCGCCCCAAGCAACGCCGCGCCCGGCGTGGCCGGCGACCGACCGGGCCTGGCACTGTTGTCCGGCGTCGACGTGCCGGGCGCCCGCATCCACGCCGGGCTGGCGGGCGACTTCGACGCGCTGCGCGCCGACGTGCGCGCCGCCACGGGGCGGGACTTCCTGGGCACGCTGGCCGACGCCTGGCGGCCGCTCGGGTTCAAGAGCTCGGGCTCGGCGTTCTTCAGCTGGCACAAGACCGGGCGGGCGTTCGACACGCAGATGGAGCTGTGGGGGCCAGGCGGGCGGCGCGACATGGTGCTCGTCCGCGACGAGGCCGGCGGGCGCACGCGGTGGCGCATGTTCCTGCGGGCCGGCGCCCAGGACGGCAGCATCGGGCGGCCGCTCGAGGAGCCCGGCTGGACGTTCTCGGCCGGCAGCGGCGACGCCGAGCTGATGCGCACCGGCGGGCGCCGCGGCGCGAGCATCCCGGGCGGCTACTGGGTCGACTTCACGGCGCTCGCCGCCCGATACGGCTGGCAGCGCATCCCCTCGATCGCGCGCGGGAGCCTCGACTGGCGACGGTCGTGGACGGGCATCGAGTACTGGCACTACGAGCGCCGCGACGGCCTGCGCTGGTTCGAGGCCGCCCGCCAGATCTACGGCGACGCCGAGCTGGCCACGGAGCTCCACCCGGACCGCCTGCGGTCGCTCGACGTGTCGCTCAGCCGGCTGGCCGGCCTCGGCTTCCCCACGGGCTGGCCCGGCGAGAGCTGACGGACGACCGGCATCCCCCTCCCCGCCGGCCGATCCACTCCCGCCCACGGCGATGCACCTCCCTCCACCTGGCCCTCGTGCGTCGCGCCGCCTGCGCCAAAGCCGCCCTTTGGCAGGTG
>CAYQBA010000168.1:0-10395 GCA_964415605.1 uncultured Anaerolineales bacterium | reverse complement strand
GGCGATCTGCCGGCGGACTGGACGGTGCGCGACTGGGGGACGCACCGGCTGAAGGACCTGCGCTACGCGGACCGGATCTTCCAGGTGGTGGGGCCGGGCGTGGCGGACGTGGCGACGCCGCCGCGGACGGCGACGGCGCTGGCGCCGCGGGACCGAGTGGTGTTCAGCTGCCGGACGCTGGACTACTCGGCGCCGCTGTCGACGCCAGCGCTGCGGGTGTCGCAGGTGCAGATCGAGCCGATGAGCGACAGGCAAGTCGAGGAATTCCTGACGCTCTACAGCCCGGTGCGGGGAGCGGACATCTGGGCGGCGATCCGCGGGACGCCGCAGATCGATGCGCTGCGGGCGCCGTTCTTCCTGGCACTCCTGGTCGACCAGGTTGAGTCGACGGGGGAGATCGCCGGCGACCGGGCGGGCCTGTTCACCGGCTTCGTGCGGCAGGCGCTGCGACGGGAGGTGGAACGCGGCAGCCCGCTCTTCGCGCTGGAGGAGCTCTTGTCCGGCCGGGACGTGCGGCGGATCGCGCAGTGGCAGTGGCGGGACGCCTACGAGCTGCCGGAGCGGGGGGCGCTGGTGCCGCGGCTGTCGGCGCTGGCGTACGGGATGCAGGAGACCGAGGCGGACGGCGAGGCGAGCCAGGTGCGGGTGGACTACGACGCGGCGCTCGAGATCGTCGACGACCCGCGGGCTGAGGACATCGTGAAGGCGGGGGTGTCGATCGCGGTCTTGGACGAGGACGCGGCAGCGGACCAGGTGCTGTACCGGCATCAGCTGATCCAGGAGTACTTCGCGGCGCGGGTGCTGGCGCGGGAGCCGCGGCCGGAGCTCACCCGGGCGCCGTGGCGGGCGTCGGAGATCCGGCCGACGGTGCGCGAGCTGCTCGAGACGCTGCCGCCGGCCGAGACGCTGCCGGCGCTCCCGACGACGGGGTGGGAGGAGACGACGGTGCTGGCGGCGGCGATGACGGCGGACCCGGCGGGGTTCGTGCGGGGCGTGATGGCGACGAACCTGGCGCTGGCGGGGCGCTGCGCAGCACAGCCGATGGTGGCGGCACGACTGCCGGCGGAGCTCGTCGACGGGCTGCGCTGGGCGCTGGTGGCGCGGAGCCGCGACGCCAGTGCGGACCTGCGGGCGCGGATCGACGCCGGGCTGGCGCTGGGCTGGCTGAGCGACCCGCGCTTCGAGCGGCGGGTGGGGCCGCACGGGGAGTACCTCGTGCCGCCGATGGTGGCGATCGTGGGCGGGGCGTATCCGATCGGGGAGGATGAGCCGATCTTTGACCCGGATACTGGCGAGGACGACCGCGCTCACATGCCACGCCACTCCGTGGCCCTGGCCGGCTTCGCGATCGGGCAGTTCCCCGTAACAAACGCGGAGTACGCCTGCTTCATGGCGGCCGGCGGCTACGACGACGAGCGGTGGTGGGACACCGAGGCGGGGCGGGCTTGGCGGCGCGGCGAGAGCACCGCCGAAGGGCGCAAACAGGGCGCCCGCGACGGCTTGCGATACATCAAGGCCAACCCACACCTCGTGGAGAATTGGCACGATAGTGGACAGATCGACGATGATGTGTACGAGCGCTGGCTGCGGCGGCTGGCGATGACCCCAGTCCAGTTCGAGGCGCATCTGACAGAGCTGTATCCGGGTGGCCGCGAGACCATGCCGGCCTTCTGGCAGGACCAGCGCCACAACAATCCCGGGCAACCGGTGGTGGGGATCTCGTGGTTCGAGGCGCGGGCGTATGCGGCGTGGCTGACCGCACAGACCGGGCGGACGTCTCGGCTTCCAACCGAAGCGGAGTGGGAGGCGGCGGCGCGTGGCACGGCGGCGCGGCGTTACGCATATGGCGACGCGTTCGATGCGGCGCATGGCAACACGCTGGAGACGCACCTCAGACGGCCGACGCCAGTCGGAGTCTTCGCCCCGGGTGACACGCCGGACGGCATCAGCGACTTGGCGGGCAATGTCACGGTGTGGACGTCAAGCCTGTGGGGTGAGGGCTCGGACGCACCGGACTGGAAGTACCCTTACCATGCCGCCGACGGGCGTGAGGAACCGGGTACCGCCCTGAGTGTCCGCCGCGTGGTGCAGGGCGGGTCGTGGAACGACCCTTCGAGCCTCGCTCGCGCCGCATTCCGCGGCAGAAGCTTTCCCGACGACCGGGGCTACGCGCTCGGGGTGCGGCTGGCGTCTTCGGCCCCCATCCCTGGAGGGCACTGATCACTGGTGCCGCGTAGCGCGTCACGGTTGGACTTGCCGCCGCTGCGGGTCACCCCCACCCCCGGCTCGCTTCGCTCGCCACCCCCGCCCCCAGAGGGGCCAGGGGAACGGCGAGCGCTTGAGGGGTGGCGTCCGTGATTGATGCTTCTCACGGCATGGACGTCGCTGCGGGCAGCGCCCATCCAAGGGTGCGGTATACTCTGGACGGAGCCAAGGAGCCGCGCCATGCCCCGCTCGTTCAACACCGCCGGCCCGTGCCGGGCGGAAGACGATTACATGTTGCCGCCGACGGCACGGCTGCCACAGGTCATGCCGCTGATCGACGCCAAGAAGTACTTCGTCCTGCACGCCGCGCGCCAGACCGGCAAGACAACCGCGCTCCTCGCGCTCGCGGAGGAGCTGACGGCCAGCGGCCGCTACGTGTCGGCGCTGGTGTCGATGGAGGTCGGCTCGCCCTTTGGGGATAATCCGGGCATGGCGGAGGGCGCGATCCTGAGCAGTTGGCGCGATGCGGCCGCGGCACAGCTTCCCGACGATCTCCAACCTCCCCCGTGGCCTACGGACCAACCGGGTCGGCGGATCGGAGCTGCGCTGCGCGCCTGGGCCGAAGCGGCCCCACGCCCGCTGGTCGTCTTCCTCGACGAGATCGACGCCCTGGCCGACGACACGCTGATCTCGGTGCTCCGCCAGCTCCGCGACGGCTACCGCAACCGGCCGTCGCACTTCCCGTGGTCGCTGGCGCTCGTCGGACTGCGGGACGTGCGCGACTACAAGCTGCGCGAGGGCGTGGCGGGTCGGCTGGGAACGGCCAGCCCGTTCAACATCAAGGCGCGCTCCCTGACGATGCGGGACTTCAGCGCCACCGACGTCAAAGCGCTCTATCAACAGCACACCGACGACACCGGGCAGGTGTTCACGCCGGGGGCGATCGCGCGGGCGTTCGAGCTGACCCAGGGGCAGCCCTGGCTCGTCAACGCCCTGGCCCAGGTGGCAGTCGAAGACCTGGCGCCGGACCGCTCCGTCCCGGTCACCGCGGAGGTGTTCGACCAGGCCAAGGAGATCCTCATCGCCCGCCAGGACACCCACCTCGACAGCCTGGCCGAACGGCTGCGCGAGCCGCGGGTGCGGGCGATCATCGAGCCGATGCTGGCGGGAACGGCGCTCGGTGACGTCCCCGACGACGACATCCGCTTCGTGCTCGACCTGGGACTGTGCCGGATGGACCCCGCCGCGGGCCTCGTGATCGCCAACCCGATCTACCGCGAGGTGCTCGTCAAGGTGCTGGCCACCACGCCCCGAGCGTCGCTCCCCCGCATCCCGGCCGCGTGGCTGACCGACGACGGCCGCATCGACATCCGGCTTTTGCTCGACAACTTCCTGGCGTTCTGGCGCCGCCACGGCCAAGCGCTCCTGGGCAGCGCGCCCTACGCCGAGATCGCGCCGCACCTGGTAATGATGGCCTACCTCGACCGGGTGGCCAACGCCGGCGGGACGCTCGAGCGGGAGTACGCCATCGGCAGCGGGCGGATGGATCTGTGCCTGCGCTACGGGCCGGACACGTTCGCCTTCGAGCTGAAGGTGTGGCGCGACGGGCGACCGGACCCGCTGGCCGAAGGGCTCGAGCAGATCGACGTCTACCTTGCGGGATTGGGGCTCGACACGGGCTGGCTCGTGATCTTCGACCGGCGCAAGGACCAGCCCTTGATCGAGGAGCGGACTTCGGCCGCGGAGGCGGTGACGCTGGCGGGACGGACGGTCACGGTGGTGCGGGGGTAGGCGAAGGAGAAGAGAGTGGGGAGGCGCGAGAAGAGCGTCAAGGGCGCCGAATCGGGATTGGCGGCGGGCAACCAACCACACCCCACTCACGCCTCACGCTTCTCCACTCGTTCCTCAGCCACACTTGTTCAGTCTTGGCAGCTGACTGCTTGTGAACCCAGCCGAACGGCGGTGCCCTGACGCAAAGCCGAAGCGGTCGAGGGCGTCGGGTAGCCGTGGGCCGGCGGTTGAGCAACTCCAAGCCGAGAATATCGAGCTGCGTGTTCTGGTAGCCGAGCCCGGCGGCCGATCAGCGGCCGGACGACAGCCATTCAGCGCCCGCGATCCTCAATAAAGCACCGCCCCCGATCGTATTCATGGCAGTTACCCGATCGATCGCCGCGGCGAGCGCCCGACCCGGGAGGCGCAAGGGGGGCGGTCACTCTACCCAAGAGAGGATCACGACACGATGGCGGCGTTCATTCAGGCAGTGGCGCAGTACGGCCTGCGGCTCGCGTGGCTCCCGCGCGTGCGGCTGGGCGAGATGGCGATCCGTCTGGCCGACATCGCGGGCATGCGCCAGGGAGAGGTGACGCGGGAGCCCTGTGCGCTCCCCGCGGTCATGCGGCACGACCACCGCCGCGACGCCGCCGTGGCGCCGATGGAAATCGACCCATTCATGCCGGCGATGCGCACAGCGCAGGCGCCGATGGTCGACCGGCCCGCGGCCAGAGCCACATAACGCCCGAACACGCTGGAGACATACGATCGAGGGCGGTCCGCCAGACGCGGGCCGCCCTCGACTGCGTTGACCGACCGGCCGCGCGGGCGGTGGCAAGCGCCCGGCCGCGGCCGGTTGCGGCGGGCAACGCACGCCACGAGGCCCTCGATGCCCGTGCGACCTTGCGCTCCGCCGGCGGTGACACTGCAAGATGCCGCCGCCAGCCTTGCAAGGCGCCGCAAGTGTCCTTGCAGGATGACGTCCTGCTCCTTGCAAGGTGCCGGCAACGCCGCTGCAAGACCGCCACGGTGACCTTGCAATGCGACCGCGGCGGGACTGCAGGGTGCCGTCGAACCTGACGGCCTGTCGGCAGCGCGATCGCCCGTCGCGCGCCCCACGCCAAACCCCAACCGCCGCCGGAGCGACTCGTGGAACCAGCCCACGAGGTACGCCCCCGCCAGCACCCCCGCGAACGCCAGCGCGTACATGTTGCTCTCGCCGATGTTCACCAGCACCGGCCCCGGGCACATCCTCGCGATCGACCCGTCGACCCCGAACCACACGCCGCCGACGACGTTGCCCAGGCCCGGCAGCTTCGGCTGGTTGACGATCGTGTCGCCAGTCGCCGTCATGCCCCGCCCACGGCAACTCCCGCAGCCCGATGGCCATCAACATCGCCGCCACCGCCAGGTTGCCGTAGATCTGCGGGTTTGTGATCAGGAACGATACGACGACGACAAGTAGTGGGACTCCGAAGCAGGCAGGGTTTGGTGATGCGGCCAGGGGACGGCTTAAGCCTCGAAGTCGAGTTCGAGGCACATCTGACCAATCTGCACCCGGGTAGGCGCGACGCTGTGCCGCGCTACTGGCGAGACAAACGGTACAACAACCCCGGGCAGCCGGTCGTA
The DNA here is from genome assembly GCA_964415605.1 of uncultured Anaerolineales bacterium. Lineage (GTDB taxonomy): Bacteria > Chloroflexota > Anaerolineae > Epilineales > Epilineaceae > UCB3. Next base: position 4,791 of record CAYQBA010000168.1, on the reverse strand, counting down.
GGAATCTCGTGGTACTGGGCAAGAGCATTCCGCATGTGACTTGGCGAGCTGGCCGATCGACTCTGGTGTTGACTCTGACCTGATTGCGCCCGTGTCATTGGTCAACCATCACCGATCATGTTACACTGGCAAGGCTGCCAAGAGCGCGCATGACGACGATGAAGCATGCAGCACCCATTGAAGCATCCCGGCATCGATTCAGCGCCGTCGATACGGATTTCCATCAAGGAGTCTGGCATGCCAGGCAATCGACGGCACGGATCGCGCACTGCATGCTACACCACTTCGCTGCTCGCCTGCCTGTTGAGCACTGTCGCGATCATACAGTCGACGCAAGGCACCGCGGCCGAGCCAGACAGCCCCGACCAAGGTCAAGTGGGTGCGATCAACATGCAGGACCGCGGTGCGGTGGCCCAAGCCTTCAACACCATCTATCGACCAACCTGGGATGTCGCTGTTGGCTGGACCGGCGATGCGCAGCGCTGCGTGGCGGGAACCATTGCTCCAGCATTCAGCCAGGCTCAGCTCACGCAGCTCAACTTCTACCGCGCGATGATCGGTCTGCCGGGCAATGTGACCTATCGCGCCGACTACACCGCCAAGGCCCAGGCCGCGGCGCTGATCATGCAGGCAAACGGCACCCTCAGCCACTCGCCACCACCGGAATGGCGCTGCTTGACGACCGAAGGCATCGAAGGCGCGCAGAGCTCCAACCTCGGCAACGTGGGCTCCCAAAGCTGCTGCCACATGGAGCAATGGCTCGAGGATCCCGGAGCCAACAACACACGCGTCGGCCATCGCTCCTGGTTGCTGAACCCGAACATGCAGGCGACCGGCTACGGGAGCACGGGCCAATACGGCGCCATGTGGGTGTTCGACAGTTCGGGATCACGGCCCGCTCAGCCCGAGTGGTACAGCTGGCCACCGCCAGGCCACGTGCCGTACCACCTGGTCTTTGACCGCTGGTCGTTCACCATTCCAGGCTCGAACCCATCCGCCGCCGAAGTCAGGCTGACCCGCAATGGCCAGCCGGTGGCCATCGACGTCGTTTCGCGCACCTCGGTGCTGGTCTGGGAGCCCGCCGGGCTGCCGAACTACCCGCGGCTTCCCCGAATGGATTCCGACGATACGTTCGAGGTCGCGATATCCGGTATCACCGGCGCGGGCGTCTCGACCGTGCGGTATACGATGACCGTGTTCGACCCCTCGCGCGCAGCCGTGGGCGCATCGCCCACCCCCGGGCGCGCGACGACGCCGACGGCATCCGCGACGCCGCTCCGCGCCCGGACTGCGACGCCGTCCGCCACGACGACATCTCGCGCCACGCCCAGACCGGGATCGCCCACGCCTACGCTGGCGCGGAGCGGTGATCCGGAGTGCAACTGCTCGATCGATGGCTCGGGGACGGCAAACATCCGTTTCGTCAACGCGGGGCGGCGTCCGGTACGCGTTCGGTGGGTTGACGGCGACTGCAACCGCCATGCGCGGGCCACCATCCTCCCGGGCGAGTCATACCTGACGCCGAGCAGGGTCGGCAACCTCTGGGAGGTGGTCGATGCCGCAACTGAGATCGAGCTCGCCCGTCTCACGCCATGGTCGGACGCGGTCGGGTATCGACTGACGGTCCGACCGGACGCCGCCGCACCGGTCGCCGGCCGCTCCAGGATCATCCTTGATCCGCCAATGAACTGGGAATGCGATTGCTCTCGATGGACGCTCGTGAACACCACTCTGACGTTCGTCAATTCGACGCGCGATACGTTGGGAGCATATTGGTACAGTCAGGGGATGTGCACGAAGGTCAAGTACTCCGAGATTCCAGGCGCATTGCAGATCGAACAGCCGACGTATGGATCGCACACGTGGCAAGTCGGCTGGGCTCGATCCATGCCGGCTTCCGGCGCGTTGGCCGATGTCTCGGCAGAGTCCGACGTCCCCGTGGTCATCGGCGTCGAGTCGATCGCAATCACCTCACCGACCTTCACGGCAACGGCAACCCCGGCACGCACGCCTACGCGTACGGCAACGGCAATGCTTGCGCCCACAGCAACGCGCACCGCGACCGCACGCAGCTCACCTCCATCGGCAAGCCCGACGCGTACACCGGTGCAACCCACGTCGTCGCCGGGCGGCCGTGTCATCAACCTCTCGACGCGCGCACGCGTCGGAACCGGTGATCATGTTCTGATCGGTGGCTTCGCGGTCAGCGGTGCGCGGACGCAAGTGCTGATCCGTGCGGTGGGGCCGAGTCTCGCGAATGCCGGTGTGACCGGGGTTCTGGATGACCCAACCGTTGCCCTGCACCGAGGGCAGGCTCAACTCGCGTTCAACGACGACTGGAGCGATGGCGATGTGGCGCGCATCCGCGCGACGGGCTTCCCACCCCAACATCCACGCGAGTCGGCTATCCTGGTGGAGTTGGATCCGGGCCTGTACACCGCCGTTGTGCGCGGCTACGCTGGCGGAACCGGTGTGGGGTTGGTTGAGATCTTCCAAATTGGTGGCGGTGGCAGCTTGGTGAACCTGTCGGCGCGTGAGCGGGTGGGAGTCGGTGACGACGTGGCCATCGGTGGTTTTGCTGTCAGCGGCCGGCGAACGCGGATTCTCCTGCGCGGCATCGGTCCGGAGCTGGCCAAGGCCGGCGTGCCCGATCCCCTGGGCGACCCGGTGCTGACGCTGTACTCGGGTTCGACCAAATTCGCATGGAACGACGACTGGGGCGTATCGGACGCGGAACGTATCCGGGCCACGGGTCTCGCCCCCGCCGGCGCTCGTGAGGCGGCCCTCTTGCTCGATCTCGATCCCGGCCTGTACACGGCGATCTTGAGCGGGTACGACGATACCACGGGGGTTGCGCTGATCGAGGCGTTTGTGCTGGGGGCTCCGTGAATCCCCGATCGTCAACTCGCTCCGGTTTCAAGAACACCGATGGTGTGACCGGCTTCGATGCCGCCAGGGACTCGGCGGCTGATCCGCACGCGCAAATTTCGACGCCTTCGCCCGTCCCCGCCGGCACGCTCTCCCTGCTCTTCACCGACATCGAGGGCTCGACGGCACTCGTGCAGCGCCTCGGCGCCGACGGCTACGCCGAGGTCCAGGCGGCGCACAACGCGCTGATGCGCGCCGCGATCGCCGCCCACGGCGGCCGCGAGATGGCGTCGCATGGCGACGCGTTCTTCGTGGTCTTCGAGACTGCAGCCGACGGCCTGGCGGCGGCGATCGCGGCGCAGCGGGCCCTGGCGGCCCACCCGTGGCCGCCGGACGGCGCGGTCCGGGTGCGGATGGGCCTGCATGCCGGCCAGCCGCGCCAGACCGCGGAAGGGTACGTCGGTGTCGACCTCAACCGCGCGGCCCGCATCTGCGACGCCGCCAACGGCGGGCAGGTGCTCGTCTCGGCGGCGCTGGCGGCGCTATTGGGGGGCGGGGAGGGGAGTGTTGGGGATGCGGCAGACGACGGATCGAACACGACAACCGACGGCGCGACCATCACGGTCGAGGGCGGATCGCTCCCCACCGTGCGCCTGCTGGACCTCGGCGAGCACCGCCTCAAGGACCTGCGCTACGCCGAGCGCCTCTTGCGGGTGGCGACGGGCGGGCTCCCGGATGTCGACGCACCGCCGCGCACCGCGGGCGAGCTGACCGCCCGCGACCGGATCGTCGTCACCGATCCGACTGCGCCGTCCGGCGACCCGTCGCGGCTCGACGCGGCGCCGACGGTCGTCGACCGGACCGTGCCCGAGACGCTGGCGGCGCTGGCGGACGTGGTGCGCGGCGGGACGCGGACGGTAGTGTTGACGGCGGAGCAGGTGCGGGCAGCCGCGAGCCACCGGCCGGCCGACGTGCGAGACTACCGGCTGGGCCGGGTCGCGGAGTGGAGTCAGCCGCGCTACCGCCTGGACGGGCGGTTCGTGGCGCTGACGCTGCTCGTCGACCAGGGCGAAGAGGCGGCCAGCGGCCGCTGGGCGGCCAAGCAGGAGCGCTACGACGACCTGGGCAAGCTGCTCGCGGCGGTGCCGGAGCCGGCGGTGGTGTTGCTGGGACCACCGGGGAGCGGGAAGAGCACGCTCCTGCGGCACCTGGAGCTGGACGTGGCGATCGGGGCGCTGCGCGCGGGAGAGGCGAGAGCGAAGAGGCGTGCGGAGAATAAGCGGGGGGAGGGAGATGGTTCCCCCGTCACGTTCTTCATCCAGCTCAACCAGTACAAGCCCGACCGGCCCGGCGACCCGCTCCCGGCGCCGGGCGACTGGCTGGCGGCACGCTGGGCCGAGCGCTATCCCGATCTGCCAGCGCTCGACCATCTCCTGGCCGACGGCCGGATGATCCTGCTGCTGGACGCGCTCAACGAGATGCCAGCGGCGAGCGAGCGGGAGTTCCGGGACCGCGTCGGGCTCTGGAAGGACTGGCTGGTGCGGCTGGCCGAGGTGCGCCCCGGCAACCGCGTCGTCTTCACCTGCCGGACGCTGGACTACTCGGCGCCGCTCTCGACGCCGGCGCTGCGGGTGCCGCAGGTGCAGATAGAGCCGCTGTCGGGCGCGCAGGTGGAAGCGTTCCTGCGGGCCTACAGCCCGGCGCGGGGGGTGGCCATTTGGGCGGCCATCGCCGGCACGCCGCAGCTCGACGCGCTGCGGGCACCCTTCTTCCTCGGCCTGCTCGTCGACCAGATCGAGGCGACGGGCGAGATGACCGACGACCGGGCGGGGCTCTTCACCGGCTTCGTCCGGCAGGCGCTGCGGCGCGAGGTCGAGCGCGGCAGCCCGCTGTTCGCGCTGGAGGAGCTGCTCGCCAGCCGGG
>CAYQBA010000167.1:0-10407 GCA_964415605.1 uncultured Anaerolineales bacterium | reverse complement strand
AGGTCGCGCACCGGCACCTGCGGCCGCGCCGGCCGCCGTTCGGCATAGAAGGCCTCGACCTCGGCCAGCGAGGCCTCGCGGATCTCGTACTCGCGCTGCCCGGTCCGGTAGTAGACGTACTTGCCGACCAGGCCAGCGATGGCCTCGACCTCCCGGGCGCCCGCGATGTAGGCGTTGGGCACGCCGTCCTGGATGGCCCGCAGGTTGACGTGCGACAGCGGCGTCTGCGGCACCGTCGTGATGATGCCGCCGACCCGCGACAGCTCGTTGGGCAGCGCCTCGTACAAGACGATGTCGCGCGGGTGGGGCCGCTCGTTCAGGTCCATGACCCGCAGCCGCCCGTAGCCCTGGGCGATGTTCAGCGGCACGTAGCCGACCTTGCCGAGGATGTCCGCGTCGAGGATGATCGCCACGCGCGACGCGTCGAAGAGCGCCTTCTCGCGCTGGTAGCGCGGCAGGGCCGCGTTCGGCATCGGGTAATAGGCCCAGTCGTTGCGCAGGACCGGCATGTTCCGGGCGAACAGCTCGTAGGCCTTCTGCACGTCGGCGAACGCGTAGCTGTCGTTGGGCTCGAACTCGAACCGATAGACCCCCAGCCCGCCGTTCGGGCCCACGACGTGCGGGTGGTAGACGATCTCGCCGCGCATGGCGCCCGGCGGGTCGCCCTGGCCCCGCCCCCCGCCGCCCTGCCGGATGCCGATCACGCGTGCGAAGCTGCCGTGCGCCCGGTGCGTCACGGTGTTCATGAAGTACACGCGCGGGTTTTCGGTCTGCATGTCGAGCAGGTAGAACTTCACGAACTCCAAGTCGGCCAGGTGCTTGTCGATGAGGACCTCGGGGCCCTGGTACGACAGGGCCTCGAACGTCGCCCGATCCGGGATGGACACCGTGCCGTCCGAGGGCGCGATGGCCGCGGCCGGGTTGAACGGGCTGAGGCGGCCCGAATCCAGGAGCTCGGTGACGTCGTCCAGCCCGTCCCGGTCGATGTCGCCCGGGGTCGCGCGCGGAACCCGGGCGACGCGATAGTGCGCCTGCGGGCGGGCGGCGAGCTGCTCCGTCAGCGTCGTCGTGCCGTCCCGGCCGAGCGCCATCGACACCGCCGCCTCGGGGCCCGCCGGCAAGTCCTGGCGGTAGTAGAGCACGTAGTAGCTGTCCGCGGACGACGCCACCTCCACCCTCACCCGGCCCGTGACGTCGACCGTGAAGGCGGCGATGGGCACGTCCTGGGCCTGGGCGGAGGCGCGGAACGGCAGGAGGGCCAGCAGCGCGAGGGCAAGGACGGAAATCTTCATCGTGGTTTGCTCTCCGGGAGCTGTGCGGTGGGACGGAACGGACGATCGGGCGGATCGGCGCGGCGACGGTCGCCTCGATCCAGGATCCGGTCAGAGCGCGGAATCGTCCTGGGGACGGCGGGCAGCTTGCCCGCGCTCCCAGGACGATGGCCGTCCAGCCTGAACGCGCATTCTACGAACGCGCCTGGGGTTCGCCAAAGCCCCTCCGAAGCCTTCTACATCCTGATACGGCCGGCCCCGTCCAAATGATGGCCGACGGGGCGGCCTTCGCCGCGCCGATCGCCCCCGAGCCCAACCGCGCTGGCACGCGGCGGCTCGCCGCGGCCATCCCGATTGACTCCCCGCACGACCCGTTTATAATGTCGCCGGCCGGCGCCGACGCCGCGCGCCACCCGACGACCGCCATCCCCGACCGCGAGGCAGGTCCATGACCGACAACCCACGCTCGCCGTTCCACACCCCGACCGTCGACCCCGACGTGATGGCCGCCTGGTCGACCTACGTCGAGCGGTTCGAGAACGATCCGGACTTCATCCTGAGCCAGGTCGAGCAGAGCGTGATGATCACCACGTTCGACCGCGTGATCGGCATGGTCGACCAAGTCTACAACTGGGGGCGCCGCAGCAGCATCTGGCCGCTCGGCTTCGGGCTGGCATGCTGCGCTATCGAGATGATCGCCACCGCGGCCGGCCGCTACGACATCGACCGCTTCGGCGCCGGCCTGTTCCGCGCCAGCCCCCGCCAGGCCGACCTCATGATCGTCTCGGGCACCGTGACCAAGAAGATGGTCCCGCAGATCGTGCGCCTCTGGAACCAGATGCCCGAGCCGCGCTACATGCTGAGCATGGGCGCGTGCGCCACCGGCGGCGGGCCGTTCAAGGAAGGCTACAACGTCGTCAGCGGCATCGACCAGTTCATCCCCGTGGACGTCTACGTGCCCGGCTGCCCGCCCACGCCGCAGGCGCTCCTGCACGGCCTCATCACGCTGCAGCGCAAGATCGACGGCCAGAGCGTGCGCGACGTCAGCTGGTACCGCCGCGGGCCGGTCGAGGAGATCCCGGTGCCGGTGCTCGGGGCCGACCTCATCGACCTGCGCCAGCTCCCGGACATCCGCGCCCGCGCCGGCATGGCCGGCGACGAGCCCGAGGCCGAGGCCGGCCCCGCCGCAGCGGGCGGCAACGAGCGCGCGGCGGCGATGGCCGACCGCCTCGTGATCTGGCGCGAGCGCGCCAAGGCCTCCGGCAAGCTGTGATCCCACGGAGAACGCCATGACCATGACGCTGGACGTCCGCCCCCCCGCCGCCCTCGACCCCGCCGACGTCGCCAGGCGTGTGACGGCGCGCTTCCCGGACACGGTGAGCGTCGACGCCCACGGCGCGCTGGTCATCGACCGGGCCGCGCTCATCGACGTCGCCACCGCGCTGCGCGACGACTTCGGGCTGGACTACCTCAACAACCTCACGTGCGTCGACCGGCCCGACCGGTTCGACGTCGTCTACCACGCCAGCTCGACCGCCGGCGGGCCGCCCGTGGCGTTGAAGGTCGCCGCCGACCGCGGCAACCCGGTCGTGCCGTCGGCCGTCAGCGTGTGGGCGGGCGCCAACTTCCAGGAGCGCGAGGCGTACGACATGTTCGGCGTGCGCTTCGCCGGGCACCCCAACCTCAAGCGCATCCTGATGTGGGACGGCTTCGCCGGCTACCCGCTGCGCAAGGACTGGAAGGAAGCCTACTTCGAGGGCGCCCAGAAGCCGTTCAACAGCCGCTGGCCCGACGGCGCGTTCTTCTTCGGCGAGGAGAAGCTGAGCGAGTGGCGCAGCAACGCCAAGTACCCGCGCGGCTACGCGGCCGCCGGCGTCGAGAAGGCGCGGCCCGACAACACCGTGATGGTGCTCGACGCCGAGGACCTCAAGCACGCGCCGGACATCGGCAGCGAGCGCCTCATCGTCAACATGGGCCCGCAGCACCCCAGCACGCACGGCGTGTTCCAGATGCAGCTCGTGCTCGACGGCGAGACCGTGGTGGACCTGCAGCCCGTCATGGGCTACATGCACCGCAACCACGAGAAGATCGGCGAGCGCAACCTGTGGCTGGCCAACATGCCCTACACCGACCGGCTGGACTACATCGCCCAGATCGGCAACGAGTGGGGCTACGCGCTGACCGTCGAGAAGATGATGGGCGTCGAGGTGCCCGAGCGGGCGGAGTACATCCGCGTCATCCTCGGCGAGCTCAGCCGGATCCAGAGCCACTTTTGGGGCATCACGTTCCTGCTCAACGACATCGGGGCCTTCTTCACCCCGATGATGTACGCCATCGAGGAGCGCGAGATCATCCTCGACCTCCTGGAGATGACCACCGGCTCGCGCCTGATGTGCAACTACATGCGCTTCGGCGGCGTGGCGTACGACCTGCCGGAGGCGTTCATGCCGCTGGCCAACACGCTGGTGTACGACCGCCTGCCGCGCGCCATCGACGAGATGGACAGCTTCCTGACCGGCAGCGAGATCGTCGGCACGCGCATGCGCGGCGTCGGCGTGCTGCCGGCGGAGCAGGCGATCGGCTACAGCGCGTCGGGCCCGGTGCTGCGCGGCTCGGGCGTGCCGTACGACGTGCGCAGGGCGGAGCCGTACAGCATCTACGACCGGTTCGACTGGAACGTCGTCAGCTACCCCGAGGGCGACATCTACGCGCGCTACATGGTGCGCCTGGGCGAGATGCGCGAGAGCCTCAAGATCGTGCAGCAGGCGCTCAAGCAAATCCCGGGCGGCCCGATCATGGGCGGCAAGAAGGCCTGGCAGATCCGGGTGCCGGAGGGCGAGGCCTACGGCCGCATCGAGAACCCGCGCGGCGAGCTGGGCTACTACTGCGTCAGCGACGGCAAGGCGAACCCGTACCGCTATCACGTCCGGTCGCCATGCTTCATCAACCTGACGGCGCTGGGCGAGATGACCAAGGGCCACAAGGTCGCCGACACGGTGGCGATCCTGGGGTCGATCGACATCGTGTTGGGTGAAGTCGACCGGTAGCGCGTTTCCCGCACAGGAGCACACAATGGCGTTAGGCATGGGCGTCGTGAGGGGGATGGCGATTACCCTGCGGCATTTCTTCGAGACCTACACGGTCGGGCAGAACAAGCAGCCGTCGGCGGCTGGCGACCTGCCGGCGGCGGCGGAGGCGACGGTGGCCGGGAAGATCCCGGCCGGCATGCCCACCGAGCTCGGCGGCATCTTCACCAGCCAGTACCCCGAGCAAAAGCTGCCGGTGCCGGAGCGGTTCCGCTACATCCCGTTCCTGCTGTACGACGAGGCGGAGAGCGCGGGCGAGCGCGCGCCGTTCGACGGCATCCGCTGCACGGCCTGCGGCATCTGCGCCAAGGTGTGCCCGCCGCAGTGCATCTGGATCGTCCAGGGCAAGGGCGACGACGGGCGGCCGCGGCCGGTGGCCACGGAGTTCTACATCGACGCCTCGATCTGCATGAGCTGCGGGTTCTGCGCCGAGTACTGCCCGTTCGACGCCATCAAGATGGACCACGACTACGAGTTCTCGAGCTACGAGCGCCACGAGAGCTGGGTCTTCGACATCCAGGAGCTCCTGCACCCGGTGGCCTACCACGCCGCCATCCACCCCACCGACTACGCACGCGAGGTCGAGGAGACGCGGCAGAAGGACGAGGCCAAGCGCCAGAAGGAGGCCGCCGCGGCGGCCAAGGCGGCGGCGGCCGCGGCCGAGGGCGGCGTCGACCCCGAGGAGGCCAAGCGGCGCAAGCTCGAGGCCCGGCAGCGGATGCTCGAGGCCAAGGCGCGCAAGGAGGCCGAGGGCGGCTGAGCCGCGGGCGGATCGCCATGCTCGACCCCTACACCCCCGTCCTCATCCTCGGCGCGCTGGCGGTGGCGCTCGGCCTGGTGGTCATCGGGCTCTCGTTCGTCATCGGCCCGAAGGCGCCGTCGCCGGTCAAGGAGGCCACGTACGAAAGCGGCCTGACGCCCATCGGCCCCGGCCGGCGGCGCGTGCCGGTGCGCTACTACCTCGTGGCCACGCTGTTCATCCTGTTCGACATCGAGGTCATCTACCTCTACCCCTACGCCGTCCGGTTCCGCCAGCTCGCCGCCCCGGTCGAGGCCGGCGGCCAGGGCATCGGCGCGCTGGCGTCGATGGGGGTGTTCGTCGGCGTGCTGCTCGTGGGCCTGGTGTACGTCTGGCGCAAGGGCGCGCTCCGATGGGATTGAGGACAGGCACACCGGGAGGGCCGCCGTGATCGCACCCGATCAGATCCTGACGCCGCAGCAGCTCGCCGAGGGCAAGACCGGCGAGAGCGGGCTCGTCGTGACGACGCTCGAGACGGCCGTGAACTGGGCGCGCACGCGCAGCATGTGGCCGGCGCTGTTCGGCCTGGCGTGCTGCGCCATCGAGATGATGCACACGCAGGCGTCGCGCCTGGACATGTCGCGTTTTGGCATGGAGCTGATGCGCGCGAGCCCGCGCCAGAGCGACATGATCATCGTCGCGGGGCGCCTGAGCCGCAAGATGGCGCCGGTGATCCGCCGCATCTACGACCAGATGCCGGAGCCCAAATGGGTGATCAGCATGGGCGACTGCGCGTCGTGCGGCGGCATCTTCAACAACTACGCGCTGGTGCAGGGCGTGGATGAGGTGATCCCGGTCGACGTCTACGTCGCCGGCTGCCCGCCGCGGCCGGAGGCGTTGATGCACGGCATCCTCAAGCTGCACGAGAAGGTGGAGCAGGAGCGCCTCGACGGGTGGCGCGACCGCAAGAGCGAGGGCTACGGGATTCGGATTGGGTGACCGGGTCGCGCGGTGACCCGCGACGCCCTTTCGATCATCGCTCCGATCCGATCATCCGGTCGACGATTCGTCCCGCACGATCACGCCCCGGCGTGCTCGAGCTCCGCCTCGATCTGCTGCCGCCGGTAAAGCTGCGCGTACTCGCCGCCCGCGGCCACGAGGTCGGCGTGCGTGCCGCGCTCGACGACGCGGCCATCGCTCAGCACCACGATCTCGTCGGCGTGCTGCAGCGCCGAGACACGGTGCGCGATGATGACCGTCGTCCGGCCCGCCATGTACGGGCCGAGCGCCGCCAGGATGCGCGACTCGGTCAGCGTGTCCACTGCCGACAGGCAGTCGTCCAGCACGAGCACCGGCGCGTCGCGGATCAGCGCCCGTGCCAGGCACACCCGCTGCCGCTGCCCGCCGGACAGCGTGATGCCGCGTTCCCCCAGCAGCGTCGCGTAGCCGTCCGGGAAGCCCTGGATGTCACGGTCGACATCCGCCAGCCGCGCCGCCGCGACGATCGCGTCGGGCGTGCGCGCGCGGTCCGCGAAGGCGTCGAAGGCGATGTTCTCGGCGATCGTGCGCGAGAACAGGAACGTGTCCTGCGGGACGACGGCCACCGCCCGCCGGAGGTCGTGGAGCCGCACGTCGCGCACGTCGTGGCCGTCGATGAACACCTGCCCGCGCGGCGGGTCGAACACCCGCGGCAGCAAGCTGGCCAGCGTGCTCTTGCCGCTCCCGGTGCGGCCCAGGATGCCCACCGTGCGGCCGGCCGGCACGTCGAGGTCGACGCCGTCGAGCGCCGGCGGCAGGTGGTCGGCGTAGCGGAAGGTCAGCCCGCGCAGCGTCAGGTGCCCGCGCGCCGCCGGGAGCCCCACCGCGCCCGGCGCGTCGGCCACGTCGGGCGGCGTGCCCAGGAGCCGCTCGATCCGCGCCAGCGACGCCATGGCGCGCTGGAACAGGTTCATCACCCAGCCCAGCGCCAGCATCGGCCAGACCAGCATGGCCAGATACGTGTTGAACGACACGTAGGCGCCCAGCGTGATGTCGCCCCGCATCACCAGCGTGCCGCCGTAGCCGAGCCCGACGGCGAACGCCAGACCCGCCATGAGGTCGATCGCGGGGTCGAAGGCCACGTCGTAGCGCAGCATCCGCGCGTAGAGGTGGCGGTAGCGCTCGTTGGCCTCGCCGAAGTGCGCCGCCTGCTGCGCCTCGCGCGCGAAGCCCTTGACCACCCGGACACCCGCGATGTTCTCCTGCGCGCGGTCGCTGAGCGTGCCGAACGCCGCCTGCACGTCGCCGTAGCGCTTGTGAAGCTGGCGGCCGAGGAGGAACGTCGTGGGCGGCAGGAACAGGAGCGGCACGAGCGTCGCCCCGGCCAGGCGCGGGTCGACGAAGAGGACCATCATCGCCGCCGCGCCGGCGCCCTGGATGATGGCGTCGAGCCCAGACATCATGCCGCCCGCGGCCGCGGCCTGGATGGCCTGGATGTCGTTGGTGGCGTAGGCCATGAGGTCGCCGACCTTGCGCTGGAGGTAGAAGCGCGCCGACAGCGTCTGAAGGTGGTCGTGCAGCCGCTGCCGCAGGTCGCGCTCGATCATCCGCGAGCTGCCGAAGATCAGGTGGCGCCACGCGAAGCGCGCGCCGACAACCATCGCGGCCAGGCCCAGGATGCCGAGGCCGTAGCGGTCGAGATCGGGCCGCGGCCCGCCCGACCGCGCCGCGCCCACGGCGTCGATGGCGTGGCCGATCAGCCACGCCACGGCGAGTTGGCCGCCGTCGCCGATGGCGAGGAACAGCGCGCCGGCGGCATAGCGCCCGCGGCGCCGGGCCAGGAGGCGCACGAGGCTGCGCAGGTCGGGGCTCATGGGCGCGAATTGTAGCGGCCGCCGTGCGCGGGACGAACTCCCCCGGCGCTCGGCCCGCGGGCGTCTTGGGCCGGCGCGGCCGGCGTGATAGAATCGGGCGCCAGGCCCATTCACCCCGATGACCGCCTTCGTCCACCTCCACGTCCGCTCGCACCACTCGTTCATGCGCGCCACGGCCTCGGTCGGCGACCTGGCGCGCCGCGCGGCCGCCGACGGGATGGGCCATCTCGCCCTCGCCGATGCCAACGGGCTGTACGGCGCCGTCGCGTTCGACCGGGCGTGCCGGGATGCCGGCGTGCGGGCCATCGTCGGCATGGCGCTGACGGTCGCGCCGCCGGAGCCAGCGCACGACGCGGCCGAAACCCTGCTGTCAGGCCCGGATCGCCCCGCGCCGGGAGCCCAACCACTGCCTGCGGCACCGGCGCCGCTGACGCTGCTCGCCACCGGACCCGCCGGCTACCGCTCGCTGTGCCGCCTGTCGTCGGCCATCCAGGGCCGGCCCGACCGCGAGGCGGCCGCCCGGCGCGGGCTGGCGTGGGACGCGCTGGCGGCGTCCGCCGACGGCCTGGTGTGCATCGTCGAGGGCCGCCGCGGCGAGGTCGCCCGGCGCCTGGCCGCGGGCGACGCGCACGGGGCGCGACGGTACGCGGGCCGGCTGGCGGAGGCGTTCGGCGACCGGGCGTACCTCGGCCTCGAGATCCATCGCCCCACCGACGTGGACCTGGCCCGGGCGGTGGCCGGCATCGGCGAGCAGATCGACCTGCCGGTCGTGGCGATGCAGCCCGTCTACTGCCTCTCGCCCGAAGATCGTCCACGGCTGCGGCTCCTGGCCGCCATCGCCGGCAACTGCCGCCTGGACGCCGTGCCGGACGCCGACCTGCCCGACGGCGGCGACGACGGCGTGGCCCTGCATTGGCTGGACCCGGCCGCGGTCGCGGCGCGCTGCGCGGCGTTCCCGGAGGCCGTGGCGCGCACCGCCGAGATCGCGGCGCGCTGCGGCCCGGCGCTGCCGAGCGGCCAGCCGATCTGGCCCGACCTCGACTTGCCGGGCGGCGCGTCGCCGGATGCCGCCCTGCGCGGGCAAGCCGAGGCCGGGCTTCGGTGGCGCTATGGCGAGCCCGTGGACCGGGCGACGACGACGCGGCTGGACAAGGAGCTGGCCGCCATCGCCGCCCACGGCTACGCGCCGCTGTTCCTGCTCGTGGCCGACGTCGTGCGCCATGCCCGCGCGCGCGACGTGCCGATGAGCACGCGCGGCAGCGTCGCCAACAGCCTGGTGGCGTACGCGACGGGCATCACGTCGGTCGACCCCATGGCGCACGACCTGTTGTTCGAGCGGTTCCTCAACCCCGCGCGGACCGAGCCGCCCGACATCGACATGGACTTGTGCAGCCGCCGGCGCGACGAGGTGCTGGCGTACGTGCGCGACACCTACGGGCCCGATCGGGTGGCGCTGGTGGCCACCATCAGCACGCTCCAGCCGAAGTCCGCCATCCGCGAGACGGCCAAGGCGTACGGCCTGGGCGAGGCCGAGGCCGGCGCGCTGGCCAGGCTGGCGCGGCGCCGGTGGCACCCCGATCCCCGCCGGAGGGAGACGACCAGCACCGAGGACCTGATCGCCGCGCAGCCCGACCCGCGCCACCGGGCGATCCTGCGGGCGGCGTTCGAGATCGTCGGCCAGCCCGATCACCTCAGCCTGCACCCGGGCGGCGTGGTCGTCACGCCCGGCCCGCTGACCGACGTGGCGCCCGTGCAGTGGACGCCCAAGGGCTTCCTCACGACGCAGTACGCCCACGCCGACGTCGAGGCCGTCGGGCTCGTCAAGATGGACCTCCTGGGCATCCGCGCGCTCACCGTCCTGGCCGACGCGGCCGACATGGTCCGGCGGCGGCATGACGCGGCGTTCCGGCTGGACACGATCCCGCTGGACGACGTGGCGACGCAGGACCTCCTGGCCCGCGCCGACACGGTCGGCGTGTTCCAGTGCGAGTCCACCGGCGCCCAGCGCACGCTGCGCCAGCTGCGCGCCCGCAGCGTGCGCGACCTCGCGGTGGCCAACGCTTTCTTCAAGCCGGGACCGGCCACCGGCGGCATGGCCGAGACCTTCGTGCGGCGCTACCGCGGCGAGGCGCCGGTCGGCTACCTGCACCCGTCCCTCGCGCCGATCCTCGCCGCCACCAAGGGCGTCCTGCTGTTCCAGGAGCAGATCCTACGCGTGGCGACGGAGATCGCGGGCCTGTCGTGGGCGGACGCCGAACGGCTGCGCCGGGGCATGAGCAAGTTCCGGGCCGACGAGATGGCGTCGATCCGGGCGCGCTTCGTCGCGGGCTGCGTGCGCCCGGGCGGCCCGGGCTTCGAGCCGCGTCAGGCCGAGACGCTGTGGCGGCAGGTCGAGGCGTTCGCGGGCTACGGGTTCAACCAGGGCCATGCCACGGCGTACGCCGACGTCAGCTTCCGCA
>CAYQBA010000166.1:2527-10475 GCA_964415605.1 uncultured Anaerolineales bacterium | reverse complement strand
CTCCGATCCCGCGTCGCCGCGCTCGAGGCCGAGAACGAGGCGCTGCGCGCGGCCGCGGCGGCCGGCGATGGCCCGGACCAGACCGTGCGCGACGTCGGCACGCGGCTGGGCGCGGCGCGCGCGGACCTCGCGGCGCTGCGGCGCCAGGTGGCCGATCTGGCGGCGCGGGCGGCCGCCGTGCCGGCCGCGGATCGGGGCATGGACGTCGAGGCCGTGGTCGAGCTCCAGATGCTGGCGCGCCGGCTGCAGACCGTCGAGTCGGCCATCGGCGAGTCGGCGGTGCGGCTGGGCGGGCGGGCGGCGGGGGGAGCAGCGTTGGACGCCGATCCCGCGGCACCGGGGGGCGTGCTTTCGCCTGCCCGCTGACGGGGCGGCTGAATCCCGGGCCATCGTCGATCTGGATGCGCGCCCCGCCAGGCTGACGGGGCGCGCGGGCCGAGGACCGTCCGCGTGAGGTCCATGAAGCGGTTTCACGCCCGACGCTGCCCCCGACATTCTGGTCGGAAAGCAGTCGGTTTTTTGTCCCATTTCGGCGCACGCGCTCGTGCCGCGTGTGGTATGCTGGCCGCGTGCCTCCGTTGGCACGGGTCGCCCGGCCGCTTGACCTGGTGAGGGGTGAGACGGGATCGACCGCCGCTGTCGTGGCATGGCCGTGCTCCGCCGGGGTGAAAGCCAAGTACCGTCGCCTCGAGCAGTTCGGCCCACATCCGGGGAGGGGTCGAGATGCGCGTTCAGCTTGTCCAGGCCGACGGCCGGCGCCGGGTCGCGGCGCGTGTGTTCGTGTTGGGGCTGGGGACCGCGATCGGCATCGGCGGGCCTGGCCCCGGCGACGCCCGGCCGGGTGTCGCCCAGGCCAGCCCCGCCCGGTCCGCGCCCGCCGCGGCAGACCAGTCCAAGCCCGCGCCGAAGGTCACGCTGAGCGACCCCGTGGTCACCTACATCGGCGGGAGCGCGACCATCGCCGTGGCGTTCGAGAATGAGGGCGGCGCGACGGGCTACGCCCCGTTCGTCGACCTCGTGCTGGACGCGCACGGCGCCGACGGGAACGCCGCGCAGGAGAAGTGCGACGGCCTGTCGTATGCCTCGGCGTCGTTCGGCGCCGCCGGGGCGCCCCCGGTGACGCCGGCCCTCGACGTCGGCGGCGGCACGGGCTGCACCGTGCCCGGGACCACGGTCTACACCCACCCGCTCACGGGGGGCGCGGTCACGGTCCCGCTCGGCTACCAGCTCGTGTCGATCCCGCTGCCGCTCGGCAGCTTCGACCCCAGCGAGCCGGCGTTCGTCGTCACGGTCACCGTCGACGTGAGCGACTTCGCCGACGACGGCGTCCCGCTCAAGGTCCACGCCCGGGGTGGCTTCCGCCTCGGCGACCAGGCGACGGGCGGCGCGCCGATCACGAGCCACGGCGACACCGCCACGGGCTGGGCGAGCACCACGGTGACGCCGATGCTGCTGTGCATCGCGAAGACGTATCTCGGTCCCGAGGACGAGAACGCCACCGGCGGCAGCTTCACGCCGGTCTACCCGCTGCGCTACAAGATCACGGTGACGATCGCGCCGGGTCACACGGTGACGAACCTCGTCATCCAGGACAAGCTGCCGAACAACCAGGCGTTCGTCGGGGTCGACGCGTCCAAGACGACGCCGGGCTACACCCAGAGCGGGCCGGGAACGACGCCCGGCAACAACGCCATCCTGCAGATGACGTACGCGCAGGCGACCGGCACCGTCGTCGTCGAGTACGAGATCTTCACGCCGCGGCTCGACGCCAACGGCAACCCTGTCCTGGACCTTTCGACCTGCGCGGTCGCGCTGTCGGTCAACGACATCCAGGCGTCGGCGCTGTGGGACCCGCTCGATCCGCGTGATCCGGTGGACACGGTGACCTCCGACGAGAAGCCGGACGACCACACGCTGCAGGACAAGTGCGGCGCCATCCAGAAGCGCGTGAAGCAGATCACCGACCTCGGGGTGGACGGGCCGACGCCCGGGGACCTCCTGGAGTACACGTTGGCGTTCCAGGTGTCGGACTACACGGCCATGGGCGACATCCAGATCGAGGACTGGCTCGCCGACGGGCAGGAGCTCGCCAATCCGAGCGGCTTGCCACGCCTCGAGATCAGCGACCGGACGCGCCCGACCGTTCTCGCGCTCGAGCTCCAGGCCGGCACGAGCGCCTTCGTCGCGCAGGCCGCCCCGGCCCTGACGTGCGGCGGCGAGTACCCCGACACGCAGTCGCCCTACGCCATCCAGGGCGTGACGCGGATCGTCTTCGACGTCTCGCAGCGCCTCAAGGCGGCCGCGCCGACCGGGTCGAGCTCGCTCAACGCGGGCATCCTCGTCGGCGCCGGCCCCACCCAGATGCCCGGCCAGGGGAAGATCACCTTCCGCGCCCGCGTCAAGAACGAGTACACCGTGCCGCAGACGCCGGGCAACCCCAACGTCGACAAGCACGACCCCATCTGCAACCAGGCCTTCCTGCACGCCAGGCGGGCGGCGGACGACGAGATCCCGGGCGTGTACACGTTGCAGACGACGCCGATCGAGGACGACACCAAGACGACGCTCCAGGTTCCCGGCGACAAGCTGGCCAAGACGGTCCACGCCCGCAATGGCGTTCCCGGCGGCTGGAAGGTCGGCGCCGGCGGCCTGCCGCAGTTCGCGGCGGACGACGTCATCACCTTCCAGGTCGAGAAGACGGACCTGGTCGGCGACGGCGAGCAGGTCAAGATCCAGGATTGGCTGCCCAAGCCGGTGCTGACCGTGGCCGGGCTGACCGCCGGGCCGCTGCCGGCGTGCGGTCCCCAGCCGCCGCCCGAGAACACCGCCTGCTTCTACACCAGCCCGACGGCCATGGGTCTGGCCAATCCACTGCCGCACCTCTCCGCCAACGCCGGGGCCAACCAGATCACGGTGGACTACGGCGACCTCAAGACCGGCCTGGCGCAACCGCACACGCTGGGCGTCCGCTACTCGCTGCGCATCACCAAGGCGGCCTACAAGGACGGGCTGCACCTGACCAACCTCGTGCGCGAGTGCGAGCGCAACACGCTTGGCGTCACGTACTGCCAGGCGGCGGTCGCCGAGTTCGAGCTCACCGGCCCGGTGCTGCGGATCACCAAGGGCCTGGTCTGGGGCGGCAATCCCGATACCCAGTACGTGTCTCAGGCCGGCCAGCACGTGACGCCGTCGGCGCCGGTGCCGTTCAAGCCGCCGCCGAGCTCGGCGCCGTACTGCCCGCGCTTCGTGCCGCCCATCACGAGCGGGGCGCAGATCGACTACGACATGGACTACGTCGATGCCGGCGACAAGGTCACCTACGTCGTCGTGGTCGAGAACGTCGGCAACGGCGTCAACGGGGCGTTCGACGTCAAGATCGAGGACGTGTTCCCGCCGTGGGCCGCGGGGGGGGCGGCCGTGCAGGGCATCGGCGTGCCGTGCGTCAGCGACGGCGCGGGCAACGGGTTCCCCAACGGCTTCACGATGACGCCGTCGCAGATCACGCCGACCACGACCGGCTTCACGCTGGAGCTCAAGGACCCGCCGTCCGGCCTGACCGGGGCGCTGCCGCCGCCGGGGACGAGCCCGCCCGGGAGCAACGTGCTCGTCGTCTCGTTCGACCTGACGGTGCGCCCGGACATCGCCATCGGCAAGTACACCAACCGCGCCAAGGTCCTCGGGTATGCCGGCACGAACGGCGGCGACAGTTACGTCACCCCCGGTCAGGAGCCGTACGACGACGCCTGGTTCCAGGTGCTGCCCCGGGCCTCCAAGAGCATCTTGGACACCAGCGAGGGACACACGACGCCCGGCTCGGCGGAGGGCGTGCCGCCGGGCGCGACGCAGGCGGTCGTCCCGAACATCGCCATCGGCGAGGTCGTGCACTACCACCTGCGCGGCTACGTACCCGAGGGCAAGCACCCGAACTTCAAGCTGGTGGACACCCTGCCGCCGGACGTCGTGCCGCTCGGCGGCTACCCCAACGACATCCAGGTGGGAACGGACCCCGTGTTCGGCGCCGTCACGCCCACCGTATCGGGCGGACCGTGGAGCTGCGACGCCAAGGATCTGCCGCCCAAGCCGCTGGTCGTCGACTTCGGGACGCTGACCAACCCGCCGCCCAACAATGGCCCCAAGATGGTCGTCGTCGATTTTTGGGCGCGGGTATGCAACACCGGCGCCAACGGCGACGACGGCACCGACAAGGCCAAGTTCGAGAAGGTCAACCGGCTCGATATCGTCGCCGACGGCACCATCCGCGCCACGATGCAGGTCGCCGCCAAGGTCGTCGAGCCGCACGTGACGATCAAGAAGACGATCGTCACCAAGGCGCTGCCGCTGGCCGTGGGTCAGACGCTGGAGTACAGGATCGAGGTCACCAACAACGGCACCGCCACCGCGTTCGACCTCTTGGTGATGGACCTGCTCCCGGACTGCCTCAAGGATGTCGCCGCCAAGCCGGCGGCCGTGCCGCTCATCCCGGCGTCGCCGCCCGCCGTCATCGCCTACGCGCCGGTGAACACGCCGTTCCTGCAGCTGTTCTCCGCCACCATCTCGCAGCTCGCCGTCGGCCAGACCGCGGTCCTGGGCTACACGGCGGCGCTGGACTGCCTCGTCTGCAGCAAGCTCGTCAACACCGCCACGGTCTTCTGGACCGGGCTGCCCGGCCAGGGCGCGCTGGCCAACGCCGCGCCGCCGCGGAAGCCGGGCGCGTCGGGTGCCGTCAACGGCGAGCGCAACTGGCAGGACGGGCCGTACGGCGTCAACGACTACGTCGCCTCGGCGGAGGCCGCGGTGTGCGGCAAGGTGTGCGGCTGGAAGTATCACGACGCCGACAAGGACGGCGTGTTCGATGCCAACGAGGTCGGCCTGAACACGTGGCAGATGACCGCGACGGGCGCCAACAACGTGTTCCTGGGCGGCGCCACCACCGCGCCGAAGCCGGCGTCGAGCCCCGGCGACCCCGATGCCGGCAAGCCGGGGTGGTACTGCGTCCAGGTCCAGCCGGGAACCATCGCCGTGAGCGAGAAGCTCAAGGCGGGCTGGCAGCCGACGGTCCCGCCCTCGGGCAAGCAGTCCGTCGTCGTCGGCTTCGGCGAGACCAAGACCGGCGTCAACTTCGGCAACCACGATCTCAGCCAGTGCAAGGCGACCCTCTGCGGTGTGAAGCGCGTCGACGGCGCCGGCAAGGACGGCTGGGTCATCGAAGCGCGCAAGCCGGACGGCACGCTGGTGGCCACGGCGACCACCGACAAGGACGGGAAGTACTGCCTGACGCTGACCGGCACGTCGGAGGTCATCATCAGCGAGGTCCCGCAGGCGGGGTTCACCCAGAACACCCCGGCTGCGCCGGGCACGTACCGGGCCTACGTCGCGGAATGCAACTCCGCGGTTCCCTACGCGGTGGTCTGGCCGACCGCCGCCGGCAGCAAGCCCGGCCCGGCGACGACCGTCGACTCCCAGAAGGTCGACTTCGGGAACCAGCCGTCGGCCTACTGCATCGACCGTGACGGCTGGATCGACGCCCTGGGGCCGATCGTGGCGTGGCGCTGGCCGGCCGCGGGCTTCATGTCGATCGGCGGCATCCCCGCCACCAGCTCGCCGGTCATCGTCCCGGGCAGCTTCACGAAGGTCGCGACGAGCCGGGGCCACACGATGGCGCTCGACAAGGCCGCCAAGGTCCACGTGTGGGGCTCCGACAGGGTGGTCAAGAATGCGCCCGGCGGCGCGGGCTTCATCGCCATCGCCGCGGGCAACGAGTTCAGCCTGGCGCTGCACCAGGACGGCCACATCGAGGCGTGGGGGACCAGCAACTCGAGCCCGCTGCCGGGCATGGGTATGACCGGTGCCTGTATCGGGGGCGTGCTGCCCAACGACCCGTGGGATGAGCGGTGCTCGACCGCCGGGACCGGGCTGCCCAAGTTCAAGGCCATCGCCGCCGGCTGGGCGCACTCACTGGCGTTGGCGGAGGACGGCGCGATCTACAGTTGGGGCGACAACGCCGCCCAGGCGCTGCCCGGCTGCACGGCCGTCGGCGCCAAGACGTGCAAGCTCGCGACGGCGCCGGGCACCGCGTTCCCGTTCGTGCGGATCGGGGCGGGGGCCGATTTCAGCCTCGCCATTGCCCAGGACGGCGCCCATGGCTGGGGCGACAACCATGATCTCAAGCTCCCCGGGACGACGTCCACGGCGCAAAAGTACGGTGTGCAAGGATGGGCCAGCCAACCCTTCCAGCAGGTGTCGGGTGGCGTACGGCACAGCCTTGCCAAGCGCTGGCTGGGGTTGGGCAATCCCGTGGCCATCCACGCCTGGGGCGAGGCGACCGACCCCAACGTCGCCAACGTCCCCGGCGTCGGCGTCTCCATCGGCGGCTGGGGCTTCGAGCGCGTCGCCGCGGGCTACGACCACAGCATGGCGCTGGATTGGTATCAGAAGCTCCACGGGTGGGGCCATCCGCTGTGGTCGCCGATGCCGCCGCTGACCAGCTATCCGGCGTTCCGCTACGGCGACATCGCGGCCAGCGGCGAGGGGAGCCCGCACGACCCGGCCACGGCCGCCCACGGCGTGGCCATCGGCTGCCAGGCGCCGTGCGGCGAGGTGTGCGGGACGAAGTACCTCGACGGGAACGGCAACGGCCAGCGCGAGCCCGGGGAGCTCCCGCTCGCCGGCTGGCAGGTGCAGTTGAAGGATGCCGCCGGCCAGGTGCTCGCCACCACCGCCACCGACGCCAACGGGCGCTACTGCCTGGCCTTGCAGTATTCGGCGTCGACGCAAATGTACCGGGTGTCCGAAGTCCAGGGGCCACTCTGGTGGCTGCAGAGCGGCCCTGCCCCGAACGGCACGTACACCGTGCTGAGCGACTGCACCGCCGGCAAGGGCGCCACGGCCTGCGTCACGGGCAGCGGCGGCGCGTGCAACACCGTGTCGCCCAACGCGCTGGACTTCGGCAACCGGATCAAGGCGCCGCCGCCCGAGGCCTGGTGGCCGAGCCTGAGCGCGCCCGCCGCGCCGGTGTCGTCCGCCTTGCCGACGTGGCCGGCGGCGCGCATCGTGGATGGCGACGGCGGGACGGTGTGGAGCAGCCAGTCCCACGGCGAGCACTTGGCGTGGGGCGAGTGGGCGGCGATCCGACTCGGCACGCCGGCGACGATCAGCCGCATCCGCGTCTTCCCGCGCTCGGACCCCAGCAACCCGGGGACGTCGATCGGGTTCCCCAAGGACTTCGTGCTGCAGTACAGCCTCGACGGCGGCGGCAAGACGTGCGATCCCGCCCAGCCGCGCTTCCGGGAGGCGTCCAACTGGGCGCCGCTGGTCACGAAGTACGGGTTCCCCCAGCCGTCGGACGCGCCGGTGGACTTCGAGTTCGAGCCGCGGTCGGCGGGCTGCGTGCGGTTGTTCGGCGCCGAGCTGAGCCAGGACGACTACGGCAACCGCTACCTGCAGATCGGCGAGATCGAGGTGCGCGACGACCTCGGCCGGCCCGTCCCGGGCAGCGCGGCCGTCTCGTCGGCGCTCGGCAGCTGGCCGGCGACGCGGCTGGTGGACGGCCTGCCCGCGACGGTGTGGAGCAGCCAGCCCCACGGCGAGCACCTCGCGTGGAGCGAGTGGGCGGCCGTGCGCCTCGACGCCCCGTCCCTGATCAGCGGCGTTCGCATCACGCCGCGGTCGGACCCCAGCAACCCGGGGACGTCGATCGGGTTCCCCAAGGACTTCGTGCTCCAGTACAGCCTGGAGGGGGGTGGAAGGACGTGCGATCCCGCCCAGCCGCGCTTCCGAGAGGCGTCCAACTGGTCACCGCTGGTCACGAAGTACGGGTTCCCGCAACCGACGGACGGGCCGGTGGACTTCGCGTTCCCCGGTCGCCAGGCGGGCTGCGTCCGACTCTTCGGCGCGGAGCTGAGCCAGGACGACTACGGCAACCGCTACCTGCAGATCGGCGAGATCGAGG
>CAYQBA010000166.1:0-2427 GCA_964415605.1 uncultured Anaerolineales bacterium | reverse complement strand
TCGGCGGCGCCGGCGGCCAGGTCTTGGGCGCCAGCGCCGCCGTCTCCTCGGCCATCGGCAGTTGGCCCGCGGCGCGGCTGGTCGACGGCAAGCCGGAGACGGTCTGGAGCAGCCTGCCCCACGGCGAGCACCTGGCGTGGAGCGAGTGGGCGGCCGTGCGGCTGGCTGCGCCGGCCGAGATCGGCCGCGTCCGCGTCGTCCCGCGCGCCGACCCGAGCAACCCCGGCACGTCGATCGGGTTCCCGAAGGACTTCGTGCTGCAGTACAGCGTCGACGGCGGCGGCAAGACGTGCGACCCGGCCCATCCCCGCTTCCGGGAGGCTGGGAACTGGTCGCCCCTGGTGACGCGGTACGGGTTCCCGCAGCCGTCGGACGGGCCGGTGGACTTCGCGTTCGCCCCGCGCCAGGCCGGCTGCGTGCGCCTCTTCGGGGCGGAGCTCAGCCAGGACGACTACGGCAACCGCTACATGCAAGTCGGCGAGATCGAGATCGCGAACCAGGTGCACTTGCCGTAAGTGCACCCGGCCCACTGGCCCTCCGCGATCTTGGGGGCACGGGTAGGCGTGCTCACGGCATCCCGTGCGGCGTCGCCGGCGGCGACGCCGGCGGGGTGCTGCCCTGGGTCGATCCGCCGGCGACGTCGAACAGGAACATCATCCCGCTCTCCATGTGCTCGGGGATGTGGCAGTGCACCATCCATGTGCCCGGGTTGGTGATCTCCAGCAGGAGGTCCGCGGTCGTCCCGCGCGGCACCAGGACGGTGTCCTTCCACACCAGGTCCGGGTTCGGCTCGCCGTTCACGGCCGTCACGAGGAAGCGCTGCCCGTGGATGTGGACGGGGTGGTGCATGGGGTGCGGGCTGTCGGCCAGGTTGTGCAGGCGCACCCGCACCAGGTCGCCGACGTCGAAGGCGTAGTGGATGGCATGGTTCTCGGCGCCCGTCCGGCGGTCGCGCAGGATCCAGCGGACATCCTCGGTGTCCGACCGCCGGTTCACCGCCGCCATGTCGTCCTCCCACTCCAGACCATCGGTGGGGGCGTGGGCGTGCGCCTCATCGGCGGCGTGCTCGTCGTCCGCCGGCGTGCCCGCGTCGCCGCCGGCGCCGTCGTCGGACCGCGCTGCCGCGGGCGACGTGTCCGCCGGGCTGGCGCCACCCGCCGTGTCCTCGGCGCGCACCAGCCCCGGGATGTCGGCCGTGATCTCGAGGTCCATGACCACGGGCTGGTCGAAGGCCCCGCGCAGGCGGTCGAAGTCGAGCTGGGTACCGGCGTCGGCGCGCGGCGGTTCGGCCGCGCCGGCCGGGGGTTCGCCGCCCGCCCCCGGTTCGCGGACGTCGATGCTGCCCAGGTCGTAAGCGATCTCGGGCGTCGTGTGGCGGAGGCGGTAGGCCCGCGCCTCGTCGAAGCGGGCGTCGAGGATGTAGCGCTCCGCCGGGCCGATGACGACCTCGCCGACGCGGGCCGGCCGCACGTAGCGGCCCAGGTCGCCGGCGACGCGGAACACGGTGGCGCCGTCGAACGACAGCCGGAACGGCCGGGCGCTGGCGCTGTTCACGATGTAGAACCGCACGACGTCGCCGCGGTCGACGGCCAGCCGGTAGTCCTTCCGGCCGTTGACGAGCAGCGTGTTCCCGAAGCGCCCCATGATGGCGAAGTTGGCGTGCGTGAGGCCATACGGGACCAGCCGCCCGTTCTCGAGGCGAATGTCGTCGAGCACCAGCACCGCCTCGCGGTCGACAGGCGGCAGCTCGGACCCGTCGTGCGGCTCGACCACGATGACGCCGGCGAGCCCGGCGTCCTGCTGGATGTCCTCGCGCACGTGCGGGTGGTACCAGAACATGCCGGCGTCGGGGAACGTGAGCTCGTAAGCCCAGCGCTCGCCGGGGGGCACGGGGGGCTGCGTCACGCCGGGCACGCCGTCGCTGGCGTTGGCGTGCCGCAGGCCGTGCCAGTGCACCGTCGTCGGCAGGTCGATGCGGTTGGAGAAGTCCACCCGCAGCGTGGCGCCCTGCCGCACCTTGAGCAGCGGGCCGGGGATCATGCCGTTGTAGCCGTAGCCCGCCACGGTCGTCCCGCCGATGGCCCAGCGCACCGGGCGGGCGTCGAGCACGAAGGGTGTGCGGCCGGTGAGGGTGACGGCGGTCATCGGCGCCGCGAGCTGAGCCTCGGCCATCGCCAGCGTGCCGTCCCAGGGCAGGAAGCCGTCTTCGCCGGAGTCGGCCGTCGGCGGGGCGCCGCCTTCGGAGCGGCGCGCCAGGATCTCGGCCCGGATGCGGGCGATGTCGGCCGCGCTGCAGTCGCCCATGATCGTGTCGAACATGGCGTGGCACGGCAGGTCGGGCATCTGGCTGAGGTCGACGACGATGCCGTCGGCGTCGGCGGTGGGCGATCCCGATCGGCCGGCGGGCGCGGCGGCGCGGCCGGCCGC
>CAYQBA010000165.1:0-10552 GCA_964415605.1 uncultured Anaerolineales bacterium | reverse complement strand
GCGTCGCCGCGCCGCCGCCCCGCACCGGGTCATCCGCCGCCGGCGCCAGCGCGGCGCGCAGCAGCGCCACGTAGGCCCGCACCCGCGCCCGGCGCAGCGCCCGCCGGTGGCCGACCAGTCCCTTGCCGGCTTCCAGCAGCGCCTCGAGCGCGAACGCCGCCAGGATGCCCCACCGCACCACCTCCGCCGCGGCCCGCCCGTGGTGCTTCCAGAAGTACCGCACCCGCGAGCGGTGAAACCGCACGTGCCGCGCCGCCACCGCCTGCTCGCTGCTCTTGCCCTCGTGGTGCGTCACCCGCGCCGCCCCGCAGAAGTGCGTCGCCCAGCCCGCGTCCCGCAGCCGCCGGCACAGGTCGATCTCCTCGGCGTACATGAAGAACCCCTCGTCGAAGCCCCCCACCGCCGCCAGCGCGTCCGCGCGCACCAGGATCGCCGCGCCGGTCACCCAGTCCACCGGCCCGGCGGCGTCCGCCCCCGCGCCCGCCGCCGCGCCCGCCGGCGCGTCCGCCATGTGATAGCGCCGCGCCGCCGGCGAGCCCGGCCAGTGCCAGCCCACGGGCGTGCTCTCCACCAGCCCCGTCAGCAGCGTCGGGAAGCGCCGCCGGCTGGGCTGCAGGCTCCCGTCCGGGTTGAGCAGGCGCGGGCCCACCGCCCCGACCCCCGCGTGGGCGTCGAGGTAGTCCGACAGGAGCGCGATGGCGTCCGGCGCGACGACCGTGTCGGGGTTCAAGAGCAGGACGTGGCGCGGCGCGGCCTCACCCACGCGGCGTGCGTCGACGTCCACCCCCAGCGCGCGGAGCCCCTGGTTGTTGGCGGCCGTGAACCCCCGGTTGACGGCGTTGGCCACCAGCGTCACCGCCGGGAAGTCCGCCGCCACCATCGCCGCCGAGCCGTCGGATGACGCGTTGTCGACCACCACCACCCGCGCCGCCGCCGTCGAGGCCGCCAGCGACGCCAGCGCGTCGCGCAGGAGGTCGCGCACGTTCCAGCTGACGATCACCACCCCGACCGGCGGCATCGGCACGCCCACCGGCCGGGTCAGGCGTCGCGCTCGACGGCGAAGCGCGCGATGCGCTCGAGGTCGTCGCGGGCCGGGCCCGCCGGGAGCGTGTGGAGCGCGTCGAGCGCCGCCGCCAGCCGCGCTCGCGCCGCATCGCGCGCCGCCGCCAGCACGTCGGCGTCCCGCCGGATCGCCTCGACCACCCCGTCCACCCGTGCCGCGTCCGGCGCCGCCCCGTTGGCCCACCAGCCGGCCGCCTCGGGGTGGGCGTCGAGGTAGATCAGCGCCGGCAGCGTCACCGTCCCGCCCCGCAGGTCGCTGCCCACCGGCTTGCCCAGGCGGTCCTCGGTGCTCGTGAAGTCCAGGATGTCGTCGACGATCTGGAACGCCATGCCCGCCTGCCGCCCGAAGGCCGCCAGCGCGTCGATCGTGTCGGCGTCGGCCCCCAACAAGACCCCGGTGGCCTCGGTGGCCGCCTCGAACAGCGATGCCGTCTTGGCGTAGATCCGATAGGCGTACTCGTCGCGCGTGGGGATGCCCTGTCGCCCGAACATCTGCCGCAGCTCGCCGTCCGTCAGCGTGCCGAGCATGCGGGCGAAGATCTGCATCACGCGGATGTGCCCGGTGTCCGCGGCGAAGCGCGCCGCGCGCGCGAACAGCCAGTCCCCGGCCAGCACCGTGGCGCCCGCGCTCCAGCGAACGTTCAGCGTCGGCAGGCCGCGCCGGATCAGCGAGCCGTCGACCAGATCGTCGTGGACCAGCGTCGCCGTGTGCAGCGTCTCGATGGCCGCCGCCAGCTTGGTCACCGCCGCGGGGTCGGCGAGGCCGAGGCGCGCCGCGCCGAACACCATGGCCGGGCGGATGCGCTTGCCGCCGCTCGAGAACACCCAGTCCAGGAGCTGGCGGAGCAGGTCGAACTCGACGCCCTCGCCGTCGCGCAGGCAGGCCTCGAGCCGCGTGAGGTCGTCCGCCACCGGCAGGAGCACCGGCGGCAGCCGCAGCCCCGTGGCCGGCGGCGGCGCAGGGCGGGCGCTCATGCCGCCCACGCCTCGGGCGCCGGCCACCCGAAGACCCGGGCCGCCGTGGCGCTCGTCGCGCGCGCCAGCGCTTCGGCCGGCAGCCCGCGCAGCTCGGCCACGAAGGCCGCCGTGTGCCGCACCAGCGCCGGCTCGTTGCGCTGGCCGCGGTGCGGG
Organism: uncultured Anaerolineales bacterium; assembly: GCA_964415605.1. Taxonomy (GTDB): domain Bacteria; phylum Chloroflexota; class Anaerolineae; order Epilineales; family Epilineaceae; genus UCB3. The sequence continues at coordinate 8,359 of CAYQBA010000165.1, read as the reverse complement.
TGCGGGGCGAGGTACGGCGCGTCGGTCTCGACCACCAGCCAGTCCAGCGGCAGGGCCGCCGCCACCTCGCGCGCGGTCGCGGCGTTCTTGTACGTCACCGGCCCCGCCAGCGAGATCGCGAAGCCGAGGTCCGCCAGACGCCGCGCCCCGGCCAGGTCGCCCGAGAAGCAGTGCATGATCCCGCGCGGCCCCGTGCGGCCGCGGTCGGCGCCCGCGGCCCACGCCGCCAGCTGGTCCGCGGCGTCGGCGTGGGCGTCGCGGCAGTGGATGACCACCGGCAGCCCCAGCCGCGTGGCCAGCTCGAGCTGGGCCTGGAACACGCGGGCCTGCACGTCGCGCGGCGCCTGGTTCCAGTAGTAGTCCAGCCCGATCTCGCCGATGGCCACCACGCGCGGCGACCGCGCCAGCGCCTCGATCGCGGCCAGGGCCGCGTCGTCGGCCTCGGCGGCGCTGTTGGGGTCGATGCCGACGGCCGCCCACACCGCCGGGTGGGCCGCGGCGAGCTCGACCGCGCGGCGGCTCGAGGCCACGTCGGTGCCGATCGTCACCATCCGGGCCACCCCGGCCGCTGCGGCGCGCGCCACCACGTCCGCGGTCGGCTCGCCCGCCAGCTGCGGCGCGTCGAGGTGGCAGTGCGTGTCCACCAGGATCATCCCGCCCGCGCCCGCCCGTCGCGGCCGATGCCGGCCAGCGCCAGCCCGCCGTCGAGCAGGGCCGCCACCTTGTCGGCGTGCGTCGTCTCGGTGTAGACCCGCATGAGCGGCTCGGTGCCCGAGAAGCGGATCAGCATCCAGCCGTCGTCCGGGAAGCGCAGCTTGAACCCGTCGCGCCGGTCGATGTGCGTCACGGCCAGGCCGGCCAGCTCGGCCGGCGCGGCGGCGTCGAGCCGCGCCCGCACCGCCGCGCGGTCGGCCTCGTCGAACCGGACGTCGACGCGGTGGTAGTGCCACTCGGCGCCGACGGCGTCGTACAGCGTGCGGATGAGCTGGGACGGCGACTGGCCCGTCTCGAGCATGAGGTCGAGCAGCGCCAGCGCCACGAGCAACCCGTCGCGCTCCGGCAGCCCGCGGAACGCGAAGCCGCCGCTCTCCTCGCCACCGATCATCGCGTCGGTCTCGATCATCTTCGGCCCGACGTACTTGAACCCCACGCCCGTCTCGTGCACCGGCACGCCGTACTTGCGGCCCAGGACCTCGAGCATCGAGGTCGTCGAGAGCGTCTTGACGATGGCGCCGCGCTCGCCGCGCACCTCGAGCAGGTAGTAGGCCAACAGGCCGTAGACCTGGAGCTGGTGGATGAACCGCCCGTGCTCGTCGACCGCGCCGACCCGATCGGCGTCGCCGTCGTTGGCGATGCCGATGTCCGCCCCGATGGCCCGGGTGTGGCGCGCCAGCGCGTCGGTGTTGGGCGGGATGGGCTCGGGCCGCGCCATCTCGGGGAACAGCGGGTTGGGGGTGCCGTGGATGGTGTGCAGCCGCGTGCGGGCGCCCGGGCCGAGCAGCCACTCGAGCCAGCCGATGCCGGCGCCCCACATCGGGTCGTAGGCGATGCGCAGGCCGGCGTCGGCGATGCGGCGGAGGTCGACGTGCGCGGCCACGTGGGCGCGGTAGTCCGGCGCCGGGTCGAACACCCGGACGCGCCCATCCGCCAGGCTTGCGGAGAGGTCGACCCGCGGCACCGCGGCGCCGGCAGAAGGCAGGCGGGCCTCGACCTCGGCCAGGACGGCCGGGGCCAGCGCCGCGCCGGTGGCGTCGCGGACCTTGAAGCCGAGGTCGCCCGGCGGGTTGTGGCTGGCGGTGAGGTTGATGGCGCCCGCCGCGCCGCGCGCCAGCACGCTCTGGCTGATCACGGGCGTGGGCGTGGCGTCGGCCGTCAGCCAGACGGGCACGCCGTGCGCCGCGACGACCTCGGCCGCGGCCATGGCGAAGTCGCGCGCCGCGAAGCGCCGGTCGTGGCCGATGACGATGCCGCGCGCCGCGCCGTCGCACGCGTCGCGGTAGTAGAGCGCGGCGGCCGCCGCCACGCGGCGCAGGTTGTCGAACGTGTAGTCCTCGCCGATGCGGGCCCGCCAGCCGTCGGTGCCGAACTGGATGACCTCGCGCGTGCCTTCGCCCATGCCCATGTCTCTATTGCTCCCGCCCGTCGCGTCGACCGATGCCCATGTCTACAGATCCCGCCCGTCGCGCTTGTCCATGCCTAGATCCCCCGTTCCTCGCTGAGCAGGCGGATGTCGGCGTCGACCATCTCCTTGATCATCTCGTCGAGCGTCACCGTCGGCTCCCAGCCCAGCTTGGCGCCGGCCTTGGCGGGGTCGCCGACCAGGAGGTCGACCTCGGCCGGCCGCATGTAGCGCTCATCCTGCACGACGTGGTCGTGCCAGTCCAGCCCGACGTGGCCGAACGCAACGTCGCAGAAGTGCTGCACCGAGTGCGTCTCGCCAGTGGCGATGACGAAGTCGTCGGGCTCGTCGTGCTGCAGCATCAGCCACATCGCCCGGGCGTAGTCCGGCGCCCAGCCCCAGTCGCGCTTGGCGTCGAGGTTGCCGAGGCGCAGCTCGCGCTGCAGCCCGAGGTGGATGCGCGCCACGGCGTCGGTGATCTTGCGGGTGACGAACTCGACGCCGCGGCGCTCGCTTTCGTGGTTGAACAGGATCCCCGACGTCGCGAACATCCCGTAGCTCTCGCGGTAGTTGACCGTGATCCAGTGCCCGTACACCTTCGCCACGCCGTACGGGCTGCGCGGGTAGAACGGCGTCGTCTCGCGCTGCGGCACCTCGACGACCTTGCCGAACATCTCGCTGCTCGACGCCTGGTAGAACCGAATCGCCGGGTCGACGATCCGGATGGCGTCCAGGAGGCGCGTGACGCCCAAGGCCGTGACCTCGCCGGTGAACACCGGCTGGCTCCACGACGTCTGGACAAAGCTCTGGGCGGCCAGGTTGTACACCTCGTCCGGCCGGTGCTCGCGCAGGATGTGGATGAGCGACACCTCGTCCAGGAGGTCGCCGGGGACGAGGTGGATGCGGTCCTGGATGTGCCGGATGCGGTCGAAGCGGACGGTGCTCGTGCGGCGCACCATCCCGACGACGGTGTAGCCCTTGTCCAGCAGCAGCTCGGCCAGGTACGAGCCGTCCTGGCCGGTGATGCCGGTGATGAGGGCGGTGCGGCGTGGGGTGGATGGCATGGATCTCTCGCGGATGTCGGGCCGGGCGGCGTGCGGCGGCGGGCCGGCTCAGGCTTCGGCGGGCAGCGGGGCCGCCCGGGCCGCTGACGCGCCCACACGGGCGCGCCACTCGTCAAGCACCTCGGCCACGGTCTGCTCGAGCGGCACGCGCGGCGCCCAGCCGAGCTCGCGCGCCGCCTTGCCGGCGTCGCACTGCGTGCGCGGGATGTCGACCGGCCGCAGGCGGTCGGGGTCGGTGACGACGGCGATCGGCACCGCCGCGCGCGCCAAGAGGAGCGCGACGATGTCGCGGATCGGGCGCGGCCGCCCGCTGCCCAAATTGTACGCCTCGCCCGCCCGTCCGTGGCGCGCCGCGAGCCGGTAGCCGCGCACGATGTCCCGGACGTCGGTGAAGTCGCGCTCGGCGTCGATGGCGCCGACGCGCAGCTCGGGCGGGCGCAGGCCGGCCTCGATCTCGGCGACCTGGCGCGCGAAGGCGGGTACGACGAAGCGGTCGTCCTGCCGGGGGCCGATGTGGTTGAAGGGCCGGGCCCGAACGACGTCGAGCCGGTGGGAGCGGGCGTACTGGCCCGCCACCAGGTCCTGCGCCGCCTTGCTGGTGGCGTACGGGTTGATCGGTGCGAGCGGCCGGTCCTCGCCGACCGGCAGGTCTTCGGGCGGCACGGCGCCGTAGATCTCGTTGCTGGTGATGGCCACGACACGCACCGGCTCGCCCGCCGCCGTTCGCCGCGCGGCGGCCTCGAGGACGTTGATCTGCATCCGGACGTTGGTCTCGAAGGTGGACCACGGGTCGGCCCACGCCGCGGGCACGAACGCCTGCCCGGCCAGGTGGAACACGATGGCGGGCGCGACATGGTCGAACAGGGCGTGCGTGGCGGCGGGGTCGCGCAGGTCGACGGCCATGGTCTGGACGGCGGATCCGCCATGCGGGCCACCCGCGCCCTCGGGCACGTTGGGATCGGCGAACACCGTCCCGAAGACCTGCCAGTCGGTTTCCGCCGCCAGCTCGTCCGCCAGGTGGCCGCCGGCGAACCCGCCGTAGCCCGTGATCAAGACGCGCGACCCGCCGGCGGGCGGGCGTGCTGGGGAAGGTCGTCCGATGCTCAAGGGTTGAAGTCCGCCGGGCATTCTAACCGACGGCGGGGCCAAACGCAAAGGGGTGGGCCGTGGGGACGGGGCTGGTTCAACAGGGCTTGGCGTTGACGCTGCTGTGGGTCGAAGGCGTCATTGGGCGGTGTCGTTGGCCCAGGGAACCACGCTACGAGCCGACGTGACGGATCTGGGGCTGAGCGGGGTGTGGACCCAGTAGCCCTGTCGGCGCCACGGCGGGTCCATGCGCCGTGATCCTTCGCGAACCGCGTCGCAGCGGATTCCACAACGACCTTCACGACAGACTGCTCGCCAGCCGTATCGGCGCAATGTGCGGCGTGCAAGTGAGTGACAGAGGGCTTGACAAATCGTGGAGGGGGGGGGGTATAATGGAGTTGTTTATGTGCAGCCCTGACGATGGTGTCGAGCCAAGTCTGGTTGAGGAACGGGCGCGTACCGACAAGTCAGTGAATTGTCGCTTGCTTGTGGCTGACAAGTGCGTTGGATTGAGCAGCAACGTGTTCCCAAGGATGGAACGGAGGTCGGCTTGCTTCGTTCGACTGAGCGCGCAGGCAGTGTAAACGCTTTCCGATCGATTCTGCCGAGGTCACATGAGTTGCGGAGATCAATTCCATGATCCACACATTAGGTCTACCAAGGTTGCGTGTGACGATGTGGGTGTATCTATGTTCCCTAGTCTTGACGCTATTCGCCCTACAGCTCGACTCCCCAAATGCTGGTGCCGCAGATCAGGTCGGACACGCCTTCGGACAAGACCAGTTGTGTCAGGTTGCCGACTCACCGGGCGATGGTGCTGTGGGCGTGAAGAGCCTGGTCACAGTCTGGGACATCTTCGCGATCGTGTTGAAGAATGCTAACAACTTCGGCTCACGCGGTGATGCGGTTCTTGAAGCATACATTGGATCGACGGAAAGTCACACGGACTGGGGGGAAGTCCCCAAATACGGTCACTTCGTCGGATTTGCTGCCGGAAGGTTTGCACCTCAAAATAGAGCCGTTGCGTTCATGTGGTCACAAACGAACAATGTTGACATCAAGAACAGGCTGGAGCTCCTGGCAGGATTTGATGTCGTCGCTTCTCCGGGACTTGCAGGAACTGCGGTGAAACAGTATGAGATAGAAATCGAAACCCAAGTTTGGGACTTCGATGTAATTGGCTCAGGTACGAGATGTCTAGGTGGTGGAGTGAAGTGGGATGCGAAGGGTCGTGCACTTGCTGATGGTCGGATGATAAACGAAACTCAAGTATTGATCATAACAGAGTGTAACCCGTATGGAATCATACATATTCCGTCTGAAGAACCCGACCACTTGGGAGCTTGTGTAGTTGGAGCGGGAGGTGGTACTAACCGCGATCCGAGGCACGGTTGGTACTTTGGCGATTTTGATTCCAACGAGTTCCAAGATGCTACGACCTCCAAGAACTGGCACAGTTACGGCGCAAGCCAGACGAGGATCTCAGACAATCACCACCACGTTTACAGAGCAACCAGCCAGTCTGGATGGGCGAAATGGGGAGCTTGTGGGCACGATGAAGGCCGTTACGGCTCGGGCGGTCCTTGCATTCCGAACAACACCGAAAACCACTGAGGTGAGTTGCTTAAGTTCGCCGCCACAAACACTTCATTAGAAGGAGAAATGTGCCATGATCCGCGCGAAATACACAAGAGCGCTTGTACCTGCAGCGATCTTGGGCGGCGTTGCCACAGCCATCTTTCTTCGATCCGTCCCTCAGCTTGCACCGACAACCAATGTCCCGGTCGCCTTCGCAGCTACGTCAACACCTGCACCTCCGTTTGAGTACCATGCCCTTGACACGGAGCAGAAGGCCATTGACCGCGCGCTTGAGCTCTTCCCGGATAAGAGTCCTACCCAGGTCGTGGCCCGAATCACAACTCGGCTCGATGCCGTTACGTGGAGAAATGATGGTGCGACCCCGGAACCCGGATCGTATGATAGTACCAAGCTTGCCAACCCGGCATGGATCGTTGGGATCAAGGGGACGGGAGTAAACAACTGTGATATCGTTCCATTAGACCTATCGGTCGATGTATATGGAAGGTCCTGCGACCCTTCGACCACCCTCTACGGTATCTACTACATCTTGAATCCGCCAGATGCAATGGTAATCACTGTGGGTGAACTGACGTCTGCAATGCATTCCTCTCTCGCATCCATGTCAAACGGTTCATTCTCCATTTCCTTCGAGACCCCAATGCCGCTCAGCGGGGCAACCCTGGCAGCCACCCCGCCCTACTCCGTGCCTCAAATCGTGACCTCGACCCCAGAGCCGTCTACCGCGACACCATGTACTGGTCCCGGATGTTAACGTAGTCGTGGTGATCCTCTGTCACTACATGGGCACCCCGGCAGCATTGCGATCCCAGATCAGACGGGCAATGCGGAACGACTCGCCGCTTGTGACCTCCCCCCACCGTCACCCATGCGCCGGCGGCGCGTTGCCGGCCTCGCGTGCGGCGCGGCGGATGTCGACGAACGCGAGCAGCACCAGCCCCGCGACGAAGAACACCACGAGCGACAGGATGCCGGCCCGGTAGCTGCGCGTCCACTGCAGCATCAGCCCGAAGAGGAGCGGACCCAGCCAGCTCGTGCCCCGCTCGCTGACCTCGTAAAGGCTGAAGTACTCCGCCTCCTGCCCGCGCGGGATCATCAGCGAGAACACCGATCGGCTGAGCGCCTGCGTGCCGCCCAGCACGATCGCGCCCACCGCCGCCAGCGCGACGAAGCCGTCGGCGTCGCGCAGCGGCCCGTAGGCGTAAGCCGCGCTGCCGATCCACACCACCAGGCTGAGCATGATGGCCCGCCGCGTGCCGATGCGTGCCGCCAGCCAGCCGAAGCCCAGCGCCCCGAAGAACGCGACGAACTGCACCATCAGGATGACCCGGATCAGGAAGTCCTGCGTCAACCCGATCTCGTAGATCCCGAACTGCGCCAGCTGGGCGATCACGGTCTGCACCCCGTCGTTGTACAGCAGGTACGCCGCCAGGAAGAGCAGCGTCTGCGGGTAGCGCGGCAGATCGCGGAGGGTCCGCGCGAGCTGACGGAACCCCACCGTGAGGTAGCGCTCGCCCGGCGCGAGCGACTTGGCGGGCTGCCGCGTCCGGAGCGTGGCGAGCGGGACGGCCGTGAAGCCCGCCCACCACACGGCCGCCGAGAGCAGGCACAGCCGCGCCGCCAGCTCGGGCGAGAGCCCGAGGTCCGGTGCCCGGCTGTAGAACACGAGGTTCAGCGCCAGGAGCAGCCCGCCGCCGAGGTAGCCCAGCGCCCAGCCGCGCGACGACACCCCGTCGCGCTCGTCGGGCGTGGCGATCTCCGGCAGGAAGGCGTTGTAGAACACGATCGACGCGCCGAACGCGACGTTGGCGGCGAGGAACAGCGCGCCGCCGACCAGGTAGGCGTCGCCCTCGACGAAGAACAGACCGCCCGTGGCCACCGCCCCAGCCAGGGCGAACGCGCCGAGCAGGCGCTTCTTGAGGTGCGTGTGGTCGGCGATGGCCCCGAGCACGGGCAACAGCGCGACCTGCAGCAGCACCGACAGCGACACGAGGTACGACCAGTACGAGTCGGCGTACACCCGCACCCAGCCCACGTCCAGCCACCGCAGCGGGTAGATGAACCCCTCGGCGTCGGCGGACGACTGCGCGATGGCCGTGAGGTATGGCCCGAGGAACACGACGACGACGGTCGTCGAGAAGGCCGAGTTGGCCCAGTCGTAGACGTACCAGCCGCGCTGCTCTCGGCGTGTGGGGTTCATGGGATGGGTTCCTGGTCGGCGGACGCGGGCGATCGTGCGGTCGTTGCCTGGCGGTCCACGCGAGATCGTGCGCGGCGACGCGGGCGACGCCGGCGCATTGGCCGGTGCCGGAGGTCACGGACGGCCGCGTTCGCGGTCCCCGCTGACGACGCCCGCAACCGCGCCAGCGGGGACGGGTGGCGCGGATGATAACACGGCCGGGGTATAATCGACCCAGGGTCCGATCCCACCCCATGCTCCGCACCCGCCGCCGCGCCCGCCGACAGGAGCCCGCGCCATGCCACAACCATC
>CAYQBA010000164.1:3498-10557 GCA_964415605.1 uncultured Anaerolineales bacterium | reverse complement strand
GCCGGCCATCACCGCCGCCGGCGCCGGCGCCGTGTGGGCGGTGTGGCTCGACGACCGGCTCGGAGAGCCCGCGGCCGCCCTGTTCTCGGCGCGCCTGCCGCCGGGCGCGACGACCTGGCAGGCCAACGCGCGGATGCTGCCGCGGGCGCCTTCCGGCCGCCGCGCCGACCCGGCCGTGGCCATCGACGCGGCCGGCCAGGTCCACGTCGTATGGGCGGAGTCCCACGGCGCCAGCGCCGACATCTACCACAGCTTCCTGCCGGTCGGCGCCCGGGTGTGGGCCGAGCCGGAGGCCGTCGGCTCCGACGGCGCCGCTGGCGCGACGGCCCGGCGGGCGTCGCCGCGCGTCGCCGTCGACCCGTGGGGCAGCCTTCACGTGATCTGGGTCGACGACCGCGAGGGGAGCCTCGACATCCGCCACAGCCGCCGGCTGCCCGACGGCACGTGGTCGCCTTCGACGCGCGTGAACAACCCGGCCGACGGCGACCAGCGCGATCCCGACCTTGCGGCCACCAAGAACGGCGACCTCGTCGCCGTGTGGCAGGACACGCGGATGGGGCGCAGCGATGTCTACGCCAGCCGCCTGCCGCCGGGAGGGCTGGTGTGGTGGCCGAACGGGCGCCTGAGCCAGTCCGCCGACCGCCAGCTCCAACGCGCCCCCGCGGTCGCCGCCGACAGCCTCGGCCGCTTCCACGCCGTGTGGATCGACGACACCGACCGCGTGCTGCGCGCGGCCACGCTGCCCGACCCGAACGGGTATTGGAACCGCGACCGCGTGATCCACCAGCCGCGTCGCGGGTCCTTGCTCACCGTCAGCGCCGCCGGCGGGCCGGGCGGGCAGGTGGTCGCCACGTGGGCCGAGACCCGACCCGACGCGTCTCGGATCTATGCGGGCGTCGTTCCGGAGGACGGCGGACCGGTCGCCCCGATTCGCGTCGACGCCAGCGCCGAGATCGCCCGCAGCCGCGCTCCGGTGGCCGTGATCGACGCCGGCGCGCGCGCGCACGTGGTGTGGGAAGCGCAGTCCGCCGCCGGCGGCGCGGACATCGTGGCGAGCGCGCGGGCGCTCGACCCGCCCGCCTACCCGGCCGCGGCGACCGAAGGCTGGCTCGAGTACGTGCCGCGCGGGCCGAGCTGCGCCGCCGACGGGTACGTGACCCGGTTGTGCGACGGGCTGCCCGGCCCGTTCATCGCGGCCCGCGGCGTCGACCTGGTGCCGTACCTGGGCTCGTACGTCCACGTGGCCGGCGTGCAGGTCGACGACACCGCGTGCGCCGCGATCGTGCCGACCGCGGTCGCGTTCAAGGCGCCACCCTGCCCGCGTGACGTGGCCGCGGCCACGGGCCTGTTGACCGACGGCGGAATACCGGTGGAAGGCGCGGCGGTGATGGCCGGCGATCTCACGGTCACGTCGGGGGTGTCGGGCCGTTACTTCCTTCCGGGCCTCGTCCCCGGCGAGCGCTACGTGATCACCGCAACGCTGCCGTGTGCGCTCCCGGCCGCGTACGGCCCGTTCCGGGCGCTCCGCGGGTTGAACACCATCCCCACCGGTGCGTTCTCGCGCGGCGAGGTCATCGACGACTGCGCCATCGACATATTCGACCTGGTGCGGACCGCGCTCCAGATCAAGGCCGAGGGCCCATTCCTGCCGGCCTGCAGCGATGTCGACCAGGATGGCGCCGTCGGCGTGCGTGACCTGGCCGTCATCGCGACCAACTACGGGATGACGTGCCCGGCGCCGTGGCGGCCGCCGACCGCCGGCCAGGCACCGGGGTTGGCGACGCACCGTGTGTGGCGCGCACGCCGGCCGCAACCGGGCCCGGCCGCATCGTTCCCGGCCATCACGGTCATCGCAGCCCCGGCGCGGGGGAGGGGGGGGGCGGGGGGGGCGCCCCCCCGCGGGGGGGGGGCCCGGGCCGGCGCCCCCCCCAGACCCCCCACCCGCTGCCCCCCCTCCCCCCCCCCCCGCGCCCCGCGGGCGGGGGGGGGGGCCCCCCCCCCCCCCCCCCCCGCCGCGCGGGCGGTGGCCCGTGCCAGGCGCGACTCCAAGACCTCCAACGGGATCACGGTCAGGCGCAGCGGCACCCGGGCGTGCCCGCGTGGATCCTCCGGCAACGGCACGTCCGACTCCCCCAGGCTGACGGTGACGGTCAGGGCGTCGCCGGGCCGGAGCCGCATCCCGGGCAGCGGGAACTGATCCAGGATCTTGCCGCGCCGTTCGCGCCCCGCCGGCACCTGCGCCTCGGTCAGCACCAGGTCGCGCGCCCATGCCAGGTCGCGTGCGCTCTGAAAGGAACGACGCGCCAGGATCGGCAGATCGACGCCCGCGCCGAGCACCGGCGTGCCGAAGGTCGGTGCGACCGCCACCACGTCGGACTCGGCGTCGCGCAGCTGCAGCCACACCGCCGAGGCGAGCCCGCCGCTGGCCAACAGCGCCACGAGGGTGCGGTGGCGCCGGGCCCACGCCAGGGTGCGCCAGAGGGCCGTCAGGCTCGGGCGCACGCGGCGCGGCATGGCGCGGAGCCTCAGGCGTCCGGCTCGGCGGTCTGCAGCGCGTCGAGGAACCGGCGCTCGGCCTCGAGGTATGCCGCGGACTCACGGTAGAGCTCGTCGCCTGGCGCCAGCGCCGCCGCGTGCGCCACATCGCGGATCGCGTCCCGGTTGGCGGGGTTGGCCAGGTGGCGGGCCCAGCCGCGCAGGAAGAACGCCGGCGCCAGCGCGGGATCCACGTTGACGGCGGCGGTGGTGGCCCGTTCGACCCAGACCGCCAGGCGGCCGCCCCACGCCTCGGCGGGCGTGTCGGCCACGCCCGGCGGGCGCGGCCCGAAGAGCCGCGCCACGCCGATCCGGCGCATCGGCGCGATGGCCGCGGCGTAGTCGCCGTAGAGCACGTGCGGGAGGAGCGGGTGGCGGCTGGTGGCCGCGTGCCGGGCCCGCCCGGCGGCGTTCAGGTCGATGAGCGCCGCGTTCCAGGCCACGGCCGGGTCCATGGCGGCGGCGCTCAGGCGCCGGACACGGGTGGCCGCGTCCTTCCACAGCCCGGCCCGGGCCAAGGTCACGGCACGGTCGACCTGCCCGGCAACGGACCCGGCGTCGGTGCTCCGCAGGGGCGCCAGCGCAACGGGCTCCCATGCGCCGGCGATCCAGCGCCGGACGTCGTAGCCCACGTCCATGACGCCGCAGGCGTAGCACAGGACGTAGGGGTTGCTCGCGTCCAGCACGACCTCGACCACGCCGTCGCCGTTGACGTCGCGCAAGGCATGCCCGTCGGGTCCGGGGGTGCGCTGCTCGATCACGTGCTCGACCCCGCCGGCGTCGAAGCCGATGAGGTCGAAGCAGCGATCGTGTGCACCGGCGCGCCCGCGGGCGATGATCCATTGGCGCCCCGGCAGCTCGGGCGCGGGGGCCACGCCGTCGAGCCGGTCCGGGCAGTCCAGCTCGACCTTGCCCACGGCCCGCCAGCCGCCGTCGAAGCTGTAGACCGCGACGAAGTGCCGCTGCGCCCCGGGCACGCGTGCACCCCGGCTGGACACCAGCCAGTAGCCCGCGGCGCCGTCGAGCGGCCGCGCGTCGATGCCGTCGATGCCGACCTCCCATCCCCGCGCCAGGAGCGGCGCCTCGAGCCAACGGGACGGGATGGGCGTCCGGGTGGCGAGCAGGCCGGATCGCAGCGTGGCCTCCAACGCGGCGACCGCCGGCGGGCCGGCAGTCGGTCCGGTCAGCGGCGGCAGGGTGGGGGGAGCGGCCACGACTTCCCGGCGGTCCGGCGACCCCATTGGGTTGGACGGGGTGGCGCCGCCCGGGCCGAGGCCGCAGGCCACGAGACCGACGAGCCCGGCGCAGAGCCCCGGCACGACGACGGGGGCGCGCGGCCCGGGCATGGCGAGGGTCACTCGCAGTCTTTGGTGTCGATGATGACGCTGTTCGGCCGGGGGCTCTTCAGCTGGGCCGTGTCGCCGTCCACGTCGTTCCAGATGTAGTTCTGGGTCCACCGGATGCGGTTGCCCTCGGTGCGCGGGGCCTGCGGCCCACTGTGCAGGTAGACCGTCGCACCCGGGTCGAGCACATACGGGTCCTCGAAGGTGTAGGTCTGGATGCCGGTGGTCGAGAACAACATCCAGCCCTCGAGATCCAGGGCCGCGCCGCCGGTGTTCACGATGGTCACCCACTCGTTGGTGGTGCGGCACTGCAGCTCACCGATCTTGGGCGCGGGCTTGTCCGGGGTTGCCGTGGCCGCCGCCGTGGCGGTCGGCGAGGGCAGCGGCGTGGCATCGCGCGTCGGTGTCGCGGGCGGCGGCAGGGTCACGGCCGGCGATGGCGTGGTGGTCGCCGGCGCTGCCGTCGCCGTCGCTGGCGCCACCGTGGCGGGCGGCGGCAGCGACGCGAGGCCCACCCGGAGGAAGGCCATGGGCAACGCGACGCGGATGGGGGTGGGGGTCGGGGTGACGAGCGGGCCGATCACGACCCGGCCATGGCTGACGCTCGCGCGGATGCGGTTGCCGTTGTCGGCGTCGGACAGGAGCACGTCGGAGAGGGTCAGCGGCCCCTCGCCCGCGTCGAGGCCGGTGAACCGCACGCGGGCGAGCGTGCCCGACCCGCTGGCGCCCGGGGCGCCGCGCTCGGTCGTGACAGCCAACGTGACGCTGCCGGTCTGGATGATCGGCGGCAGCGCCCGCACGACGCGACCGGTCTGCCCGATGAACGGACCGACCGTGACGCCTTCGTAGGCGACGAGGCCGGCCGGGAAGCCGAGCGTGAACTGGAACGCCCCGATGTTGTCGGCGTCGCGAACGTCGATCGCGATCTCGACCGCGCCGCCCACCGGGGCGCGCGCGACGTCCGGTTGGACGACGACGGTGGGCTCGGGCTGCGCGGCCACGGCGCCGGCGATGCCGGCCATGACCAGGCCGCCGAGCGCCAAGCGGCGGCCACGCCGTCGGGCCTGGGCGGCCAGACGACCGGTGCTGGGGTTGCGTGGGACGGCCGGCGGCCGTGTGAACGTTTGGCGATGGGACATTGACCCATTATAAATCTGCCGTCCGCGCCGTTCAACTCGCCTGAGGAGCCATCGTGCAGTTCCAACACCATCGCCGACGCCGATTCCGGTCACCGCTCTCGCCGCGACGGTGCGCCGCGGGTCTGGCGGCCGCCCTCACGGTGGCCGCGTGCGGAGGGGCGCCGGGCACGGCCCCCACGGCGGCCCCGGCGGACGATCCGGCCGCCGCCGCGGCGACGCGCTTCGTCGAGGACTTCTTCACCGCTTACCTCGCCAAGGCGCGCGTCGACCCCAAGACCGGCCGGGTGACCTCGGATCTCGCCGCCGGCGGCTACCACGACGATCCCCGCATCGGCGGCGACCTCGCCGACCAGATCGACGATCTCGTCGAGGCGGCGGGCGCCGACGGGCTGTCCGCCGATCCCTTCGTGTGCGCCGCCGAGGTGCCCGAGCGCGCCGAAGTCGTCTCGCTGCAGCCGGACGGCGCCGATCGAATGGTCGCCCGCGTGGACATGTGGCACGCGGGTCAGGGGATCCCGTTCCCCGTCACGGTCACCGTCGCCGCCGCCGGCGATGGGGCATGGCAGCTCGTGGGCATCGAGTGCCGCTGACCAGATCGGGTCGCCCCGGGCGGCGCGCCGCTCACCGCGCGGCTGGGCCACCGCCGCCGAACCACAGGCTGGCCGCGCAACCGCCTCCGGGCGCCGTGCCGACCTCCACGCGCCCCGCGTGCGCGTCCATGACGCTCTTGACGATGGCAAGGCCGAGCCCGCTGCCGGCCGCCGCGTCGTGGGCCGGCACGGTGGCACCTCGGTAGAAGCGCTCGAGCACGCGCCCCGCGTCGGATGCCGGGATGCCCGGGCCGGAGTCGTGGACCCACAGCCGCACCCCGCCCTCCGCCGCGGAGGCGCCGATCTCCACGCGCCCGCCGCGCGGCGTGAACTTGAGCGCGTTGTCCATCAGGTTGGATAACGCGAGCGCCACGCGCGCCGGGTCGCAGCGCCATGTCACGCCGGCCGCCCCGTCCGCGACCTGGAGGTCGACCCCGCGCGCGGCGGCCGTGGGCTGGAACGCGGCCGCGACCGACGCGAGCACGTCGCCGGCCTCGCAGTCGACCAGGTCGAGATCGACCAGACCCGCGTCGAAGCGCGACAGGTCCAGCAGGTTGCGGGTGACCCACGTGAGCCGCTCGAGCTGGGCGCTGCTCTCGGCGAGGAACTCGCGGCGGGCGGTCTCGTCGACGTCCGGCGACTGCAGGAGATCGTTGAAGTTGCGCAGCGCCGTGATGGGCGTGCGCAGCTCGTGCGAGGCGTCGGCGACGAACCGGCGGAGGGCGTCGCGCTCCTCGGCCAGGGCCACGAAGCTGGCCTGCAGCCGCTCGGCCATCGCGTTGAACTGCTCGGCCACGCGCGCGATCTCGTCGCGACCCTGCACCGGCGCGCGCACCGACAGGTCGCCGGCGTGGGCGCGCGCCGCGGCGCCCGCCAGGTCGCGCAACGGGGCCGTCAAGCTCCGCGACACCACCAGTCCCAGGATCCCCGCCAGGAGCGACGCCGCGACGGCGGCCAGGTTGAACGCATGGCGGGTGAAGGCCACCGCGGCGGACTCGAGGTCGGGACCCTGGCTGATCTCGACGAAGCCGACGGTGCGATCCGGACCGCCGATCGGGACGCGGATGACCCGGTCCGAAGCGATGCCCGGCACCGGCGTGAGGGCGTCGCCGGTCCCGGGGTGGCCGAAGGCGCCGATCCGCAATGTGGCGGTGTGCGGGCCGGCCGGCATCGCGATCGGCGCGCCCGCCGGGAGCGCCAGCTCGAACGCGGCCGCCAGCTGGGGGGTATCCCCGCTGCCGGCGGGGCGCGCCGCGGCCCCCGCCGCTTGGCCCACCGCCGTGTCCGACGGCAGGAAGCCCGCGATCATGACGGTTTGCGTGATGCTGCCGAGCGCGTCGGGCGCCGACAGCCGCACGACGCGGACCTTGCCGCCGGCGCCGCCGAAGGCCATGTGCGGGATGTCCATGGCACCGTCGACGTCGCCGGCGCCGCTGGCCCGGGCGGCGTCTT
>CAYQBA010000164.1:0-3488 GCA_964415605.1 uncultured Anaerolineales bacterium | reverse complement strand
CACGTCGCCGGCCCGTTCGGTGATCCAGAACACCTCCGGGTCGCCCGTACGCGGCCCGGAGTCGACCAGGACGTGCTCGTCGGGCGTCAGCACCCGAACCCGGGCGTCGATCAGAAACGCCGTCGAGCGCGCCAGGTGTCCCAACGCGGCGGGCGCCCCGGTGACCGCCATCGCCGGGCCGACGGTACCGCCGACCGCCGACGCGGCGGGCACCGGGCCGGTCTCGGGGCCCGCGACGGCCGTCCGCGGTGACCGCACGACCACCGCCGGGGCGGCGCGCTGCCGGGTTCCGGCCGGCAGCGCGACCAACGGGGCGGCCTGCTCCGCCAAGGCACGGGCGTTGGCCGTCAGGACGTCGACCTCGCGCTGCTGGCTGAAGCGCCGCACGAGCGACAGCGTGAGCGTGCCGAGGATGCCGACGGTGAGCACGGTGAGCAAGACGTAGCTGGCGACCAGGCGCCAGCGGATGGAGGTGAGCATCGCGCGCGATCCTGGAGTTCGTGGGCGCCGCCGGCCGCGGCGGGCCGCCGTCGTGGCGCGGGGGAGGGGACGCCGCCGGGGCGTCCCCTCCCCCCGCTGATCTCGTCAGTCGGTCACGCGTCGCCGAGCGATTCCGGCGCCACCGGCGCCGGGGGGATCGCCGGCACGCCCGGAACCGACGGCACGGACTGCGGCGCGACCGGCTGGACCGCGTCGGCATCCGGCAGCGGCGCGACCTCGATGGCGGGCGCGTCGCCGTGGCCGAAGAAGCGACCGAGGCCGCTGTCGAGCCTCCACGTGAACGTGTGCCCGGTCGTCCCGTGCACCGCGTCGTCGCCCTCGAAGACGCGGACGACCGGGCCGTCGGCGTAGGTCACCCCGAGGTACGCGGCCCCCGGCGAATCCGGCTTCTCGCCGAGCGTGGCCGTGACCGTGACGGGCTCGACCGTGGCCTCGACGGTCACGCCGCCGGCGCCGTCATCGCGCCGCGTCTCCTCGGCCCGGTGCACCGTCAAGGCCACACGGTCGCCGGGCTTGCGGGCCGCGATGAGGTCGCCGAGCGGGTGCTCGGCATCGACCGCCTGGCCGTCGACGCTGGCGATCACGTCACCCGGGCGCAGGCCGGCCGCCGCCGCGGGGCCGCCGGCGGCGATGGCCTCGACGCGTGCGCCCGGATGCAGTGGGCCGTGGACCATGCGGATGGCCGCACCGCCGGGTGCGCACGGCACGATGCCGAGGAGGCGCCCGTGCGCTTCGTCGAGCGTGGCCGTGAGGGCGACCTCGTCGTCGCCGCGCAGCACCTTGAGCACGACCGCATCGCCCGCCTGGCGGTCGGCCAGGGCGCGGTGGATGTCGGCGAGGCGATCGACGGTCCGGCCGCCGACCGCCAGGACGATGTCACCCCGTCGCACGCCCGCCCGGGCGGCCGGGCCGTCCTTGACCAGGGCCGAGACGACGATGCCCGGGCCGGACTCGACGGTCCCGCTCGTGCCGTCGGCGATCGTGACGAGCACGTCCTCGACCGGCACCGCCGGGTCGGCGAGGACGGCGGGCGGCGCCAGGTCGTCGGCGCTCGCCTCCGATGCGCCGGCCGCGTGGCAGGCGGGGTCGCCCGCCCCCCCCTCAGGCGTGCCGGCGCTCGTGTGGCCGGGCGGGGCCCCCCGGGGGCCCCCGGGTTGGGCCGGGGCCGGATCGGTCAGGCCGGCACGAAACCGGTACGTCACGGCGAGGGCGAGCGCCAGGAGTCCGAGGGCACCGGCGGCCGCCGCCAGCGACAGGATGCGCTTCAACATGCAACTCTCCTTTGATCGGTCATGGGTCACGAGGCGCCCGACCCGTTGCCGGACCGCCCGTTCACCACGATACCGGACGCGTGTTGGGGGGCGTTTGCCATTGCGTGAAGATCCCGCAACACGCGTCCGGCCCGGCCCGCGGCCGGGCGCCCAGACGCGGCGAGCGCGGCCGCCGTCACGCGCTCCCCGGCGGCTGGAATTTGTAGCCGATGCCCCGCACCGTCACGAGCCAGCGCGGGTCGGCCGGGTCGTCCTCGAGCTTCTGGCGCAGGTGCCGCATGTGCACGTCCACCGTCCGGCTGTTGCCGACGTCGCTCTCGTAGCCCCAGATGGCCTCGATCAGCGCCTCGCGGTCGAACGGGCGATCCGCGTTCACGACGAGGTGGCGCAGCAGCCGGAACTCGATGGGGGTCAGGTCCACGGCCTGGCCGCGCCGCAGCACGACCATCCGGTCGAGGTCGAGCTCGATGTCGCCAAAGACAAGCCGGCGCGTCGCCGGCTCGCCGGCGAGCTCGCCGTACGCCCGCCGCAACAGCGCGCGGATGCGCGAGTGCAGCTCGCGCAGGCTGTAAGGCTTGACCACGTAGTCGTCGGCCCCGAGCTCGAGGCCGAGGACCTTGTCCACCTCCTCGTCGCGCGCCGTGAGCATGAGGATCGGCTGACGGCGCCCGCTCGCGCGCAGGCGCCGACACACGTCGAAGCCGCCGATGTCGGGCAGCCGCACGTCGAGCAGGATGAGGTGCGGGTTGTGATCGCGCGCGAGCTCGAGCGCGCGCGCGCCGGTCGCGGCCCAATCCACCGCGAAGCCTTCCTGCTCCAGCGCGTACACCAGCCCGCGCGCGACCGCCCGCTCGTCCTCGACGACCAGGATGCGGTGCATCACTTGATCTCGAGCAGCTCCACGTCGAAGATGAGCGTGGCGTTCGCCGGGATCCTCGGCGGCGAGCCGGCCGCGCCGTAGCCGAGCTTGCCGGGGATCTTGAGCTGGCGCTTCTCGCCGACCCGCATGCCTGCCACGCCCTCGTCCCAGCCCTGGATGACATCCCCGGTCCCGAGCGTGAACTCGAACGGGGCGCCGCGCTTGAGCGAGCTGTCGAACAGCGTGCCGTCCTCGAGCCAGCCGGTGTAATGGACCGAGACCGTATCCTCGGCCTCCGCCAGGCCGCCGTCGCCCGGCTGGACGGTGGCGTACTGCAGGCCGCTGGCGGTGGTGGTGTACGCGGCCACCTCGGCCGGCTTGTCGGGGACCACCGGCGCCGGCTCGACGCCGAGCATCTCGACCTCGAAGAGCAGCGTGGCGTTGGGCGGGATCACCGGCGGCGCGCCGTCGGCGCCGAACGCCAGGTCGGGCGGGATGGCCAGGAGGCGCTTGCCGCCGATCTTCATCCCGCTGCAGCCCTCGTCCCAGCCGGGGATAACCTGCGCGGCGCCGAGCTGGAACTTGATCGGCTCGCCGCGCTGGACGGAGCTGTCGAACAGCGTGCCGTCCTCGAGATAGCCGGTGTAGTTGATGCTGACGAGCTGGTCCTTGGCGGCAGGCTCGCCCTCGCCGACCGCGAGGTCCTCGAACCGCAGCCCGCTGTCGGTGGTCACCGCCTTGTCGCTCATCGTGGGCAGCGGGATGGGCGTGGGCGCGGCGGCGCCGACGGCCGTGGCGCCGGCCCCGGGGCCGGCCGTGGCGGCGGCGACCGGCGTCGCCGCCTCGGGCGTGGCCGC
>CAYQBA010000163.1:0-10562 GCA_964415605.1 uncultured Anaerolineales bacterium | reverse complement strand
GTCGCGGCGGCCGGCGAGCCGTCCGCGGCCGGGTTGACGGCGCCGGGCGCGGCCTCGGCGCACGCCGCCAGCGCGGCGGCCACCAGGCCAAGGGCGATGATGGGTCTCAACAGGTTCTCCTCACGGTGTGGGCGTGTGTCCACGGCGCCGGCAATTATAACGCGATTTGACAGCACCCGGCGGCGTGCTCATAATAGTGCCACGCAAGCGACCCCCTCCGGACATCTGAATACACCATCATCCGGATTCATCCGCGATCATTATTAGGAAGGAGGTGGTGTCACATGCGTAGTGGCTTGACCATGGGCACCACCGAGGCGGCTTGACGGAACGGCCCACTCGGTGGTGCCAACCTCGACAGGGGCCCTTCGCGGGCCCCTGTTGCTTTTTCCGACCGGCCGCGCGCCGAGCCCAGGAGCCGATCCCATGCTGCGCACCCACACCTGCGGAGAGCTCCGCGCCGAGCACGTCGGCGCCCCCGTCACGCTGGCCGGGTGGGTCCACCGCCGCCGCGATCACGGGGGCCTGATCTTCGTCGACGTGCGCGACCGCAACGGCCTGACGCAGGTGGTGTTCGACCCCGACGCCGCGCCCGCGGCGTTCGAGGCCGCGCGCGACGTCGGCCACGAGTGGGTGATCGCCGTGGACGGTACCGTCCGCCCGCGGCCCGAGGGCCAGGCCAACCCGCATCTCCCCACCGGCGCCATCGAGGTGCTGGCCGGCGATCTCCGCGTGCTCAACCCGGCCCGCACCCCCCCGTTCGAGATCAACCGCGAGCAGAACGTCGACGACAGCACGCGCCTGCGCTACCGCTACCTCGACCTGCGCCGGCAGCGCATGCAGCGCAACATGGTGCTGCGGCATGCCGTGACGGCTTTCATCCGCGCGCACCTGAACGCGCGCGACTTCCTCGAGGTCGAGACCCCGATCCTGATGAAGGCGACCCCGGAAGGGGCGCGCGACTTCCTGGTGCCCAGCCGCGTGCACCCGGGCCGGTTCTACGCCCTGCCGCAGAGCCCGCAACAGCTCAAGCAAATCCTGATGGTCGCCGGCATCGACCGCTACTACCAGATCGCGCGCTGCTTCCGCGACGAGGACCTGCGCGCCGACCGCGAGCTCGAGTTCACGCAGCTCGACCTCGAGATGGCCTTTGCCGAGGCCGGCGACATCATGGCGCTCAACGAGGACCTGTTCATCGACCTCGCCGGCGCGGTGGCGCCGCACCTGCGGATTCGCGAGGTTCCGTTCCCGCACATCACCTACGCCGATGCCATAGAGCGCTACGGCACCGACAAGCCCGACATCCGGTTCGGGCTGGAGCTGGTGGACATCGGCCCCGACGTCGCCGGCTCGGAGTTCCGGGTGTTCGCCGACACCGTCGCGCGCGGCGGGCGGGTCAAGGCCATCGCCGCGCCGGCGCAGTTCACCCGGCGCGAGATCGACGCGTTCGAGGCGTTTGTCAAGGGGCTTGGCGCGGCCGGGCTGGCATGGCTCGCGTTCGACGCGGGCGGCGCGGTGCGCGGCTCGTTGGCGCGGGCCCTGGCGGCGCCGGAGGTGGCGGCGATCCGCGACCGCACGGGCGCCGGCGAGGGCGGCACGCTGTTCATCGTCGCGGGCGACGCGCCGGTGGTGGCGCTGGCGCTGGGCCGGCTGCGCGGCGAGCTCGGGCGGCACCTCGGCCTCATCGACCCCGGCGAGCTGGCGTTCCTGTGGCTCGTCGAGCCGCCGCTCTTCGAGTGGAACGCCGGCGCGGCGCGCTGGGACTCGGTGCACCACCCGTTCACCTCGGCGGTGCCCGAGGACCTGCCGCTGCTCGACACCGACCCGGGCCGTATCCGTGCCCAGGCCTACGACGTCGTGTGCAACGGGTACGAGCTCGGCGGCGGCTCGATCCGGATCCACGCGCGCGATGTCCAGGCCCGCGTCTTCGCGCTGCTCGGGCTGTCCGAAGAACAGACCCAGGCGCAGTTCGGGCACCTGCTGACGGCGTTCGAGTTCGGCGCCCCGCCGCACGGCGGCATCGCCTGGGGCATCGACCGCACCGTGGCGATCCTGGCCGGCGAGACGAACATCCGCGAGGTGATCGCCTTCCCGAAGTCGCTGTCGGCGGTGGACCTCTTGACCGGCGCGCCCTCGCCGGTCCCGGCCCAGGACCTCGCCGTCCTGGGAATCAACGTGGTTGCGTCTGCCCCACAGGACGCGACGGACGCCTGACGCCGGCCCTGGCGCCGGCGCGATCGACGTGGCATGGTGAGGCGATCCGAGGTGGGATCGCCGGGCTGGTCACGTGACGTGGACGTTTGTTGCTCGGCCTGCGGGACAAAAGGAGACCAACCATGACCGGAATGAGGCGCGCCGCGGGCGCGCTGGGCGTGGCGTTGGGCTTGGCGGCCGGCGTGGCGCCGGCCGCGGCCCATCCCCTGGCGGCGCGCGATGGCGCGGGCGGGGGCATCGAAGGCTTCGTCTTCCTCGACGTCGACGCCGATGGCCGGCTGGACCCCGACGAGACCGGCGTGCGCATCGTGCCGGTGCGGCTGGAAGGGCCGGTGAACCGGACCGTCCTGTCGACGCTGAACGGCGCCTTCCGCTTCGAGGACCTGCCGGCGGGCACCTATGACGTCGCGGTCGAGCCAGGCCTCGGCTGGCAGGCGCTCAGCCAGGCGGAGTACGCCGGGCTGTCGGTGGATGGCGATTGGCTGCAAGACGTCAACTTCGCCCTGCGGTCCGCGCCGGGCGCGGGCGACGGCGCCGGCGCGGAGGCGGGCGGTATCAGTGCCGCGACGGACTTGACGGAAGAGACGGCGGCGGCCGGAGCGGCGGCCGACGACGCCGCCAGCGTGTCCCCCGCGGCCCTGGCCGCTGCGGCCGGGTTGATCGGCGCCGCCAGCGACGACACCGTGGACGCCGCGACGCTCGAGGCAGCCTTGGGTGCCGCGCGCGCCGGGGCGGTCGACCAGCCCGTCGTCGACGTGCTGGCCCAGGCCCTGGCGGCGGTGTCGGAGGATCCGGAAGCCGGCGGATCGGACGCGACGACGACCGACGCGCTGTTCGGGGGTTCACTCGAGGTGGCAGACGGGACGACTTCGAAGGGCGGGCCCGCGGCCGTCGCGATGACCGCCGATGGGGTCGAAGGCGTTGCGGGGGGACGCGCCGCCGCTGCTCCGGACGCCGGAGGCGCACGGCCCACGGGCGGCGCACCGTGGCCCGGGATGCCGCAGACCGGCGCCGCGCCGGTCGGACCGGGCTTGGTCGCGATGCTGCTCGGGCTCGTCGCAACCGGCGCGGTCGGCTTGTCGCTGGAGCGCGCGCGCCGCCCGGGCTGACCGGTGGTCCCCGCCGGGGAGTGGATCGGATTGGCTTCAAGCCGGTGTCGAGCTGAGACCCCGCACCCTCCGGCAGCGGAGTGGCGCGAAGCGCTGCGGGGCGGGTGATCCGAAGCGGCGTCAACACGATCGGCCGCGCAACGCAAGCGAGCGGGTGGGATGACGATCCCACCCGCTCGCCGCGTTTCCCCCGACGGCCGCTCTTGCGCGAATCGGGCTCCCCCGCCCTTTCCGCCGGCAGCCGGCTCGGACGATGGTCCGTGCTTGCGGCTCAGCCCGCTGGCGGCGGGGCGTCCGGCTCGCCCGCCGGGTCATCGACGTTGGCCCTGGTGGGCGCGACATCGCCCCCGTGGCCGGCGCCACCCGCGTCGCCCCCGATCTCCACTGTGTTGGGCGCGACGCCGTGCGGTCCGGTCCCACGCTCGGGCTCCGAGCCCATGGCGGGTGCCGGGGATGCGGGAGCCGCGCCCCCCGGCGGTGGCGGTGCCACGATCACGGGCGCGGCCACGGCGACCGGAGCCAGGGCGGCGGGCGCCGCGACGAGCGGGGCGGCGACGACCGGGGTTGTCACCACCGGCGCGGCGACGACCACCGCCGGGTCCGGAGCGGCCGCACCGGGCGCCGGCATACCGCCGCCCGGCCCGCCCGGCGACGGGCTGGGCGTGGGCTCGGCCCCGCCCGAGCCGAGCCCGTCGATGATCCGGTAGATCACCGGCACGACGATCAGCGTCAGGAGCGTCGATGTCGTGAGGCCGCCGATGACCGTGGTCGCCAGCTCCGACGCGATGAGCGCGCCCTCGGTGAGCCCCAGCGACAGCGGGATGAGCGCGATCACCGTGGCGATCGCCGTCATCATGATCGGGCGCACGCGGTTGCGGCCGCCGGCGATGAGCGCCTCGCGCGCGCCGACGCCGCGCTCGCGGTACTGCTGCACCAGGTCGACCAGCACGATGGCGTTCGTCGTGACGATGCCGATCAGCATCATGACGCCGATGAGGCTGGACAGGCTGAGCGGCCGGCCGGTGATCGCCAACGCCACCAGCGCGCCGCTGACCGCGAACGGTAGGCTGAACAGGATGGTGAACGGGTGGATCAGCGACCCGAACGTCACCACCATGATGAGGTAGACCACGAGGATCGAGACCGGCAGCGCCAGGAGCATGTCGCGGAAGCCTTCTTGCTGCTGGCGGCTCTCCACCCCCGCACCGATCTCGATCACGTCCTCGCCGAAGTCGTCGGCAAGGTCGAGGTCGTCGATGATGGCCGTGGCGTCCTCGATGACGCCGAACGTGTCGTTCGTCGTGATCTCGCCGTTGATCAGCGCGGCGCGCTGCCCGGACACCCGCGTGATCTGCACCGGGCCCGGCTCGACACGGACGGCGGCGACGTCGCCAACACGCACGGGGCCCTTGGGCCCGGAGATCTCGAAGTCTTCCAGCGCCTGCATCGAGTCGAGCGTGTCGGCGGGATACCGCGCCACGACCTCGAGCGTCTGGCTGCCGTCGGCCTCCGTGATCTCGACGTCGCCCACCGCCTGGCCCTCGAGCGCCTGGCGCAGGGCGAAGGCCACCTGAATCGTCGACAAGCCCCTGTCGACGGCCTTGGCCGGATCGACGTCGACGCTCAGGATGTCCCGCGCCTCGGTGAGGTTGCTCGACAGGTTGATGATCGGGATCTCGTCGTAGCCCAGATCCTCCCAGTTGGATGCGTCGCCGAGCGCCGCCAGGATGCGGTCGTTGGCCTCGCGCAGCGCGGCTTCGTCGTCGCTGCGCACCTGCAGGTCGTACAGGTTGCCCTGCGGCCCGCCGCCGGTGCCGGCGCTGACCGTGAACGTGATGGCCTCGCCCGCGCCGATGACGCCGTCGGCGGCAGCCGCGGCCGGCACCGTCTCGAGCGCGTCGCGCAACCGATCGGCGACCTCGTCGGGGTCCGGCCCGCTGTCGAACAGGCCGCTCAGCGCCCCGTCCTCGTCGTCGCCGTCGGACCCGTCGTCGTCCTCGACCTTCACCTGGAAGTACGCCCGCGCGCTGTCGCCCCCGCTGCCGCCGCCGAAGAACTGCTCGAACGACTGTCCGCCCCGGCCCACGGAGGCCTCGACCGCGCCGAGGTCGCCCTCGTCGGCGAGCACGGCCTCGACGCGCCGGGCGACGGCGTCGGTGGTCGCCAGCCCCGTCCCCGGGGCGAGCGCCATCTCGACCGCGATCGTCGGCTCCCCGAAGCCCGGCAGGAAGGTGCGGTCCACGAAGCGCACCAGGGCCAGGCTGACGCCGAAGAAGACGAATGCCAGGAGCAGCGTCGCCAGGCGGTGGTCCAACGCCCATGTCAGGACCGGGGTGTACCAGCGCTGCAGCCAGTTCTCGTCGTGGTCGGGCATGGCGGCGCGCGAAAGCAGCCAGCGCGCGAGCAGCGGCACGATCGTCAGCGCCACCAGCAGGCTGGCGAGGAGCGCGTACGACGCCGTCAGCGCGAACGGCAGGAAGATCTCGCTGGTGATGCCGCCCACGAAGCCGAGCGGCAGGAACACCGCCACCGTCACCAGCGTGGCGGCGGTGATGGCGGTGGCGACCTCGCGCGTGCCCTCGATGACCGCCTCGTCGCCCTCCTCACCGCGGTGCACGTGGCGATAGATGTTCTCGATGACGACGATCGAGTCGTCGATGACCCGTCCGATGGCGATCGTCAGGCCGGCCAGCGACAGGAGGTTGAGCGACAGGCCCTGGACCCGCATGAGAAGGAGGGCCACGACGATCGACAGCGGGATGCTGACCGCCGTGACCAGGGTGGCGCGCACCGAGAAGTTGAGGAAGAGCAGGATGACGATCACGGCCAGGATGCCGCCGAGCAGGCCCTCATTGCGGACCCCCGACAGCGATTCCTCGATGAACGTGGCCTGCTCGAAGACGATGTTGAACGCCACGCCGTCGAGCTCGGGCCGGTCCTGGATCTCGTCGATCGCGTCGAGGACCGCCTCGACCACCGTCACGGTGTTGGCGCTCTGCTCCTTGAGCACCAGCAGGCTGAGCGACGGCTGCCCGTCGGAGCGGTTGATGGTCCGCGCCGGCTCGGGCTCGCGCGTGATGGTGGCCACGTCGCCGAGGGTCAGGCCTTCCGCCGAACTCTGCCGAGCCGGGGCGAGCAGGCGCGGTCCACCCGCGCCGGCGGCCGACGCGGCGCCACCGGGCGTCGGCGCCGGCGCCGGCGTCGCGATCTGGCTCATGCGGTCGAGGATGGCCTGGCGGACGTCGTCGGGCTGGCGCGACACGAACGGCAAGGGCAGCTGGCGCACGGCCTCCGGCGGCAAGGCCAGGAGCTGCTCGGCGGTGAGGTTGGACACCAGGTCCGGCGCATCGCGCAGCACCAGGTCCAGGATCTCGGGCGTCACTTCGGCGGGGGTGGTCGCGCCGTAGGGCTGCCACGTGGCCGGCAGCTGGTCGCCGGTGTCGGGCTCCGGGATGCGCAGCACGCTGCCGATCAAGAGGCTGTCGCCGACCAGGCCGTTGGCCGCGCGGATCGCCTCGGAGGTCACCCCATGGCGGACGGCCAGGCCCTCGAGCGTGTCGCCCTCGGCCACCACGACCACCCGCACCCGGGCCGGCTGCGCCGACCCGGTGGCCGTGTCGGTGGGCGCCGGCGCGGTCTCGGCGGCGGCCGGTGGCGCCTCGGGCAGGCCGGCCGGTACCGTCGGCGGCGCGGCGATGCGCGCGGCCAGCCGCGCCCGCACGTCGTTGGGGAGCGCGGCGATGACGTCGGGCGGCAGCACCGCTCCCGGCGGGAGGCTGGCGATCACCTCGTCGGCCACCGTGCGGAGCAGCTCGGGGTTCTGGGCTTCGAGCTCGAGGATGGCGTCGGCCGTCAGGTCGTCGGTGGTGGCGTAGCCCAGCGCCTGAAGCGCGGCGGGCAGCGGGAACGGCCCCACGACCGTGGGCAGTGGGGCCGGGCGACCGGCGGCGACGCGCGTGGGCTGGGCGCTGCCTGCGCCGGACGCCGGCTGGCCCGCGGACGCGCTGCCCGCAGGCGGACCACCCGCGACCGGGCCGGGCGCTCCGCCCGGCCCTCCGCCGCCCAAAGCCAGCGCGCGCAGCCCTTCCTCGCTGCGAACACGGTGCGACACCTGGAGGGGGATCGAACGGCCGTCGGTGGTCAGCGTGCCGGCGGGGAAGCTGATGTCGTTGGCCGCCAGGACGTTGCGAATGGTATCGACCGTGACGCCGGCGTCGGCCATCTTCGCTCGGTCCAAGGTCAGGTAGACCTTCTCTTCGCGCCCGCCCACGAGCGTGACCTTGCTGACCCCGTCGACGGCTTCGATCTCGGGGACGATCTCGTCCTCGATCAGCCGCTGCAGCGACGCCGGGTCGAGGTCGTCGTCCTCGGCGCGGATGCTGGCCTGGACCACCGGCAAGTCGCCGAAGCTGAACAGGACGATGTCGGGCTCCTCGGCCCCGCTCGGCAGCGCGACGTCGTCGACCTCCGTCTTGATCGCGTCCCGGAGCTCGTCCTGGTCGGTGCCGTACTCCGCCCGGACGGTCAGCGCGGCGAAGCTCTCCGATGCCCGTGCCGAGACCTCGACAACCTCGACGTCGGAAATGCCCTCGAGCGCCGTCTCCAGGGGTTCGACGATGCCGCGCGTGACCTCGTCGGCCGACGCGCCCGGCCAGACGACCACCACGGTCGCCTGGGGGAACGCCACGTCGGGGATCAACTGCTGGTTGAGGTTGAGCGCCGCCCATGTGCCGCCGACGAGGAGCGCCAGCGTGAGGACGATCGCGATCGGCGGATAGCGCAGCGCGAGCTGGGTCAGGCGGATCATGATCGAGGACTCCCTTTTAATCTAACAATAACCTAACCCTTATTCTAGTCACACCACGGGGTTCGTCAACTTGGCATTAAGAAGCCCGCTTGACTGGCGGCGAGCGTGTGCTAGCCTCGATCACCGCCATGTCTCGATCGCCCATCGCAAACATCCGTCGCCCGCTCTCGGCCGGACCGCCGCCGGCCGCTGCTGGGGCGGCGGCAGGAGCCGATGACATCGTCGCGGTGATCCCGGCGTGGAACGCCGGCCCGCGCCTGGTGGCGGTGCTCGATGCGCTGGCCCACCAAGTCGGGCGGGTCGTGGTGGTGGACAACGGCTCGAGCGACGACACGCTCGCCAGGCTGGCCGCATGGGCCGGCCCGCCGCCGGTGGAGATCATCCACAACCCCGACAACCACGGCTTCGCGGCCGCGATCAACCAGGGGGTCGCGCTGGCCCTGGCGCGGGGTGCCGAGGCCGTGCTTGTGATCAACGACGACGCCGTCGTGGCGCCGGGCGCCGTGGCCGCGCTGGCGGCGGCCCTGGCGGCCGACCCGGGCACGGCCGCCGCGACGGCGCGCCTGGTGTACGCTGACCGGCCGGGGGTCCTGTTCGGGGCGGGGGGGATCGTCGACCTGGGGCGGGGCTGGGCCTGGATGCGTGGATCGGGCGAGGTCGACGCGGGCCAGCACGACGATCGACCGGTGGTCGACTACCCCAGCGGCGCTGCCAGCCTCGTGCCGCGCGCGGCGCTGGTCGCGGTCGGCGGCCTGGACGAGGCGTGGTTCCTGTACTACGAGGACGTCGACTGGGGGCTCCGTGCGCGCGGGCTCGGCTGGCGCGTCCGCTACGTGCCCGGCGCCACGGTGCGCCATGTCGGCTCGGCCGGCACGGCGCGCGACCCGGCCCGCCGGCGCTACTACAACGTCCGCAACCGTTTGCGCTTCGCGCGGCTGCATGCCACCGCCCGGGGGCGCATCTGGGTGTGGCTGGCCACGCTGGCGCTGCTCGTCCGGCAAGTGCCCCGGGCCGTGTTCCCGAGCCGGCGCCGCGACGCGGCGGCGGTGCTGTGGGGGGTGGCGGACCACCTGCGCGGGCGCTACGGGCGCGGCGGCCGGTTCGGGTGACACACGGGCCCCGGCCGGCGGGCCTGGGCGGCCCGATGGCACGGTCGGTGTTCGAGGCGGGCCTGCACGGGGCCGCTGGCGCGGGCAGCGGCGGTCGAGCCTGAGGCATATCGGCGCGGGGCTGCCGGTCCGGTGCCTTGGGGCGCCTTTGCGTGCCGCACCAATATCGGTTACCATGCGGCCCGCGAAGCCCACGCACGGTGCCGATGTGAACCCCTTGCAGCCTGCTCCTGACACGCCACCGCCGGTGACGGTGGTGTATGCCTTCCTGGATCTCGACGATGGCGGCGCGCAGCGCCTGGCGCTGCGGTCGGCGCGCGGGCTTGACCCGTCGGCGTTTCGGGCGCGCGTGCTGTGCGTCCGTCGGCGGGGCCGTCTGGCCGGCGAGGCCGAGGCCGCGGGCCTCCCGGTGGCCGTGCTGGGGCGGATGGAACGCCCCATGGATGCCGGCGCGGTGCTGGCGATCGCGCGCTGGCTGCGCCGGGTCGGGGCCGGGGTCGTCCACGTGTCGCTCTACAGCCGGGCCTCGCCGTACGTCCGCCTGGCGGCCCGCCTGGCGCGGGCGCCGCTCGTCGTGGCCCACGAGCACTGCCGGGCCGCTCCGCCGCGGCGTCTGCGTCGCTGGGCCGACCGCGCGCTCGCACGCGGCACGTGCTTCGTCGCCGTCTCGCGCGCCGATCGCGACGCGCTGGTCGCGGCGGGCGCGGCCGCGAACGACGTCCACGTGATCTATCCCGGCATCGACGTCGCCGCGTTTGCGCCACGCGACCGCGACGCGGCCCGGGCGAGCCTCGGCTGGCCTGCCGATCGGCCGATCGTGCTGGTGCCGGCGCGGCTGCACCCGATGAAGCGGCATGTCGACCTGATTGCCGCCCTGCCGGCGCTCGTGGCGCGGGTGCCGGGGATCTGGGTGGTTTGCGCGGGCAGCGGGCCGTTGGCCACGGTGCTGCCGGCCCTGGCGTCCGCGGCCGGCGCCGGCGACCACGTGTCGTTCGTTGGGCCGCGGTCCGACATGCCGACGCTGATGGCGGCGGCCGACGTGGTGGCCTTGTGCTCGGGGGCCGAAGGCACCCCGGCGGCGTTGATCGAGGCGCAGGTGGCCGCGCGCTGCGTGGTGGCCACGGCCGTTGGGGGCGTGCCCGAGGTCGTGACGGACGGCGTCACGGGCCGGCTGGTGGCGCCGCGCGCGCCGGCGGCGCTGGCGGGCGTGCTGGCCGAGGTGTTGGGGGATCCGGTCGGGCGCGCCGCCATGGCGCGCCCCGCGCGCCCGGCGGCCGGGGGGCCCCCCGAACCCCCCCAGCCCCCCCCCGGCCCCCCACCCCA
>CAYQBA010000162.1:0-10624 GCA_964415605.1 uncultured Anaerolineales bacterium | reverse complement strand
CCATCATCCTGATCGCCGTGGCGCTGGTGTCGTTCATGGCCTACCGCCAGGTGACGGCGGACCTGGCGGTGGCGCGCGAGGAAGAGGTGACGCGGCTGTCGGCGAGCCAGCTCGCCATCGGCCTCACCGATTTCGCCGACACGCTAGACGCCGTGGCGCGCGCGCTGACGGCGGCCGGCCCGAGCGCCGTCGACCGCCGCGCGGCGGTCGACCGGGCCAAGAACCGCCTGGTGGTCTTCGACGCCGGCGTGGTCCTGCTCAACAGCCACGGCGTCGTCGAGCACACCCTGCCGGCCCGGGGCGACCTCGTCGGGCGGGCATGGTCGGGGCATCCGTTCTTCCAGGAGCTGGTGCGCCGCGCCGAGCCGGTGTTCTCGGACGCGGTGACGATCGGCGAGGTGCCGGTGATCGTCGTCGGCGTGCCGGTGCTGGGCGAGCACGGCGAGCTCGTCGGGGTGCTGGCGGGCCTGTTCCGGCTGGGCGCCACCGAGGTCAGCGCGTTCTACGGCAGCATCGTCCGGCTGCGGCTCGGCGAGAGCGGCGCGCTGTACGTCGTGGACCAGAACGGCCGGGTGCTCTACCACTCCGACAGCGATCGGATCGGGCAGGACTACGCGGGCCTGGCCGCGGTCCGGGCGGTGGCGGCCGGCGAGTCGGGCGCGCTGCGCACGCGCGACTTCGAGGGCCGCGACATCGTGGCCGGCTTCGCGCCGGTGCCGGGCACACCGTGGGGCCTGGTCAACGAGGAGCAGTGGGCGACGCTGCTCGAGCCGAGTCGGCGGTGGCGGGAGTTCCTGATCGGGCTCCTGGCGCTCGGCGTGCTGGTGCCGGCGCTGGTGACCGCCGTCGGCGTCCGCCGCATCACCCGCCCGATCCGCGACCTGACGTCGGCGGCGCGGGCGGTGGCGGGCGGCGACTTCGACCAGACGCTGGCGGTGCGGACGGGCAACGAGATCGAGGACCTGGCGGCCCAGTTCAACGACATGGCGCGCCAGCTCGCCGCGTCGTACGGCGTGCTCGAGCAGCGGGTGGCCGAGCTGCTGGCCGACGCGCAGCGCACGGCGGCCATCGAGGAGCGCCAGCGGCTGGCGCGCGAGCTGCACGACTCGGTGACGCAGTCGCTGTACAGCCTGACGCTCCTGGCCGCGGCCGGCCAGCGATTGGCCGTCTCGGACGCGCCGGGCGCGGCGGACCGCCTGCCGCCGACGCTCGAACGCCTGGCGGCGACGGCGCAGCAGGCCCTGAAGGAGATGCGGCTCCTGGTGTTCGAGCTGCGGCCGCTCGAGCTCGAGACCGAGGGCTTCGTGGCCGCCGTCCGGCGCCGCCTCGAGACGGTCGAGCAGCGCACCGGGATCCGCGCCGAGCTCGTGACGGACGACGCCTGCGACGTCGACGAGGCGATCGAGGGCGACCTTTACCGGATCGTCCAGGAGCTGCTCAACAACACGCTCAAGCACGCCGGGGCCACGGCGGTCGCGGTGCGGCTGGACTGCCGGGACGACGCGATCGTGGTCGAGGTCGCCGACGACGGCCGCGGCTTCGACCCGGCGGCCGTGGCCGGCCGCGGCGGCCTGGGGCTGACCAGCATCCGCGAGCGGGCGGCCGCGCTCGGCGCCGACCTCGTCATGGACGCGGTCCCTGACGGCGGGACGCGCGTGCGGGTGACGGTGCCGCGCCGAGCGTCAGGACCGGGTTAGGCCCGCCCCACACGCCCCGCGCTACCGCGCGCCCTCCGCGTACGCCGCTTCCGCCGCGTCGAGCAGCGCCATCGCCTCGCCCGCGTCGGCCCAGCCCTGGGCCTGGAAGACGCCGGGGCCCTTGTAGTTGAGGAACCACGTGTCGACGATGTCGGTGACGCCGTCGAACGACGCCTCGAGCTCCGGCAGCCCGTCGACGTCCTCGAACGGCGTGCCGGCGCGGACGGCCACCAGCTTGTCGTCGCGCTCGCCGTCGTCGGTATAGCGGGCGACCGCGATCACCGTCACGGGCACCACCGTGCCGCGCGGGATGGCGTCGCCGAGCACCAGGATGTCGAGCGGATCGCCGTCGCCGCCCATCGACTCGGCCAGCTTGGTGCGCGGCACCATCCCGTAGTTCAACGGGTAGCCGAGGTACTGCACCATCCGCGGCCGGCCGTCCTCGACGTCCCAGTGCAGGTTGCCGTCGTCGTCGGTGACCTCCCACTTGGCGGTCGTGCCCGCCGGGATCTCGACGACCGCGTTCACCGTCCCGTCGGCGTTTCGTGGGGCGTAGCCGTCCAGGAAGCTCTCGGGGCCGACCATCGTCATGTCGTCGACCATCACGACGTCGGCCGCGACGTTCGTCGGGGCGGGCGCCGCGCCGCCGGCCGTCGCATCGGCCGCGGTGGGGATCGCCATCGCGGTCGCCGCCGGGAGCGCGGTGGCGTCCGGCTCGACCGCGGCGCCGCCGTCGACGTCGGTCGCCGTGCCGCCGCCGCACCCGCCGACCAGCATGGCGACGCAGACGGCGCGCGCTGCGAGGGCGACGGCGCGCGCCGCGGCATGGGTTCGCTCGATCATGGACCTCTTCCTCCCTGTCGTTGCGTGCGGCGCTCGCGGCGAGCGCCGGCCGTCGATGATCAGACAGACGTTGGGGCCGGGAGAAAGACACGGAAGGGCAGGTTTGGGCGTGGTAAAGGATTGTTAATCCGTGCGCCTGGCCGCGGGCGCGCCGGCGCGGTGCGGGATCCCGCACCGGAGCCGCTCAGTCCGGTGCGGCCAGGCGAAGGCCCTCATGTCCCGCGGCGACGTTCTGGCGTTCGTCGTACGACAAGAACCTCAGCCCCTCCGGCGCCGCCGCCGCGTGCAGCACGCACGCGGCCGCCAGATGGATCGCGTCGAAGCCGCGCAGCCCGTGCCTGACGGCCAGGGCGCCCGCGGCGATCTCGTCGACGTCGACGAGGGCCATGTCGGACCAGGCGGCGTTCAGACGATCGACGAGCGTCCGCAGCGCTTCCTCGGTCAGCCGTCGCTCACGATGCCGTCGCGCGAACGCCGACGAGGCTTCCGCGTACGACACCCGGCTGGTGGCGAGGACGGCCGCCGCCCCCGCCATCGCCCGCGCTGCTTCGCTGGCGGGCTCGCTCACGAAGAGCTTCACCAGCGCGCTGCTGTCGAGATACAGGATCACCGCCGATCCTCCGCGACGGCGCCGGCGAGATCGGCGTCCACCGCCAACGGGATCGGGTCGAGCCGCGGCTTGCCGCCCCTCCACCGCACCGTGCCGGAGGCCATCAGCGCCTGCAGTGCCCGCCGCTCGGGAGTCAGCGGGCCCAGCTCCGCGACTTCACGGCCGCGATCGGTGATGATCACGCGTTCGCCCGCGACGGCCATGGCCACGTACGCGCTGAGGTTCTCCTTGAGCATCTTGATCCCGACCGTCGTGGTCATCTCTTTCTTCCCTTGTGGTCACCTGACATCATCATATCGACCCACCGCCCTTGCGTCAAGAGGCTCTCGATCCGGTGTCGACGGCGGGCGCGCACGGCCCGTCCTCGCGCGCCAGGTGCGCGTCACCGCGGTGTCAGGCCCGGCCGGCGTGACCGGGCATCTCGAAACCGGGCGCGCGAACCGCCACCCCCGTGACGGAAATGCAACGGTCGCCCCGTAAACTCGTCTCAACCGTCGGACGGGGCCCTGTGGCCGGTGTCGCGCCAACCGCGGCGCACGTGCTCAAGACCACGGTCGCATCCGTCTCACCTGCCGATCACGATCCATCCCGGAGGCCCGACATGCCGCGCGTTGAACGACCCTCGTTGGAGCCGTCCCCCGCCACGACGGGCGGTGGATCCCTGCTGTGCCGTGCCGCGGGGCTCGCGGCCCTCGCCTTCGCCGCCGGCATCGGGCTGGCCGCGGTCCCCGCGCTCGGCCTGCCCGGCGGCGCGCCCAGGGCCGCCGCCGGGCTTTCGGCCGGCGTGCCGGCCGGGACGATCGGTGACGGGTCCGCCGCCGATCCCGCCCAGCCGCCGGCGCCCCGCGTCTACCTGCCGCGGCTGACCGACAGCGGGGGCGACGGGCCGGGATGCATCACCCGGGTCAGCGTCATGAGCCTCGGCCCCGGTCCGACCAAGGCCGTGCTGGTGCTGTGGGCACAGGCCGACGGCGGCGGGCCGTCTTGCGTCGCGCCGTCGCTCGTGCGGTGCTCCGGTCTCCTGCAGCCGGGCAGCGCGTGGGACTTCCCGCTCACCCCCGCCGCCGGAGCCGGAGCCGGGTTCAGCAGCGGCGTGCTCTACAGCTTCACGGCCCGGCCGCTGTCCGAGATCGGCGTGGCCATCCCGGGCACCCGCGACGACACGGTGGCGGCGGACTACGCATGCGAACGGCTCACGGCCGTGCTCGCGGGCGATTGCGCCGCCTACGGCGCGTTCGCCGCCGCATTCGCTGCCGGTGGCAACGCCTTCGACCTGCCGCTGGACCGCGCCGCCGGCAGCCCGCTGGCCGCCGAGGTCCACCGCCGCTGCCCCGGCAGCCTCACACCTGGCAGCGAAGCGACCAGCGCTTACGAGGGGATCGCATCGCCCGCGTTGGGCGCCGCCAGCGGCCCGTCGGGGGAGTACCGTTACCACGCCGCGCCGATTCACGTGAACTACGGGGGCCGCGCAAGCGCCCTCTACGTCCAGAACGCCGGCGCCGCGCCGGCGCACGTCGACCTGTGGCTCCAGGCCGCCACGGCGTGCGCCGGGCGCGTCTGCACGACGCTGGACATCGACCCCGGCGCGAGCGTGGTGGTCGATGAACGGGCGCTGGTCGGCTGCGTGGGCAACAGCTGGGCCGGGTCGGTCACGCTGCGCAGCAGCGCGCCGCTGGCCGCGGCCGTCGACACGCACTTGTGGGACACGTTGGCGACGTTCACCGCGACGGCCGCGCCGGCGGCGACCGGCGCGGCGGGCGGCCAGGGTGCGCCGCAGCGGACCCTCCACGGACCGCTGGTGTTCGACCCCGCCACGGGTTGGGACGCGGAGATCACCGTGCAGAACCTCAGCCCGGACCACGTGGCGGTGATCCGCGTCACGTTCCTCGACGCCGCGGGCAACCCGATCAGCACCCAGCGCGGTCGCATGTGCCCGCTCGACAGCCAGGCTTTCACCCTGGCGATGACCGCCGCGCAGCGTGGCGAAGGGGTCGGCAGCGTGCGGGTGGACGCGTCCGCCGACGACATCACGGCGCCCGGCACGGCGGCGCCTCCCATCGCCGCGGTCGCGATGCTCGTGAAGCTCGGCGACGCGGCCCGCTCGACGGTCGACGAGTTCTTGGCCTACAACCTCATGCCCGGCGACGCGGCGGCGGGCGCGGCGGCGGGCGCCGCCGGGGCGGCGCCGGACATCCCGATCGTGGCCCTGCCCGCGGTGTGGAAGGATCTCGACGCCGAGCAGCCCACGACCGAGATCGCGGTCTCCAACCTCGTCACCGACCTGGGCTGGACCGACGTGGCGGTGCTCCTGTACGACCAGAACGACCTCGTCAACGTGGTCTGCCGGCGGCTCGGCGACGGGCAGACCGCGTACATCGACCCGCAGCGGATGGGCGCGATCCACAATGGCTTCCGCGGCAGCGCCGTGGTGTCGGCGACGTACTGGCATCATCCCGTGTCGGAGTTCGGATGGTGGCACGTGTCGCCGACGCCGCCCGCCCCCGGCGCCGAGCCGGAGCCCATCCGCCACCGCGTCGCCCTCGGCGCCGTCGCGGTGGCGCGCACCGAGACCCGCCGGGGCGAGGACATCCCCGGCGACGAGGCGGCGGTCGCGATCGGCGTCCCGCTCGCCCGCTGGCCCGACGCCGCCGGCCTGCCGGTCGACCCGTGCGGCGCGCGGGAAGCCCGGCCGGCGGCGCCGCCGGCCCTCGGCCACTGGCAGTCGGTCGTCCCGGTCTTCGCCGACGCCCCCGGCGGCACGACGCGCCTCGCGATCCGCAACGACGGCGCCGGGCCCACCGAGGTGCGGCTGCACTTCCAGGCCCTCGCCGACTGCCTGCGCTATCGCATCTGCACCGTCAGCCTCCCGCCGCGCGGCAGCATCAACCTCGACGCCACGCGCTGCGTCGGGCCGGGCTGGTCGGGCAGCGTGGCGCTGCACAGCCGCGAGCCGCTGACGGTGAGCGCCGCCGTGATCGGCGCGCCGGCCACCCAGGCCGTCGCCGGCCGCGCCGGGCAGTACCCGTTCGACGTCAACGCCGACGGCCGGGTCGACGATGCCGACCGCCAGGCCGTCGACGCGGCGCGCGGCACGACCCCGGGCGGCCCCGGCTGGAACCCGCGCGCCGACCTCGACGCGAACGGCGCCGTCGACGGCGAGGACCTGCGGATCATGCGCCGCAGCCTGTGCGGCGCCGACCGCGATCCGGACGCCGCGGCGCTCGACCTGCCGCGGCCGCGGGGCGACGCGGTGTACGTGCCGGTGCTGCACGACGAGGGCGACATGCTGGCGTGCGGCACCACGGTGTCGGTGACGAACATCGGCGCCGAGCCCGCCAGGCCGCTGCTCATGGCGTGGCAGGCGGCCGCCGGCGGCGGATGCGGCGGGCCGGAGGTGTTCGTCTGCGGCGGTCTGCTCCGCCCGGGCGGCAGCTGGGACTTCCCGCAGTCCGCGCTGGGGCCTCGCACGCGGAGCGCCGTGGTCTTCAGCTTCAACGCGACGCCGCTCTCCGCGCTCGGCGCGACCGTCGGCGGCGACGAGCCCGCCGCCGACTACCTGTGCAAGGCCCTGGCCAACACGCTGATCGGCGACTGCGCCGCCTACAGTCGCTTCAAGGCGGCCTTCGACGCCGGCGCCGACTTCGCCGGCGTGCCGCTCGACAAGGCCGCCGGGAGCGCGATCGTGGCAAACGTGCAGCGCGACTGCCGGGCCGACGTGTCCCCCGGCGTGCGGGTCGACACCGCCTACCCCGCCGTCGGCGGCCACCAGCTCGGCGCGCCGGACCCGGTGACGGGGATGTACGAGACGGTGATCCCGGTGGTCTACGCCAACAAGGCCGGGCTCCACACGGCCATCCACGTGCAGAACGCGGGATCCCAGGAGACGACGGTCGGCATCGCGACCATGGCGCAGGACGCCTGCAGCGACGAGCGGTTGTGCACGGTGGCGACCATCGCCGCGGGCGCCGTGCTCACCATCGACCCCAACCGCAGCCCGGCCCCGTGCGTGAGCCGGGACTGGCAGGGCAGCATCCGCCTGACGAGCGCCCAGCCGCTGGCGGCCGTGGTCGACCTCTTCGGGCGCGACGTGCGGTCGACGTACCGGGCCGTGTCGCCCGGCGTGGCGTACGACGCGGCCGGCGCGGCGCTGCCGGCCGGCGGCCGGACGATGGCCTACGGCCCGGTGATCTTCAGCCGCGACACGGGCTGGGACACGGGCATCCAGGTCCAGAACCTCAGCCGCACCCGCCCGGCGCACGTCCACGTCACGTTCCTCGACGCGAAGGGCACGCCGGTCGAGTCGCTCGACGACTACATCTGTGCCGCCGGGTCGCAGACGTTCTTCGTGCCGGTCCAGAACGCGCTCCCGGAGCGGCGGGTGGGGAGCGTGCGGGTGGTCAGCCAGCCGTACGCGGGCGACCCGTCGGGGGCGCCCGCCCCGATCGCGGCCGTCGCCAACCTGTTCGCTTACAGCGATCCGTGGCGCAGCGCCACGGTGGCCGCCGGCGCCTACACGCTCTACGCGGAGCGCGAGGTCGTGGCGCGGTCGCCGGGCGACGCCGGCGCCGCGGCTGGGGTCGGGGCGGTGGTCATCCCGGGCCTCCGCAAGGCGGGCGCCGGCACCGACGCGACGAGCGAGCTGGTGATCGCCAACCTGACGCTCGTCCCGGGCATCACCGACGCGGCCGTGCTGCTGTACGACGCCAACGGGCTGGCGGACGTCGTGTGCCGCCGGCTGGACGCCGGCGCGGTCGACGCGCTGGATCTCGGGGCGCTGCCCGGCGTGCCGGCCGGCTTCCACGGCAGCGCGGTCGTGTCGGCCACGGCGTGGGTCCACCCCACCCTCGGCGCGGGCAACGACGTGGCGCACAACCTGGTGGGCCTGGGCGCCGTGGCGGTGACCCGCCGCGCGGCGCCCGTCGGCGACGAGCTGTCGATCGCGGCCGGGGTGCCGCTGGCCCGCGTGCCGGAAGCGATCGGCGCGGAAGCCCTCGCGCGGTGCAAGGTGGTCGGCAGCCCGACGCCAGGGCTGGGGCCCTCGACGGCCACGCCCACGCCGCCGCGCCCGACGGCCACGCCGGCATGCCCGACGTGCGCGGCGGTGTACCTGCCGTATGCGGAGCAGTGGCGGCCGTGAGGCGGGGTGCGTTGAGCCAGGGGAAGCCCGGGTCCAGGCAGGTCGCGGTCGAGGCCTGGAGACGCGGGTCGCAGTGATCATGCGTGCGGAACGGTGTCCTGACGCCGGATGGGGTTGCCGTCGTCGGCGGGTGAGTGGTATGGTTGCACAACGCAACCATACCACTTCCATTTGAAGGTACGTCATGGCCACCATCACCGTGAAGGGGATTCCCGACGATCTCTACGAACGCCTGAAGCGGCTTGCCGCCGAGGAGCGGCGGAGCATCAACAGTCAGATCATCGTATGTCTCGAACGGCAGGTCGCGGCCGGCCGCCGCGGCGATGCCGCGGCCGTCCTGGCGCGCGCCGATGCGTTGCGCGCGCGGCTGGCGATGCCGCCGGTCACCGACGCGGAGCTGCGCCGTGCCAAGCGGTCCGGCCGCGCTTGAGATGGTCGTCGTCGACACGAACGTCATCGCCTATCTCTATCTGCCCGGAGCGCAGACGGCGGCGGCGCGGAGATCGCTGCTCGCCGACCCCGACTGGGTCGCCCCCTACCTGTGGCGCAGCGAGCTGCGCAACGTGCTGGCGACCTACCTGCGCGGCGGGCACGTCGCGCTTCCCGAAGCCGAGGCCATCATGGCAGAGGCGGAACGGAACATGATGGACGCGGAGTTCGACGTCGACTCGGCGGAAGTGTTGGCACTGGCGCTCGAATCGGGAGCCTCGGCCTACGACTGCGAGTACGTGGCGCTCGCGCGGCGCCTCGGGATCAAGGTGCTGACCAGCGATCGGGCTTTGCTCCGCCGATTCCCTGGCGACACGGTCGACCTGGCGGATGCCTGACGTGGCAGGCGCCACACGCGAATGGCGCAGACCACTGGAATCCGCGCAGCTCTTACCGCCGTCTCAGCCGCCTCCGCACGCCGCCACGCGCGCCAGGTCGAGCCTGGCCGTCCCGCCGGGGTTCCACGCCCAGCCCACGTCGCCGTTGGGATAGGGCACGAGCTCGACCCACTTGTCGATCCGGGCGTCGACGCCGACGGGGCCCTCGAGGAGCGCGCCGGTCGCGCGGCTCAAGACGGCGAGCTGCAGCTTGCCGGCGCTCATCCAGCCGGCGAGCATGCCGTCCGCGCCGTACTCGGCCAGGTAGGCGCGGAACGGGTAGGCCGTCTCGAGATCGACGGCTTCCGCGACGGTCGTGTCGCGCGTCACCTTGCCGGCGTTGTCGAAGAAGGCGAGGTGGAGCTCCATCCGGGCCGCCTGGGCCATGTGGAGGAGCCAGAAGCCCTCGGCGGTCGGCACGAGGCCGCCGAGCGCGCGCTTGGTGGGGTCGAGGTTGGCGTGGAGGGTGCTGGCCCCGAGGCGGCGGCCGCGCTCGGCGACGATGACGTGGAAGGCGTTGGGGTAGGCGTCGCCGTGGCACGCCGATCCGAAGCGGCCGTTGAAGGCCAGCCGCACGGCCCAGCTATGGCTGCAGCCCGACGTGCGCCGCTCGCGGCCGCGCTCGCCGTCGGCGCCGACGAAGGCGAAGGCGTCGCCGGTGTGGATGTCGATCTCTCGCGGCACGCCGGGACGCGGCGACGAGTCGGCGGCGCGGTAGTAGACGAGGTACTCGGCGCCGGTCCACGCGAGGCGGGCGGTGCGCTGGTACCACCAGATGAAGTGGGCGCCGTCCTTGTCGACGTTGGTCTTGTCGGTGACGGTGGTGCGCCACCGGGTCCGGCCGTCGTCGCCGAACCGCCACACGTCGAGCTTGGCGCACAGGGCTTTGTCGGGCGTCGACGGGCCGCGGCAGTACTTCGGGCTGTAGATGTCGGGGTCGTTGTCGACGACGACCAGCGCGCCGCCGTCGTCGTGCGCGACGAGGGCATGCACCTCCTCGGCCGGGAACGCCAGCGGCGTGCCGGCGAGGCGGCCGGCGGCGTCGAACCGGCCGACGCGGACGGTGGCGGCGCGCTGCTCGCGCCACGCCACCAGCGAGCCGCCGCCGGCGCGCGGGGCCACGACGACCGGGAAGTACTCGTCGTTGGCGCGCATCGGCGCCCCGACGTCGGACGAGGCGACGGTCACGCGCTCGGCGAGCGGCGGGCAGGCGCGGGGCGTGGGGGTGGGCTCGGGCGGGTCGGTGGGGGTGGGGGGATCGGTGGGGACGGGCGACGGGGTGTCGGTGGGCGCCGGGGCCGCGACGGTCTCGGTCGCGGGCAGGGCTGTCGGCGCGGCGGGGAGGTCGGCGAGGGCGACGGCGCGCCACGCCGCCGGGAGGAAGGCCTGGATCGACAGCGCGACGTCGCCGAGGCGCGCGGCAGCCGGCTGGCGGGCGGCGGCGAGCGCGAGGGCGGCGGCGGCGGCGGCA
>CAYQBA010000161.1:0-10680 GCA_964415605.1 uncultured Anaerolineales bacterium | reverse complement strand
TCGAGAGGGGATTGAAACATGGTTCCTCCTGGGAACTGTGGGGGCGATGCCCCCGTCACAATCACGGCCCCGATCGAGAGGGGATTGAAACGAGATGTATCTCTTCTCACCAGCCACCGGAGGCACCACGTCACAATCACGGCCCCGATCGAGAGGGGATTGAAACTTGAGGGGGTTGGCGCCCCAGCGCGGGACCTGCCCTTTTGTCACAATCACGGCCCCGATCGAGAGGGGATTGAAACTTGCGGACTACTTCTTGGGTTGGTTCCAGCCTGCGGGTCACAATCACGGCCCCGATCGAGAGGGGATTGAAACGAGTGGCGTCCAGCGCCACTTCCATCGTCTCAACTTGAGTCACAATCACGGCCCCGATCGAGAGGGGATTGAAACTCTCGGAAGGGCGGCACACGTCAGCGTGCTATCGGGTCACAATCACGGCCCCGATCGAGAGGGGATTGAAACGCGCGGAAGGGCGCATCACGGCGTTCGAGGCCCGGCGCGCGTCACAATCACGGCCCCGATCGAGAGGGGATTGAAACAGGCGCAAGGCGGTTCAGGAGCCCCTGCGCTTCTTCAGTCACAATCACGGCCCCGATCGAGAGGGGATTGAAACGCGGGCCGCACATGCAAGCGCCCCCGATCGTCCTCCTCGTCACAATCACGGCCCCGATCGAGAGGGGATTGAAACGAGCCCCCATTGCCGCCCTCGCCGCCCCCACCAGCCTCATGTCACAATCACGGCCCCGATCGAGAGGGGATTGAAACGCTGTCCAAACCGTCCACGCTGGCGGCCACGCCCACACGTCACAATCACGGCCCCGATCGAGAGGGGATTGAAACATGGCCCCGGCCATCCTATCGCCCAGGGTGTTGACCCAGGTCACAATCACGGCCCCGATCGAGAGGGGATTGAAACGAATCTAGCGGGCGAGGAGGTTGTTGAGATACAACCCCGTCACAATCACGGCCCCGATCGAGAGGGGATTGAAACATACGATCCCGACCAGGATCAGGATCCTCGCCAGTTGAGTCACAATCACGGCCCCGATCGAGAGGGGATTGAAACAGGGTACTCCCTCGACACAAATGTCTCCCTTTGCGCTGGTCACAATCACGGCCCCGATCGAGAGGGGATTGAAACACCTGACCGGGTTGGAGGTTGATCCACACCATGCCCACGTGTCACAATCACGGCCCCGATCGAGAGGGGATTGAAACCTGGACGTCGTGGTAGCCGCTGCGAACCGGGAGCTTCGCGTCACAATCACGGCCCCGATCGAGAGGGGATTGAAACATGTCGAATTGTGGCCGCTGCGCGGCCGCCACCTCGAGGTCACAATCACGGCCCCGATCGAGAGGGGATTGAAACGAAGTCCACGCTGAACGTCCAGAACGAGTATTCATCGCGTCACAATCACGGCCCCGATCGAGAGGGGATTGAAACACGAACAGAAGCAGAATGGCCAACGCCGCGACACAGGGTCACAATCACGGCCCCGATCGAGAGGGGATTGAAACCGACCCTGATCCCAGAAGTCGAAGTCCCCGTATCCCGGGTCACAATCACGGCCCCGATCGAGAGGGGATTGAAACGTTGTCGTAATAACCGGTCAAGGGGTTGGGCCACCGAGTCACAATCACGGCCCCGATCGAGAGGGGATTGAAACTCAGGCCAAGCTGCATCATGTGCCTGTGCACGCTCTGGTCACAATCACGGCCCCGATCGAGAGGGGATTGAAACATGGCCCTCCGCAGTACCCTCCGAAGGCATCGCCGTGAGTCACAATCACGGCCCCGATCGAGAGGGGATTGAAACTCATATCCGGACATCATCGCGGCAATGGTGATCTCGTCACAATCACGGCCCCGATCGAGAGGGGATTGAAACCACAGGGGTGGACCCGAACGGCGCGAAGTTGGTCAAGTCACAATCACGGCCCCGATCGAGAGGGGATTGAAACCTGCGGGGCGAGCCCGACGCCGCGGCGCGGTACATGTCACAATCACGGCCCCGATCGAGAGGGGATTGAAACGAACAGGCCCGCGAGAATCGCGGGCATTCGGAACTTGTCACAATCACGGCCCCGATCGAGAGGGGATTGAAACTCGTGCCACAGCACGACCCTGGACTTTGTGCAATTGACGAGTCACAATCACGGCCCCGATCGAGAGGGGATTGAAACCAAACGCCATGCTTGCCTTCGGAGTGGTCGATGCTCGCGTCACAATCACGGCCCCGATCGAGAGGGGATTGAAACCTTCTACCGCGTTGGGACATCATGAGTCCTCTCCTTGTGTCACAATCACGGCCCCGATCGAGAGGGGATTGAAACGCGGTTCTCCGCGACGGGCTGGGCGGGCCAGCTCTCGCGTCACAATCACGGCCCCGATCGAGAGGGGATTGAAACGCGCGGTATGCACCGCTGCGGAACATTACTGTCCGCTGCGTCACAATCACGGCCCCGATCGAGAGGGGATTGAAACGCATCGTCTGTTGCGGCATAGGCGGGGGCGCATGTCGCGGTCACAATCACGGCCCCGATCGAGAGGGGATTGAAACTCTTCTCCTTGGTTGTTGTTGTGTTTGAGATTCCCAGTGTCACAATCACGGCCCCGATCGAGAGGGGATTGAAACCTGTGTCCGGACCGTGTCCAGGCAGGAACAGCACCCACTGTCACAATCACGGCCCCGATCGAGAGGGGATTGAAACTTTCGGATGGTGGCTGCTGGGAGCGATGTCCTGCTCCTCGTCACAATCACGGCCCCGATCGAGAGGGGATTGAAACGCTGGGTCACTCCGGGCGGTGGGTTGGGGTCGGCGGGAGTCACAATCACGGCCCCGATCGAGAGGGGATTGAAACCAGTCGGCGCCTCCGCCTTGCCGAGGTCCACGATCAGGTCACAATCACGGCCCCGATCGAGAGGGGATTGAAACGCTGACCCCGCTGGGGCAGCTGGCCGCCGGAATCACGTCACAATCACGGCCCCGATCGAGAGGGGATTGAAACAGGGCGTACTTCTCCTCGCGGTGCATGACCGGAGTCGCGTCACAATCACGGCCCCGATCGAGAGGGGATTGAAACCCCACCAACGGCGGCCCGCCCGAAATCGAAGTTGTGTTCGTCACAATCACGGCCCCGATCGAGAGGGGATTGAAACCTGGCCATGAAGATCGCTGCCAGCAAGGCCAGTGCGCGTCACAATCACGGCCCCGATCGAGAGGGGATTGAAACTTGGTACGAACATTTCCAAACAGCCTCCGGTCCCCTCGTCACAATCACGGCCCCGATCGAGAGGGGATTGAAACTCATCATCATCGTCCGTCGGATTCGCCGTGGGTGTCGGTCACAATCACGGCCCCGATCGAGAGGGGATTGAAACCCTGCGGTGGCCCTCGGGTTGTCCATGATTGTTCCTCGTCACAATCACGGCCCCGATCGAGAGGGGATTGAAACATGTCCATCTCCCCTCTGTC
Source organism: uncultured Anaerolineales bacterium (assembly GCA_964415605.1). Lineage (GTDB taxonomy): Bacteria > Chloroflexota > Anaerolineae > Epilineales > Epilineaceae > UCB3. Next base: position 7,204 of record CAYQBA010000161.1, on the reverse strand, counting down.
TGCTGCTCGTCAGGCGTCACAATCACGGCCCCGATCGAGAGGGGATTGAAACCTGGTAGGACTGACCGATCGTGACAGTCGAGCCGCCGGTCACAATCACGGCCCCGATCGAGAGGGGATTGAAACGCGCGGTACGCATCGATAAGCGCCTGCTGCTCCGCGACCGTCACAATCACGGCCCCGATCGAGAGGGGATTGAAACTAACGATCCGCGCCACCTGGACTTCGTAGCTCTCGCAGGGTCACAATCACGGCCCCGATCGAGAGGGGATTGAAACAAGGCCACCTCCTGGCCCGGCATCCGCAGCAGGGACAGGTCACAATCACGGCCCCGATCGAGAGGGGATTGAAACTAGATGCGATCGACCTCGGCATTGCACCGGGGACACTGCATCACAATCACGACCCCGATCTGACCCGCGGCAGCTCAGTCGCGATCTTGACCGACCGGACCATGCGCGCCTACGAGATCGGCCCCGTCGACCCGACCCTGGTCCGCTGGCAGACGGCAACCTTGCCCGACGGCGTGCGGGTGCTGCGCCCGGTGTTCAAGCCCTCCTCGGGTGAGGCGCGCCCGTTCAGCCTCAACCAGTTCTGCTTCAACGGCTCGACACCACCGTGACCGACCCGCACGGTCGGCCGTGGATCCTGCCCGTGCTCGACACGGCGCCCGCGCAGCACAGCCTGCGCAGCACGCTGCACAAGGTCATGCGGCACCAGGACAACGGCCGCCTGGCCGCGTCCGTGGACTGGGAGAAGGTGGCGCTTCGGACGCCGGCCTCGGCGCGTACGCCGGGCGACAAGAGCGCCTACATGCTCCGCGGGCTCAGCGACATCACCAAGGCGCTCAAGTCGCTCAAGCCCGACGGCGCGATCGCTCTCCACGACTTCGTGAAGCTGGACGTGCTCGGGGCCGGGCACGGCACCCATGCCGAAAGACCCAAGAGACGGCCGACGTCTACGACCACCGACAACGCCGCGGCGCTGAAGACGCCGCCCAGCGCCCTGGGGCGGGCCATCGGCACGTCGCTCTCGACGAACAGCGACATCCACTTGTGGGTGTACGCCCTGGCCGTCGAGGCGCTGCGTGAGCACGTGGTGCGCGTCGTTGGGTGGTCGCTTAGCTGGAGTTGACCCGCTCACGCTGCTTCTCCGACCGCGTCAGTCAATCGATGCGCCTGGTACACCATTGCCGTGATGCGCTCGGAGCGCCACGTCAGTCAGCGAACCGGTGACTGTTTTGCCTGGCGGAAGGGCTGGAGACTCCGTCGACGCGATGTGCCGCGCCCCCGGCAATACGGACGCGATTGCCCTTCGTCCCATCGCCCGCCGTCTCTGCGTGCCCCCTCGGCAGCTTGGTTGAGACCTTCCGACACCGTCGGCGGCCGATCAGCAACCGGACGACAGCCATTCGGCGCCCGCGAGCCTCAAGAAAACACCGCCCACGATCGTATTCATGGCAGTTACCCGATCGATCGCCGTGGCGAGCGCCCAACCCGGGAGGCGCACGGGGGCGGTCACCCAACCCAAGAAAGGACCAGTACAGAATGGCGACGTTCATTCAGGCAGTGGCGCAGAACGGCCCGCGGCTCAAGCGGCTCCCGCGCGTGCGGCCGGGCGAGATCGCGATCCGTCTGGCCGGCATCACGGGCGTGCGCAAGGGCGAGGTGACGCGGGTGCTCTACGAGCTCCAGGCGGCCATGCAACACTACCACCGCCGCGGGGCCTCCGTGGAGCTGATGGGAATCGGCACGTTCATGCCGACGATGCGCACCGACGGGACGATCCGGATCCACTTCCGGCCCGATCGGGCCATCCTTAAGGTCATGGGCAATCCAGTGGTGTACGAAGGCGCGATCGTCAACCGCGAGAACATCGGCCTGTCGCCCGCGGAGTACAAGGCGCTGTGGGACGCCGAGCACCCCGACGACCCGTTGGAGCTGCCGCTGCTGGCGGCCGCCACGGCCGACGACGGAACGGTGGTCCTCAAGGCCAAGCGGAGGCGCCGATGGTAGACCGGCCCGCGGCCGGAGCCACGTGATACCCGAACACGCTTGAGACGTACGATCGAGGGCGGTCCGCCAGACGCGGGCCGCCCTCGACTGCGTTGGCCGGCGGAGTGTGCCGGCGGTGACCCTGCAAGATGCCGCCGCCAGCCTTGCAAGGCGCCCCAAGCGTCCTTGCAGGATGACGTCCTGCTCCTTGCAAGGTGCCGGCAGCGCCCTTGCAAGACCGCCACGCCGACCCTGCAACTTGACCACGGCGGGACTGCAGGGTGCCGGCGAACCTGAGGGCCTGTCGGAAGCGCGATCGCCCGCGCCGTCCCCGCCGACAGCCCGCCGCGGCTCTATCCCGGCGTCGCCGCGCAAAGACTCAGCCTCAAGGTCGTCCTGCTGCGCACCCGCCTCGCGCCGTTGGCCGCCGCCGTGGCCTGGCACGGCCGAGATGGCGACTCACCCCGTATCCTGTCAGCGCCGTATCTTCTCGATCGCCGCTCCGTTAAGTGATTGTCGTAGGACAGCCGCACGACCGGCTCCGTTTCGCGTTCCGGCCCGTGGCCGACAGCGATGCGCCACCCGCGCCTGGACCGTGCCTCGGTCGAAACCATCGAGAGGAATCATCGCCCGTGCACGGACACCCGCCGCGCTTGAGTCAGCTGCCCGCCGAACCCCATGCCCCGGCCGATCCGGCCGCGCTCCATGCGCTGGCCGTGGTGGCGCGGAGCCCGTGGCTCAGCAGCCTGTTCATGCGGCGACTGGCGGTGCTCCGCGCGCGCCTCGGCGCCCTGCACGCCTGGTTGGCCGAGCTGCCGCGGCGGATGCGGCGGGCGTGGGCGCGGCGCCAGGCGTGGTCGCTGCCGACGGCGGCACTGCTCGTGGCGCTGGCCACCGGGCGGGCGCAGGCGGCGACGATCACCGTCGACCCGGGCGGGAGCGGCTGCACGTTGTCCGATGCCATCACCGCGGCAAACACCGACACGGCGACCGGGAGCTGCCCGGCGGGCGATCCCGGGCCGGACACGATCGGCTTCGCGAACGCCAACACCACCTACGCGATCTTCACGGAGTACGGCGCCACCCCGCCCGCCGTGGACAGCGAGATCATTATCCAGGGCAACGGTCACACCACGCTGGACGGGGAAGGCCAGGTCCGGGTGCTCGACGTCGGCGTGACCGGCGACCTGACGCTAAAGGACATGACGATCACGGGCGGGAGCGCCAGCGCCAGCGGCGGCGTGTACGTCTTCCTCGGCGCCCTGACCCTGGACGGCGTGACGGTCAGCAACAACTACTCGGACTCCCAAGCCGGCGGCATCGGCAGCAACTTCGGCGACGTGACGATGACCGACGCCACGATCACCGGCAACACGGCGGTCGGCCTGGGCGGCGGCATCTTCATCTACGGGATCGCCACCCTCGACGCGGCCAATTCCACGATCAGCGGCAACCGGTCTCTCAACAGCTTCGGCGGTGGCATCGTCGGCTTCTACGCCGATTTGATATCGCTGACGAGCGCCACCATCAGCGGCAACACGGCCGACCGCTCCGGGGGCGGCATCGCCGCCTACGTATCCTCGCTTGAGATCATCGACTCCACGGTCAGCGGCAACACGTCGACCGGGCGCGACGGGGGCGGCGTGTACGCCGGTCGTTCCACCACGATGGTGCGGAACGCCACGATCAGCGGGAACTCCGCCTACATCGACGGCGGCGGCGTGGCCATCGTCTCCGGCTTGATCAGCTTGGTGAAGTCCACGATCAGCGGCAACGAGGCCTCGGAGCTCGGCGGCGGGATCCACGATGACCTGGGCACCGTAAGCCTGTTGAACTCCACGATCAGCGGCAACACGGTGGGCACGGGGGGCGGCGGCGTGTATGCGGGGGGCTACCTCGCGCAAGTCGACCTGGAGCACACGACGGTCACCGACAACTACTCCGACTCGGGGGGCGCGATCGAGGTCGCCGTCGGCGAGGCGAGCTTCCGGAACAGCATCGTCGCCCTGCAAGACTCGGGCACCGACTGCGACTTCAAATCCGGGGCGACCAGCACGTCCAACGACTTCAACATCGAGGGCGGGACGAGCTGCGGCTTCACCGACACCAACGACCTGCAGTCCGTCAGCGCCGTCGACCTTGCCCTAGGTCCGCTGGCGCTCAACGCGCCAGGCACCACGCAGACGCACGCCATCGGCGCCACCAGCTTCGCGCTCAACGAGATCCCGCCGGGGGTCAACGGCTGCGGCACGACGTTCACCGACGACCAGCGCGGCGTGAGTCGCCCGCAAATGACGCAATGCGACATCGGCGCCTACGAAGCCCTGCCGCCAGGCGACACCCCGACGCCAACGAACACGCCGACCAACACACCCACCAACACGCCGACCAACACACCCACCAACACGCCGACCAACACACCCACCAACACACCGACCAACACGCCGACCAACACACCGACGAATACGCCGACCAACACACCGACCAACACGCCGACCAACACACCGACCAACACACCGACGCCTACGCCGGCCCCCATGGTGACGCCCGGAGGGCCAACCGCGGCCCAGGTGATGGACTTCGCCGCCGCCACGGACCCGACGGGCCGGGTGCGCGTCACATGGGAGACCGCCAGCGAAGTCGACGTCGCCGGCTTCCGCCTCGAGCGGGCGCCGGCCGATCCGGCTGACACCTCGGGTCCATCCGATCCGCCGCCCCCCCAAGGCCCTTGGACGACGGTGGGTCCCCTGATCCCCGCGCGGGGCCATGCCGCCGGTGGCGGGCGGTACACGGTGATCGACGCGCCGGGCGTCGGGAGCTTCGACTACCGGCTGGTCGTGGTTGACGCCAACGGTGCTCAGTCGGCGACGCACGGGCCCGCCGCGGTGACGGTGCGAATGCTCCGGGCGTTCCTACCGGCGCTGTGGAGCGCCCGGTAGCCTACGCCGGCGGCGCTTCGGCAGGCCGTGTGCGAGTTGGAATGCCTCTCGGCCGCGCCATGTCCCCCGCCGGCGCCTCGCTGTTCGGGCGGGCATGGACACCCGGAAACGCCTCGAGCGGCACCACGGCATCCGGTTCGCCGAGCAGAAACGCGTCGCACACGGCCATGAGCTCCGCCTCCGTTCGGGTCCGCCGCATCGCATGCAGAAAGGCGCCGTCGGGGTCGATGCCCTGGCCGACGAAGTTGAGGTACTTCTTCGCCCGGGCGACGTGGTCGTACCAGGCGCCGTCCGCCCGGCGCGTCTCACGGTAAAGCCGATCGACGTAGCCGCGCACGTCGCCACGCGTCGCCGGCCGCACCGGGCGGCCTGCCAGCCGGTCGCGCGTCTGCGCGAAGATCCACGGGTTCCGGATCGCGTGGCGGCCGATCATCACGCCGGCCGCCCCGGTGTCGGCGAGCACGCGCATGGCCGTGTCGGCAGAGGAAACGTTGCCGTTGGCCAGCACCGGACAGCGAGTCGTTCGCGCGGCGTGGGCGATGAGGTCGTAGCGCACGTCGCCGCGGTACAGGTCCGCGACCGTGCGACCGTGGATGCTGAGCAGGTCGATGCCGTGCTTGTCGACGAGGTCGAGGATCGGCAGGAAGGGTTCCGTCGAGTCGAAGCCGACGCGCATCTTCACGGTGAGCAGCCCCGGCACCGCGTCGCGCAACGCTCCGAGCAAGGCATCGACGTGGTCCGGGACCCGCAGCAGGCCGCCGCCGACATTGCGCCGATAGATCTTGGGGGCGGGGCACCCCATGTTGAGGTCGATGCCGGCCACCGGATAGGCCTGGAGCGCCTGCGCCGTGCGCACTAGCGACGGGATGTGCTCGCCGATCAGCTGCGCGAACACCGGCCGGCCGGTGTCGTTGTCCGCGATGGCGCGGAGGCCGTCGGCGTCCAGCGGCGACCCCTCGAAGACCCGGAAGTACTCGGTGAAGAAGTAGTCCGGCGGCCCGTACGCGGCGACGATCCGCATGAAGGCCAAGCCCGTCACGTCCTGCATCGGGGCCAGCGCGGTCAGCGGACCGCCTGGGGACACGCCGGCGGGCAGGCGACGGGCCGTGGCGATGCCTGTCGCCGGTGGGGACGTGGTCATCTCAAGGCCGACGACGAGGCCACCGATACGACGTCCCGCCAGAGTGATCTTGCCAGTGTGCCATGTCGTGTGCTTCCTGGTAACCTGGCCGCAGCCGTCGGTGGCGGCGCACGACGCGGGCGACTTGCCCGAGCGAGCATCGCGGCCCGCGAGGCTGCGGAGTCCAGAGCATAACGCTTGCGCCCACCTCCGCCAAGTCGCCGGCCGGCGCTCCGCCTCCCTTGTCCGGGGATCTCCATCCGCCTTGCCAGGATCCCCGTCCGCTGGTACCGTGTTACCCGATGCACCCCACGCCGCCGGAGTGTCGGGCGGAGCCGGAGACCGCCTTGCCCACCGACGGCCGGGGCCAGCCCGATCCTGATCGATCCCGGAGGTGAGCGATGGCGCAGCAGTTCGAGGTGGTGGACGTCCCCGCACAGACCGTCGCGCTCGTGCGCCGCGTGGTGCCGATGGCGGGCCTCAAGGCGTTCTTCGACGAGGCCTTCGGCGCCGTCGCGGCCGCGGTGGCGAACGCCGGGGGCATGATCGTCGGCCCGCCGTTCGGTTGGTACTTCGGCATGCCGGGCGAGACCGTCGATGTCGCGGCCGGCTTCCCGGTGGCCGGCGTCGTGGGGGCGCCGGATGGCGAGGTCGTCATGCAGGAACGGCCAGGCGGCCAGGCGGTGGTCGGCATGCACGTCGGGCCCTACGACACGATGACGGCGACCTACGGCGCGCTCCAGGCGTGGATGGCCGAGCGCTCGCTTGCCGGCCGCGACGATATGTGGGAGGAATACCTCAGCCCGCCGGAAGGCGACCCGTCGACGTGGCTGACGCGGATCGTGTGGCCGGTGGCGTAAGCCCTTGATCCGGGCGTGACCGCCGGCGCCGGCAGGCAAGCGCGCCTATCCAGACCGCTCCGCCCCCGCCATCCCCAGCGCCAGCGCCTCCGCCTCCTCCACCGCCAGCGCCCGCCCTTCCGCGAGCTCCCGCTCGACCGCCTCGGCCCCCAGCACCGCCCGCGCCGCGTCGAGGACCGCGCTCTTGGCGCGATCCTCGTTGTGCGCCCGCGGGGTGTGCGCCACCGCGCGCAGGCCGTCCGCCGCCCCCGCCAGGCGCGCCGCCAGCGCCGGCGCCGCCAGCGCCAGCGC
>CAYQBA010000160.1:0-10696 GCA_964415605.1 uncultured Anaerolineales bacterium | reverse complement strand
TCGACGGCGGGTGCATCGTCCTCGCCGGGCCGAGCGGAGCGGGCAAGTCCACGCTGGCGGCGGCCTTCGACGCGGAGGGCTTCGCCGCGCAGACCGACGAGTACGTCATCCTGGGCGAAGACCGGGCGGGTGTGGTGGCGCGGGGCGGGCTGCCGGGCGTTCGGCTGCGCCCGGCGTCGCTGGCCGCGCTCGGCCTCGACGGCCGCCAAGACGACCTGCCCTGGGATCCCTTCGGCGAGAAGCGGGTGATGGCGCCGGAGACGCCCGCGCCAACCGTCGGGGCTCCACTCCCGCTGCGACGCCTGTACTTCCTCGACGTCCTGGACACCCCAACCGGCGCGGCGCGGCCAGACATCGCGACGATGCCCGGCACGCAGGCCTTCCTGCGGTTCATCGACCTCACCTTCCGGCTGGATCCATCCGATCCCCGCCTGCTGGCCCGGCAGGCGGACCTCTTCAGCCGCCTGATCGCCGCCGATCTGGTGCGCCTGCTCCACCGGCCCGCCGGCTTCGAGTGGCTGGCCGCCACCGTGGAGCGCATCGTCGCGGATGCCCGGTCCGCCGCCCGGTAGGCCGGGCCGCCCTCAACCCGTGCTGGCCACGACGATGCCGGATCCGCGCGCGACCCCGCTGCGGGACACCCCCGCGCATCGATTCCTCCGCCACTGCCTGACATCGCGCTGGCGACCCGCCGGGCTCGACGCCGCACGGGCGATCGCCCGCGCCGGCCCCCTCGACTGGGACGCCGTGCTCGCCACCGTCGCGGCCGAGATGCTGGCGCCGGCGCTGTACCCGTGCATCCGCGGCGCGTCGCTCGTGCCCCCAGCGGCGGAGGCGACCCTGCGCCGTGCCTACGCCGACAACGCCGCGCGCAACGCCTGGCTGGTGCGCGACCTGATCGAGGTCGCGGACGCCCTGGCGGCACGCGGCATCCCGATCGTGGTGCTGAAGGGGCCCGACCTGGGGGCACGCATCTACGTCGACGTCGGGGCGCGCCCGATGGGCGACCTCGACATCCTCGTCAGGCCCGGGGATGCCGCGCCGGCCATCCAGACCCTCCAAGCCCGCGGCTTCACCCCGACCCAGCCCGAGCTGCGCCCCGGCGCCCGCCTGGCCTGGGAGAACGAGACGGCATTGCGGCGCGAAGGCGCAATCCAGACCCTGATCGACCTGCACTGGACCTGGCTGGACTCGCCGCACCATCAGCACGCCATGCCGCAGGATTGGGTGTGGCGCACCGCCCGGCCGGCCACGGGCATCGCCGCGCCGGCCCAGGCGTTGGGGGCGGAGGCGCTCGCGCTGTACCTCTGCGCCCACCTGGCCGTGCACCACGGCCACCATCCGACGCTCCCCTGGCGCTGGTGCCTCGACGTCGTCGGCGTCCTGCACCACCACGGCGCCGCGATGGACTGGGACGAGGTGGCCCGGCAGGCCGAGGCGGCGGACGTGGCGCTGGCGCTGCGGCATGTGCTCCGCACCGTCGATCGCGACTGGGAAGGCGGGTGGCTGCCGGAGGCCGCGCGCCGCCGGCTCGCCGCCCTGCGCCCATCGGCCGCGGAGACCAGGCTGGCCGCGGCGCGGGCGCGGACCCGGCACAACCCGGCGGCCCGCCTGCGGCACGACCTGGACGCCATGCCGTCGTGGCGCGCGCGGCTGCGCTTCGCGTGGCATAATGCGGTCCCGTCGCCCGCCTACATGCGAGAACGCTACGGGGTCGCCGGCCGGACCGGCCTCGCGGCTGCGTACGCGCGGCGGTGGGCCGCGGCGCTGCGCCAGGCGTGGGCGCTGCGCGGCGCACGCGCGCCGCATCCGCGCGACGACTGAAGCCGCGCATGGACCCGGCCCACCCCGCCGGCCCGGCCACGGGCTCGGCGGCGATCCCCGGCGCGTGCGCGACAGCTCCCGCCGTCACCCGTATTCGACCAGGCTCCCGGGAGGCGCCATGACCGACTTCGCCGCCGCCTGGCGCCGTGCCGGGCGCGCGCTGCCGGACCTGCCGCGCGGCCTCGCGCTGGCGTGGGGCGCGGCGCCGCGCTGGACGGCATTGTGGCTCGTGCTGCTCGTCGCCCAGGGCGTCCTCCCGGCGTGGACCGTGATGCTCACGCGGCCGCTCGTCGACACGCTGGCGGCGGCGTTCGGCCCCGACCCATCCGCCCTCCAGCGCGCGGCGTGGCTGCTCGCCGCCATGGGCGGGCTGATGGTCCTCGGCGAAGCCCTGAACAGCGCCGCCGGCTACGTCCGCACCGTCCAGGCCGAACACGTGCGCGACCACGTCAGCGCCAGGCTGCAGGCGCAGTCCATGGCGTTGGACCTGGCCTTCTACGACACGCCGGCGTACTTCGACCACCTGCATCGCGCCCGGCGCGAGGCCAACTACCGCCCGATCGCGCTGCTCGAGAGCACCGGGAGCGTGCTGCGAAGCGGCATCACCCTCGTGGCGATGGCGCGTGTGCTGGCCGGCTACGGCTGGTGGCTGCCGCTGGCCCTCATCGCCAGCACCCTGCCGGCGGGCTACGTGGTGCTGCGCGCGACCGTGCGCGCCCACGACTGGCGCCGGAGGACCACCGAGGACGAGCGGCGCACGTGGTACTTCGAGTGGCTCATGACGAGCCGCGACACGGCCGCCGAGATGCGGCTCTTCGGGCTGGGCCCGACCTTCCAGGCGCGGTTCCAGGCCCTGCGCCGGCGGCTGCGCGGCGAGCGGCTGGCGCTGGCGCGCGACCAGGGCCGGGCGGAGCTCGTGGCCGGCGGCATCGCGCTGACAGTGATCGCCGTGACGATGGCCTGGATGGTGTGGCGGGCCGCACGGGGCGGGGCCACGCTGGGCGACGTGGCGCTGTTCTACGCCGCCCTGAACCAGGGTCAGGGCCTCGCGCGGAGCCTGCTCGAGAACATCGGCCAGCTCCTCAGCAACAGCTTGTTCCTCAGCGACCTGTTCGAGTTCCTGGCGCTGGCCCCGGCGCCGGCCATCCCGCCGGCGGGTGAGGCAGCGGCCCCGCTTCCCGCCGCTGGCGCCATCGGTGCGGCCACGACCGTCCCGGCGGTCCCGCCGGCTGTCGGCACCGCACCGGCCGCCGCGGCCGCCCCGCCGGCCATCGGCGCGGCGCCGACGATCCGGTTCGAGGCGGTGACGTTCACCTACCCCAACGCCCCGCACCCGGTCTTCGAGGGCCTGGACCTCGAGATCCCCGGCGGGCGCACGACGGCCATCGTCGGCACCAACGGCGCCGGCAAGACGACGTTGATCAAGCTGATCTGCCGCTTCTACGACCCGCAAGCCGGGCGGATCACGTTCGACGGCGTCGACATCCGATCGCTACCGCTCGACGACCTGCGCCGGCGGATCGCCGTGCTGTTCCAGGCCCCGATCGCGTTCAACGCGACGGCGCGCGAGGCCATCGCGCTGGGCGACGTGGGCGTGGCGCACCCGGACGCCGCGATCGAGGCGGCCGCCGAGGCGGCCGGCGCGGCCGACATCGTCGCGCGGTTGCCGCAGGGCTACGCCACGCCGCTCGGCGTGCACTTCGGCGGGGGCGTGGACCTCAGCGTGGGCGAGTGGCAGCGGCTGGCGCTGGCCCGCGCCTGTCTCCGGCCCGCGCCGGTGCTTGTTCTCGACGAGCCGACCAGCGCGATGGACCCGTGGGCGGAGGCGGACTGGATGGCGCGCTTCGGGACGCTGACGGCGGGGCGGACGGTGGTGGTGATCACGCACCGCATCGGCACGGCCCGCCACGCCGACATCATCCACGTCGCCGACGGCGGGCGGATCGTGGAATCCGGCTCGCACGCCGACCTCGTCGCGGCGGGGGGCGCGTACGCGCGGCTGTGGGCGGACCGGGAGGCGTGAGCCCGCTCGCCGGGCGCCGGCCCTGCCGCCGTCTCCATGCAGCCCCTTCGCGACCTGGACCGGACGCGGTCGGGTATAATCCGGAGCGTGAGCGACCCGACCCATCCGCAAGGCGGCGGCCAGCCCGGGCCATCGCCCGCCGCACCGGGCGACGGCGCGCCGGCGGTCGAGATGCCCGCCGCGCGCCCGGTGCCCGCTGAAGCGGTTCCGACCCCGCCCGATCCGGCGCGCGACCCCCTGCGCAGCGTCTACACGGCCAACCTCGCCGGCATCTTCAACCAGCTCGGCATCAGCCTGGTCGTCAGCACCTACCAGGCCGGCAAGGTGATCCTCGTCCGCCACGACGACGGCGCGCTGAACACGCACTTCCGGGCGTTCGACAAGCCGATGGGCATCGCCGCCGACGCCGCGCGCCTCACGCTCGGCGGCGCCCGGTCCGTGTGGACGCTGCGCAACATGCCGGCCGTCGCCCGCAAGCTCGAGCCCGCCGGCAAGCACGACGCCTGCTTCCTGCCGCGCGAGATCCATGTCACCGGCGACATCGACGTCCACGAGATGGCCTACGACGGCCAGAACGAGCTCTGGCTGGTCAACACCCGCTTCAGCTGCCTCTGCACGCTCGACGTCGACCACAGCTTCACGCCGCGTTGGCGGCCGCCGTTCGTCGGCGCCTACGCGCCGGAGGACCGCTGCCATCTGAACGGCCTGGCGATGGTCGACGGCCGCCCGAAGTACGTCACCGCCCTCGGCATGACCGACACGCCCGGCGGCTGGCGGGGCAACAAGGCCCGCGGGGGAATCCTGATGGACGTCGCGTCCAACGAGATCCTCCTGCGCGGCCTCTCGATGCCGCACTCGCCGCGCTGGTACCAGGACAAGCTGTACTTCCTGGAATCCGGCGAGGGGAGCCTCGCGCGCTACGACGCGCGGCTCCGGACCTGGATCACCATCGCCCAACTGCCCGGCTTCACGCGCGGGCTGGACTTCTGGGGCCCGCTGGCCTTCATCGGCCTGTCGCAGGTGCGCGAGAGCGCGGTGTTCAGCGGCATCCCGCTGGTCGAGCGCCTGGCCGAGCGGACGTGCGGGGTGTGGGTGGTGGACCTGCGCACGGGGCAGACCGTGGGCTTCCTGCGCTTCGAGGAGGGCGTGCAGGAGATCTTCGCGGTCCAGGTGCTGCCGGGCATCCGCTTCCCCGAGATCCTCGAGCTCCACGATCCGCGGCTCGCGCACGCCTACGTCTTGCCCGACGCCGCGCTGGCCGAGGTGCCGCCTGAGCGGCGGGAGCCCGCCGCGGCCGGACCCGTGCCGGCCACGCCGGCCACGCCGCCGGGGACGCCCGATCCCTTCGCCCAGGCCTACCACCGCGGCATCGCGCTGCGCGACCAGGACGACTTCGACGGCGCGATCGCCGCGTTCCAGGAAGCGATCGCCGTTCGCGACGACGACGCCGACGTCTGGAACGACCTGGCCAACGCCTTCGCGGCGCGGAACCGGCTGGACGAGGCGATCGCCCACTACGCGCGCGCCGTCGCCATCCGCCCCGATTTCGCGGTGGCGCACATGAACATGGGCATGATCCTCATGCGCACCGGCGACCTGCCGCGCGGCCTGGCGGCGTTCGAATGGCGCTGGAAGACGCCGGGCTTCCTGCCGTTCCTCTGCCCGCAGCCGCAGTGGGCGGGGGAGGACATCTCGGCCAAGTCGCTCCTGGTCCACACCGAGCAGGGGGCGGGCGACGCGATCCAGTTCATCCGGTTCCTGCCGCAGATCGCGGCGCGCGCCCGGCGGGTGATCCTCGTCGCGCCCGAGCCGCTGCTGCGGCTCTTCGAGAGCGCGAGGGGCCACGCCGTCCTGCGCACGACCGGGGAGATCGCGGCTGCCGAGTTCGACGTCTTCACGCCGCTGATGAGCGCGCCGCGCTACCTCGGCCTGACGCAGGACACGATCCCGACGCCGATCCCGTACCTCCAGCCGCCGGCGGGCCATCGGCCGCGCTTGCCGGAGCCGGGGGGCGACGCGACCGGCCGCGCGAGCCTGGGCGCCGGGGACGGCGAGCGTGAGGGGCCCGTCGCAACCGCCGCCGATCGCGTGCTGAAGATCGGCCTGGTCTGGGCCGGCAGCCCCAGCCAGGGCAACGATCGGAACCGGTCGGCGCACCTCGAGGCGCTGATCCCGCTCCTCGAGGTGCCGGGCACCGCGTTCTACAGCCTGCAGGTCGGACCGCGCGCCGCCGACGTCCGGCGCCTGGCGCCGCCCCACCGCGTCGTCGACCTGAGCCCGGACCTGCGCGACTGGGCGGACACGGCGGCGGCGATCGCGCAGCTCGACCTCGTCATCGGCGTCGACACCGGCGTCATCCACCTGGCCGGCGCGCTCGGCAAGCCCGTGTGGGTCCTCCTGTGCCACGCGCCGGACTGGCGCTGGGGCGTCCGGCGCCCGGACAGCCCGTGGTACCCGACGATGCGGCTGTTCTGGCAGCCGCGGCCGAAGGACTGGGCGCCGGTGGTGGCGGAGGCGGCGGCGGCGCTCGGCGCGCACGTGCGGGCACCGCGCGCGCCATAGACGGAGCGATCACCGGCATGATGCGTCGCGCACCTCGTCTCAGACTTCGAGCCCCGACTTCGGCGCGGTCCAATGGGGGCGAAATGCGTGCGCCAGGTCATCCTGCACGGGACCGCCTGGGTTTGCCGTGGGCTTCAGCTCATGCACGCCGATCGTCGATCTCTCGACGCGCTCACCGCGACGAACCTGCGACGGGGGCCGCAGCGTAGCCCCATCGCCTGGGAGCGCCAAGGCCGATGGCGGTCGGCGTGTCCGCGTTCGCGCCGAACCACAGGCGGGGCAAGAACAGCGGCCGCGGCCCGTCCACCCCACCGGCCGCCAGGACCATCATCCCGCTGCCCGTGGCCGCCACGAACGCCCGCCCGGCCGCGTCGAGGTCGACGCCCCATGCCCGCTGCGGGGTGGCGTGCTTGGCCAGCGCGCGCGGGCGCCGCGGGTCGGACACGTCGACGAGCGCGACCCGGCCCGGGTCGGCCGGGCCACCCCCGTCGGCGATCGCCACCCACGCCCGATCGCCGCCCACCGCCACGCCGTAGGCCGCGCCGGCGCCGAAGGTCAGCGCGCCGAGGTCCGCCGGTGCCGTCGGGTCGGCGACGTCGACGATGCGCAGGCCGCCGGCGTTGTCGGCCACATACACCCGGCCCGCGGCGTGGTCGATGCCGTACGCCCGCACGGCCGTCGGGAGCGCGCCGATCTCGCGCGGGGCCGCGGGATCGGCGACGTCCAGCACCCGGAGGCCGCCGGGGCCGTCCGCGACGTAGAGCGTGCGCCCGTCCAGCGCAAGGTCGCCGGCCCAGCCGGGGGTGTTCAGATGCCCGATCTCGCGCGGCCGCGCGGGGTCCGTCACGTCCAGCGCCACGACGCCGAACTCGGGGTCCGGCCCGTCGACCACCGCCGACCAGTCGCCGACGTACGCCACGCCGTCTCCGACCGCCACGGCCTGCGCGTTGGCGCGCGTCGGCGCCGCGCCGAGCTTGCGGGGGGCGGCGGGATCCGAGATGTCGTGCACCTCCAGCCCGGCGCTCCACGCCGCCACGTAGAGCCGGTCCCCAACCACCGCCACGTCGTAGGCCGCGCCCGCGGTCGCGGCCGTCCCGACCAGGCGCGGCCGGGCGGGATCCGCCACGTCGACGATGTGGACGCCGCGGGCGTGGGCGGCGACGTACGCGTGGCCGCCGGCGTAGGCGATGTCGAGCGCGGGTGATGCGGCTGGCAACGCGCCCACGGGTGTGATGACGCCGTTGGCCGCGGCGCCCGCCGGGACGGGTCCGGGCGCGGGGGCGATCGCAACGGCGGCCAGGACCGTGATCGTCCCGGCGACGATGCGGGCGGCGGGGCGTACGGGTGGAATGGCGCGGCGGGGGCCGGGCAAGGGCATGGCGATGTGACTCCTCGAGGGGCTGGCATCGATCGGTGTGCGGCACGGGGCGCCGGGTCGGGGGGGAAGGAAAGGATACCGCAGCCCGGCATCATTTCGAGGGCCGCCGGGCCGCGGCGCCGGGGTGGTGTCGCCCGTGCGTTGGAGGGAGCGCCGGGTTGGACGTAGCTGGAATCGGCCGATGGGTGTAGGTAGGACTGGTTTCGAGATGTCGGCAGGATCACCCGGCAGGTGTAGGTAGGCCTGCCAGGTTGGGCGCAAGCGAAGGTGCCGGAGGGCGTCCGAGACGCGATGAGCGGAGCACCGTCGCGACAGCCGACGATGCTCCGCCCACGGTTACGTCACCGGATGCGCGACCCGTGGGTCAGCGCAGGTAGAACGGGGTCGAGACGTGGAACCGGCCATCCGGATCGGTGGCATAGTAGTCCCACGCGCCGACCTTGTCGCCGGCCCCCGACCGCGCGAAGCGGTAGTACACGGTGTAGCCGGGCCGGAGGTAGACCGTGCCGGCGAACAGGCGCTGCGGCCCGCCGTCGCACGGCGTCGTGAAGCATCGGATGTGGTCGTCGACCCACAGCTCCAGCGGATAGCGCGCGTAGGTGCGGCCCGGGTTGTAGAGCTGCACCCAGAACACGACGATCTCGCCGCGGCGGAAAGTCGACCGCGGCCGGCCGTAGCGGTCGGTCGTCCACACGCGCCGCGGGCCGGCGCCGGTGCTGATGGCCGGGCCGTTGTCGTCGACCGCGAAGCCGCCATCGAGCGCCGGGCCGCCGTCGAGCGCCCCGGCCAGATCGGGAGTGACGAACGCGTCGGCCGCGTCGACGGGCACGCCGAGCGGCAGGGCGTCCTGGAAGGCGCCAGCCACGTCCGGGCCGCCAGCGTTCGAGGTCGGGGCGGCGACCGCCAGGGCAAGCGCCGCGGCGGCGCCCGCCAGCGCGGTTGCCCGCGCCAGGCGGCGCGCCAGCGTTCCAACGAGGGTTCGGTCGTTCATCGTCCTTGCCTTTCGTCATCGATAAGAGGGCCGCGGGACGGCTGGCGGGTTGCGCCGGGTCGACCGTGACCCTGCGCCGTCCCCATGACTGCCTCTCCCGCGTGTGACGTACACCCTTCGATACGTGCGACGGGCGCGGCGTGTGACAGCGTGCCGGCCATCGTCAGATGCTGGGACCGAGATGTCGCGCATCCTGGGACCGCGGGCAATCCTGCCGTCATGGCGGCTCGGCTGGCAGGATGCCCGCGGTCCCGGCCGCGCAAGGATCTGACCGTCGCCCGTCGGCCCCGCCCGAACCGGCGTCAGGCGTCCCCGGATCCCGCCTCCGACCGCCGGCGCGCGATCGTCTCGACGATCCGCGCGTGCCGCGCGCGCGGCACGGCCTGGTCGTGCTCGGGCCAGCCGCAGCGCTCGATGGCGGCCCACAGCCCCTCGGCGTGCCCCTCGATCGCGTTCAGCCGTTCGGGGGCGCGGGTGCGCTCGGCCAGCTCGAAGAGCAGCCGCTGCAGCCGGATCTGCACGGCGTAGTCGCGTGCGCCATAGTGCCGCAGCTGGCGGCAGGCGCGGTCGAGCAGGCGCGTGAACGTCGTCGGGCAGTGCCTGATCACCCACTCCCCCTCGTGCTGGCGCTCGACCTCATCCTCGTCGAAGTGGTCCGCCGCCAGCAGCAAGAGATCTTCCATGTGGTCGATGCACGTGACCGCCGTGCTCGGGTCGTTGATGGCCGGCGACAGGGCCCGCAGCGCGATGTCCACCAGCAGCCGCAGGCCGAACTCGGGATCCTGCTCGATCGTCGGCGTCTTGCCGATGGCCAGCGTGTCGCGCAGCTTGTCGACGAACCGCGGCGCGAGGTTGCCCGCCGTGTAGACCTCGAACACCGTCACGTCGCGCGTGACGAACTCCCCGATCGGCTGCGTGACCTGGATCGCGACCCCCACGTCCAGCGCCAGCGCCAGGAGCTCGTCGTAGTCCACGGTCTGCAGGTAGCCCGAGTGCGTGGCGCGGATGCGCTGCGGCGGGTGGTCGGCCACCACCTGCGGATCGGCGGCCGCGGGGTGGCGCGAGGTGTGCATGCGGCAGCGGATGGCCTCGGCCGTCTCGCTCGCCACGCGGTGGATGACCGTGTTGACCTGGATCATCTGGCTGATGTGCAGCAGCGTCAGGATGAACGCCACGAACGCCCCGGCGGCCAGGGCCATGGCGATGACGACGCCGGCTGTCTGGTCCACCGCCGTGTGGGCGCGCAGCAGCGCCAGCGTCAGCAGGCTGTAGGCGGTCGTCCCGAGCGTGAGGCCGGCGCCGGTCTGCACCCACGGGTCGCGCGGGATCCCGCTGACGAGGCGGGGCGAGAACTGGCTGGCGGTGAGCTGCTGCACGACGAGCAGCGCGGAGTACAGGAGGGCGGTGGCGGTGGCCATGATGCTGGCGATGGTGGCCAGGACGGTTTCGGCCTCGTCGTGGATGCGGAAGGGCAGCCAGCCCGCCTGCCCGGCCAACACGGCCTGGACGGCGAGCCCGATCGCCACGAGCACGATGTTGATGGCCAGCGGGATCCCGATGAGCGCCGCCCAGGCGCGCCCCCAGCGACGGAGGTGGAACCAGGCGTTGTGGAGTCGATGTCGCATGGTTCGGTTGAACCGGCCGGGTGGCCGCCTACCCGTCGCGCCGCGGCCCCCGCCGCGGCGCCTGGGGCGGCAGCGCCGGCGCCGCGACGTCCACCTGCCCCGGCCCCACCAGCGCCTCGACGGCGCGCATCATCCCGACGCAGTAGCGCGTGCCGTTGTTGGGGAAGTCCAGCTCCACCAGCTCCGACCCGTTGGGCACCAGCAGCGTGAACCGGTCCTGCCCGGCATACCCGATCAGCGTGTGGTACACCTGTCCGAGGAGCTGGACGTCGGCCTCGGGATCGTCCGAGCGC
>CAYQBA010000159.1:0-10763 GCA_964415605.1 uncultured Anaerolineales bacterium | reverse complement strand
GCCGAGCTGCTCGACGACGACGTCATGTTCGCCCATACCTATGAGGATCGGCCGCGGCGTGGGCGGTGCCGTTCGGGAGCTTGGCCGCCATGCCGGCCGGCGTGGCGGCGTTGACGCCGGCGCCCATCGGGCTCGCCCTCGCGGCATTCGGCCGTGCCCTGGCCGCCGCGGCGCGGCGAACGCCGCTCGGGGTGCCCGCGTCGGCCCGGCTTGCGTTGGGCGGGGTGGCGGTGTTCCTCGCCGCCTTGGTGGCGTCGTCGTTGGCGGCCGCCGACATCGCCGCCGCAGGGGTCGAGGTTGCCCGTTGGGGCCTCTTGGGGCTGGCGCTGGCGCTGGCCGCCATGCTCGACCGGCGCGCCGGCGTCGCGCTGGTGGCGGTCATCCTGGTGGCCGGTGCCGCCGAAGCGGTCATGGGGGCCGCCATGGCCGTCCGGCGGGTTGGGCCGGAGGCGTTTGCGGTGCTGGGGGGGCGCCTGTACCGAGCGCACGGCACGTTTGGGCAGCCCAACCCCTTTGCCGGCCACATGAACATGGTGTGGCCGATCGGCGCGGCCCTGGCATGGACGACGCTGGTGGGTGGGCGGGCGTCGCGCCGGGCCGCCGGGCGCGGGTGTGGCGACCAGGGCGCCCGCTCCGAGCGCGGCTCGCCCGCTGGCGCAGGCACGACCGCCTCCCGCGCGCTCGCCATCGTCGGCACACTCGCCGCGGGGCTGTGCGGCATCGGGCTGGTGCTGTCATGGTCGCGCGGCGGATGGCTGTCCGCCGCGGTCGCCGGCGGGGCGATGCTGCTGGCATGGTTCGCCGGGGCATGGCGCGGCGGAGCCATGCGGTGGCGGATCCTCGGGGTGACCTGGGCGGGGCTGACCGTGGTCGTGGCGCTCCTCGTGGCCGGCGCCGTGGACCACATCCCCGCCAGCATCGGCGAACGGTTGGGGAGCATTGCCCGCACGTTCGCCGTGTGGGGCGTGGCCGACGTCGAGGTGACCGACGCCAACTTCGCCACGGTCGAGCGCGTCGCGCACTGGGAGGCCGCCGCCGCCATGTGGACCGACCGGCCGTGGCTCGGCCAGGGACCCGGCGCCTACGCAGACGCCTACCCTCGCTTCCAGCTGCCCCGCTGGTCGGATCCGCTGGGGCACGCCCACAATATCTACCTGCACCTGCTGGCCGAAGGCGGGCTCGTGGGGCTGGCCGGCTACCTCGTGTTTTACTTCGCCGGGCTCGCGGCGATCCTGCGCGCGGTCTGGCGCCCGACCGGCGCGGTCGAGGCCGCCCTCGGCCTCGGGCTGGTCGGCGTGTGGGCGGCGCTGGCGTTCCACAGCCTGCTGGACAACCTGTATGTCCACGACCTGACGATTCACCTGGGCCTGTTGCTCGGGGCCCTGGCGGGGCAACGCGATGCCGCGCCGTCCGCCGGCGCCTCCCCCGCCGTCCGCGCACGGCTGCCGCGCATCGGCCGTGACCGTGGACGCGCCGCGGCGATGCATCCTCGCGACAGATGATATCCTTCAGCCCTGAACGCGCCCGCAACGCCGCGCGCGGGCAATCCTGATCCCAACCGGCGGCTCGATGCACGTCATCCCAGAACGCGACCAGCCCATGCCCCATCCCGTGCCCCCCGACGGTCCGCCCGCCGACGGCCCGCCCGCCCTTGGCAGCCGGCTCGCGAGCCGGCGGACCGCGCTGTCGCTGGGCGTGGCGGCCATCCTCGTCGGGGCATTCCTCTACAGCCAGGACCCCGCGACCCTGGCCGACGCGGCACGGCGCATCCGGGGCGCCAACCCATGGTTGTACCTGGCGGCGCTGGCGACGTACTACCTGGCGTTCCCGGTGCGCGCGCGGCGCTGGCGCATCCTCCTCGGCAACGCCGGCTCCGACACCGCCCGCCTGCCGTCCACGCTCGCGCTGGCGGAGATCATCTATCTGTCGTGGTTCGTCAACAGCATCGTGCCGGCCAAGCTGGGCGACGTCTACCGCGGCTGGCTGGTGCGGCGTACGGGCGGCGTGCCGTGGTCGACCGCCATGGGCACCATCGTGGCCGAACGGATGCTGGACCTCATCGTCCTCACCGTGTTGATGGTGTTGACCGGGCTGGCCACGTACGGCGACGTGCTGGCGCGCGGCGTCGACGGCGGCACCGTCGCGTGCATCCGGCGCGGCGCGGGGCTGGACGACCTGGGCTGCACGCTGTTCGACGTGTTCCTGCTCGGCGGGGCCGCCGTCATCGGCATGCTGGCGGCCCTGATCGTGGTCGCCCGCTTCGGCGGCCACCTCGAGCGCGTGCTGCCGGACCGGGCCGGGCGGCTCTACGTGCGGTTCGCCGACGCGCTCGTGCTCTCGTTCGGCCGGTTTGGGCCGCTCCTGGGCCTGTCCGCCGCGGCCTGGATGGCGGAGGGGATGGCCTTCTGGCTGGTGGGGTTGGCGCTGGGGTATCGGCTGCCCTTGCCGCTGGTCGTGTTCTTCAGCTTGCTGCAAGCGTTCATCACGGCCATTCCGCTGACGCCGGGCGGGTTGGGGTTCGAGCCGCTCCTGACGGGCGCGCTGCGCCTGCGGGGCTTCGCCGGCAGCGCGGCGCTGGCCATGACCGGGCTTTACCGGACGATCAGCTACGGCAGCTTGCTCGTCGGCGGCGCCGTGGTGTACGTCGCGCGGCGGCGCTGAGGAGCGCCGGTGCGCTCACCGCCGCCGTGCCCGCCCCTCATCGTGCTCTCACGCGGCCGCGCTACACTTCGAGCATCATCCGGCGGTGCCTATAATTTTGAGTCCAGCCGCGCCGATGGCGCGGCGCCGCCGGGTAGGGGGTGGTCGTGGCAGAGCAAATCCTGGTCGTCGAGGACGACGAGCGCATCGCGAGCATGTTGCGCCGCGGGCTGATCTTCGAAGGCTACGACGTGCGGGTGGCCCATACCGGCACGTCCGGCTTGGCGATGGCCCGGGAACGGCTGCCCGACCTGGTGATCCTCGACTGGATGCTGCCCGAGCTCGACGGGGTCGAGGTCTGCCGGCGGCTGCGCAGCGCCAGCACCGTGCCGATCATGATGCTGACCGCGAAGGAGGCCGTGCCCGATCGCGTGACCGGGCTGGACGCCGGGGCGGACGACTACGTGTCCAAGCCGTTCGCATTCGAGGAGCTGCTGGCGCGCATCCGGGCCCTCCTGCGCCGCCAGCAGCGGCCGGCCGACGGGCCGGAGGTGTTCAGCTTCGCCGACCTCCAGCTCGACACCGGCACGCACCAGGCCCGCCGCGGCGCGCGATCCATCGACCTCACGGCCAAGGAGTACGACCTCCTGCACCTCTTCATGCGGCATCCGCGACAGGTGCTGACGCGCGACCAGATCTTCGACGACGTCTGGGGCTACGATTTTGGCGGCGAGAGCAACATCATCGAGGTGTACGTGCGCTACCTGCGCACCAAGATCGAGGCCGATGGTGAGCCGCGCCTGATCCATACCGTGCGCGGCGTGGGCTACGCCTTGCGGGAGCCGACATGAGCTCGGCCATGCGCCCAGTGTTCCACGACCCGCCCGCCGCGAGCCCGCTGGCCGCGCCGCGCCTTGCCTGGCCGTGGCGTGGGCTCGCGCGCTTGCGCGTCGCCTGGCGACCCCCGACCATCCTCATCCGGTGGAAGCTCACGCTGTTCTACAGCGCCGTCCTGGCGTTGACGCTGATGTCCTTCAGCCTGGCCGTCTACACCTACATGGACCGCACGCTGATGGACGACATCCGCCGCTCCAGCCAGGAGCGCGCCGCCCAGGCCGCCGACGGGCTGCTGCGCGAGGCGCGGCGGCAGGACAGCCGGGTCATGGCCGTGGCGACCGGCCGCATCGGGTGGGCGGAGGCCAGCCTGCTTCAGGAATGGGACGAGCTCCAGGGAAGCTTCGAGCCGTGGCGTTACGAGGGCGTCGGCATCCGCTACTACCACTGGACCGGCCGGCTGGTGGGCAGCAGCGACAAGTTCCTCGAGGACCGTGGGCACGTGCCGATCGACTACAACATGTTCGTCGACGCCAGCCGCGGCATCGACCACGCCGTCGTGGTGTCGACGTCGAGCGCCGTCGTCGGCGGACCGTTCTACTCCTACAGCCGGCCGGTTTTCCGCGACCACGGCCCGTGGGCGGTGGTCGAGATCCTGACGTCGCTCCAGAGCTACGACAAGACCATGGACCGCCTGGCGCGGCTCCTCGCGCTGGCGACGATCCTGGCCACCGCGCTGGCGTTCTTCACCGGCGCCGCCGTGACCGAGGCGGCGCTGCGGCCGCTCGACGCCATCGCCCGGACGGCGCAGGAGATCAACCAGAAGCGCGACCTCTCCCGCCGGATCGCCGATCGCGGGCCGCTCGACGAGATCGGCCGGCTGGCCACGACGTTCAACGACATGCTCGACCAGATTCAGGGCATGTTCGAGCGCCAGCGCCAGTTTCTGGCCGACGTGTCGCATGAGCTGCGCACGCCGCTGACGACCATCCGCGGCGAGATCGAGCTGATGCGCCGCTTCGACCGCTTGGACCCCGAGGGCGTCGACGCCGTGCACGGCGAGGCCGAGCGCATGGCGCGCCTGGTCGAGGACCTGCTGCTCCTGGCCCGCAGCAACGAGCAGTTGGCCCGGCGCAGCGTCCCCGTCGCGCTCGAGGGCATCGTCGAGGATGTGCTCCGGCAGGCGCGGGTGCTGGCGGGCGACCACCACGTGGTGCTGTCCGGCGACGTGCAGCCGGTCGCCGTCATGGGCGACGGCGATCACCTGAAGCAACTGCTGCTGAACCTGGTCTCCAACGCCCTGCGGCACACCCCGGCCGGCACGCGCGTGACCGTGGGCTTGCGCCGGGCCGGTTCGGAGGCCGAGCTGACGGTGGCCGACGACGGCTCGGGCATCCCGGCCGAGGATCTGCCGTTCGTCTTCGACCGATTCTACCGCGTGGACAAGGCGCGCGCGCGTGCCAGCGGCGGCACCGGGCTGGGTCTCTCGATCGTGCACGCCATCGCCACCGGGCACGGCGGGCGCGTGACCGTGACCAGCGACGTCGGCCGCGGGACGGTGTTCACGGTGTATCTGCCACAGGCCGCTCCCGCAACGGGTAGGGCCGCGGCCGGTTGAGCCGCGCTGACGTCGCGCTTGCCACGCGCCCACGGTGAAGCCGTGCGGCCCTGCGGGCGGGAGGGCGGCACGGCGTGCCCGGCGACGATGCCCCGGGATCGACGCGAAAGGAACGTCGGGACATGCGCAAGCTGTTGGGATGGTTGACCGTGACGGCCGCCCTGGTCGGCAGCGGTGCGATCGCGGGCGGCGTGGCCGGCCTGGCCGCGGCACGCTGGTACGGCCGTGCGCCGGAAGCCACCGTCGTGTCCGCGACGCCGCAGTCACAGGCGATCGCCGCGCTGGCGGGTGGGGGCGCTCAGAGCGGTGAGGACGAGGCCGTCCTGGCGGCCGTCCGCGCCACCCGTCCGGCCGTGGTGACGGTGATGAACCTGCAGCGCGTGCGGGCCAACCCGTTCGCGCCGGTTCAGCTGCGGGCCGCCGGATCGGGCTCGGGCGTCATCTTCGACGCCCGCGGGTACGTCGCCACCAACGCCCACGTCGTGGCGGAAGCCCAGGCCATCGAGATCGTGTTCATCGACGGCCGGCGCGCCGCGGCCGAGGTGGTGCAGTGGGATCCCGCGTACGACATCGCGGTGCTGCGGCTGCCGCCGGGCACGGCATTGCCCCAGGTCGCGACGCTGGCCGACTCGGCGCACCTCGAGCCCGGCATGCGGGTGCTGGCCATCGGCAGCCCGCTCGGCACCGAGTACCAGAACACCGTCACCACCGGGATCATCGCAGGCCTCAACCGCCGGGTCAAGGACCTCGGCTTCGACGCCCAGACCTGGACGGTGCGGGAGTTCGACGTGGTCGACGTGCCGCTGATCCAGACCGACGCCGCCATCAACACCGGCAACTCCGGCGGTCCGTTGATCAACCTGCGCGGCGAGGTCGTGGGCCTCAACACGTTGATCGTGCGCCGCGACAAGAGCGGCGGAGGCCTCGTCGAGGGCCTGGGCTTCGCCGTGCCGAGCAACGTGGTGCGCGCGCTGGCCGCGGAGTGGATCGACGGCATCGGGCGCGCCGACCTCGGCGCCACCTTCGAGCCGCTCGACCCCATGGCCGCGCGCGAGGCCGGGCTGAAACGCGCCACCGGGGCCCTGGTGACGGCCGTGGCCCCCGGGGGGGCCGCCGAACGGGCGGGCCTCGAGCCCGGCGACATCATCGTGGCCGTCGACGGCACGCCGCTCGATCTCGACCGCGCCCTCGAAGACCTGGTCTGGGGCTATCATCAGGGCGCCAGCGCCGCCTTGACCGTGGAGCGCTACGGCCGCACGCTGGACCTGGCCATCACGTTCGGCGGGCCGGCCGCGGTCTCACCGACCTCAGGAGACACCCCATGACCCGACGGCGCAAGCTGATCGCCATCGCCTTCCTCATCATCTTCGTGGTGACCGAGATCGCCGTGCTCTTCATGTCGATGTCGACGGCGCCGTGACGGACCCCGCCCCCGGCCGGCGACCATGGCGCCGGGTGGCCGTGTTGGTGCTTGGCGTGGCGGTCGTGGCCATCGCGGTCGGTGCGTGGTGGCGGCTTGCGGGGCGCGGGGACGCCGGGCGCGTCGGGCCGACGCCCGGCGTCCTTCGCCCGGGCACGCCGGAGCCCGGCGATCAGGCGAGCCGGGTCGGCGCGACGGCCACCCCCGCCGACAGCCTCGCCATCTTGCGGACCGAGCCCCCGGCACGGGACCTCAACGACCTGGCCGTGCGCATGGGTCGCACCCGCGCCGCATCGGCGCCCGCGCCCACGGCGGCCCCGACGCCCGTGGCGGGGGACGTGGCGATGTTCTGGCTGCACGACATCAACAGCGAGCAGTACTTCCGCGTTCAGGCACGTCTCGAGGTCGTGTCCCGCCACGCGTACGTCTGGGTGCAGGACGGGCAGACGGTCGACCGCGCCGCCCTGGAGCGCGGCGCCGAGGCGTTCTCCGACGAGGTGTACCCGCGGGTACGGGCCGTGTTTGGCGGTGAATGGTCGCCCGGCATCGACGGCGACCCGCGCGTGCACGTGCTGCACCACGAGCCGGTGGCGGGCATTGCCGGCTACTTCTACAGCGCCGACGAGTATCCCGAGGCCGTCGAGCCCCACTCCAACCAGCGCGAGATGTTCTATGTGAACCTGTCGGCCACCACGCCCGGCGCCTACGACTATCAGGCGCTCCTGGCCCACGAGCTCCAGCACATGATTCACTGGCATCAGGACCGCGACGAATCGGTCTGGGCCAACGAGGGCCTGGCGGAGCTCGCGGCGCGGGTGGCGGGCTATCCGGTGCAGACCGGCACGGCGTTCCTCGACGCGCCCGATACGCCGCTCATGGAGTGGGAGCACGAGGCTGGCGCCAACACCGCCCATTACGCGGCCGCCTACGCGTTCTTCGCCTACCTGAGGCAGCGTTACGGCGATGCCGTGATCCGGGCGTTCGTCGCGGCGCCGGCGAACGGGGCGTCCGGCGTCGAGGCCGCGCTGGCGGCCGTCGGCGACCCGCGGCCGTTCGACGCGGCGTTCCTCGACTGGGCGGTGGCCAACGCCGTGCTGCCGCGGCCGGAAGGCGGCGTGCCGGAGCGCTACAGCTACGGCGACCTCGACATCGGCCGGGTTCGCCCCACGCCGCTTCCCGACGCCGGCACGGCGACGTCGGTCGGCCAGTTCGCCACCGACTACCACGACGTGACGGCACGCGTGCGCGATGGCCGGCTTGCGCTGGACTTCACCGGCGACGCCACGGTCGGCCTGCTCGGCCCGGGGCCCGCCGCCGCCGGCCGTGTGTGGTGGTCGAACCGCGGCGACAACATGGACGCCCGGCTCACGCGCGCGTTCGACCTGCGCGGCGCGCGCGCCGCCCGGTTGACGTGGCGAGCGTGGTACGACCTCGAGGACAACTGGGACTATGCTTACGTGCTGGCCTCCGGCGATGGCGGCGCCACCTGGACGCGCCTGCCGACGTCGCGCACCACCGACGCCAACCCGAACGGCAACAATTTCGGGAGCGGTCTCACGGGCACGAGCATCGGCTGGGTTGACGAGGCGGCAGACCTCACGCCGTTCACCGGGCAGGCCGTCACGCTGCGCTTCGAGGTCGTCACCGACGACGCCGTCAACCTGTCGGGCCTGGCCATCGACGACGTACGGCTGGATGCCGTGGGCTTCCACGATACCGCGGACGCCGATGCCGGCTGGCAAGCCGAGGGCTGGCTGCGCCTCGATCCAACGCTGCCGCAGCGCTGGGGCCTGCAGGTCATCGCCGACGGCGCGCGCTCGGGCGTCGCGGTCCATCCGATCGATGTCGCGCCGAGCGGCCACGCGACGATCGACCTGCCGGCCATCCCCCCGGACGCGACCGTCACCCTGGCGGTCAGCGCCTTGACGCCCGCCACGCGCAATCCGGCCGGCTACCGGCTGGCCGTGCGGTGACGGGCCGCTTGCGGAGTGCCCGCGGCCGTCCATCAGACAGTGGGCGCCCCGCCCAGCGGAACGGGCCGGCGGGCGAAGGTCCCGCCTCGCTCGGCGCGGTCCCGTATCGCCGACCCATCGACATCCGATCCACAACCGAAAGGCAACCCCGACATGCGGCAGTATGCCCAACCCCCCGCGATGAGCCTCGATCCGGCCAAGACGTACCGGGCCACCCTGCACACCAGCCGTGGCGACATCACGCTCGACCTCTTCGCCGACAAGGTGCCCGAGACCGTCAACAACTTCGTGTGCCTGGCGCGCGACGGCTTCTACGACAACGTGACCTTCCACCGGGTGATCGCCGACTTCATGATCCAGACCGGCGACCCCACCGGCACCGGTCGCGGCGGTCCGGGCTACCAGTTCGCCGACGAGTTCCACGCCGACCTCAAGCACGACGGCCCGGGGGTGCTCAGCATGGCCAACGCCGGCCCCAACACCAACGGCAGCCAATTCTTCATCACCCACGTCGCGACGCCGTGGCTGGACCGCAAGCACAGCGTTTTCGGGCGGGTGCGTGACGGCCAGGCCATCGTCGACGCGGTGCGGCAGGGCGACGTGATCACCGGCATCGACATCGTGGAGGCGTGAACCGCGGGGAAGTCGCTGGGTCCGCCGAGCGACTTCCCCGCACAAGCGTTCTAGGCTACACTCCCGGCGCCATGATCCACATCCGGCGGGTGACGGCCCACAACTTCAAGCAGCTCGTCGACGTCGACCTTGCCCTGCCGCGGCGCGGCCGCTTCTTGGTGCAAGGGCTCAACGAAGCCGGCAAGTCGACGCTGTTCGAGGCGATCTTCTTCGCGCTGTTCGGCCAGCCGCTGGCCACCGAGTCGGCCGGCGGGCGCCTCGACGACGTGATCCGCTACGGGGCCGAGGAGGCGTACGTGGCGCTCGACCTGTGCCTGGTCGACGGGCGCCGGATGCGCGTCACGCGGCGCGTCCGGCGCGACCGGCCCAACGTGTGGGCAATGGACCTGTGGGCGGCGGACGGCGGCGTCGAGGAGATCCGCTCCAATCGGGCTGTCAACGCCCGGGTCGCGGCCGAGCTGGGCTTCGACGGCGAAGCCCTGCTCAACACGTGCTTCGTCGAGCAGAAGAAGCTCGAGAAGCTCGAGGGCATGACCCTGGCCGGTCGCCAGGAGAGCCTGATGAAGCTGCTCAACCTGGACCGCTTGCTCGAGGTCGGCGAGCGCCTGCGGGTCCGGCCCGCCGACCGGCAGCAGCTCGAACGCCTCCGTGCCCGGGCCGATCTGGCGGCGTTGCAGGCCGAGTGGCCGCGGATCGAGGCCCGCTTCGCCGTGGTGCGGCGCGACCTCGAACGGGCCGCGGTGCGTGAGGGCATCGCGCGGCTGCGCGGCGACATCGACGCCCTTGCGGCGATGGCCGCCGAGCTGGCCGCCGCCCGCAGGGTCGAGGCGGATCTCGCCGCGCGCGCCGCGGCCGCCGAGGTGCTGGCGGAGGCGCACGCGGGTTGGCGGCATGGCCTGACCGCGCGCGAGCGTGCGCTCGACGGCGCGAATGCGGCGGCGCGGGCGGCGGCCGAGCTCGATGCGGCCATCGCCGCGCGGGATGTCGACGAGCCCGCGACCGTGACCCGTGGCATGGCGCTCAGGCGCGTGCGCGACGGCCTGGCGTGGCTGGCGGCGCGCGCTGCCGAACGCGATGGGCTGGCGGATCGCATCGCGGCCCGGGATGCCGAGCTCGAGCGTCTGGCGGCTGACCGCCAGGCGCTCAACGACACGCGCCGCGGGCTGGTGGAGGCGCGCGCCGCGGCGCGCGAGGCGCGCGACGCCGTTCAGTCGCTGGAGCACGATTGGCGGGCCTTCGAGGTCCGCGAGGCGTTGGAGAGCTGGATCGCGGCCGTCGCGGACCGCCCATCGCCGGTGGATGACGGCGCCGCCCTTGACGCGGCCCGCGGCGCCCATGCGGCGGCGTCGCGGCGCGTGAGTCTGGGGGCCATCGGCGCCATCGCGCTCAGCGGTGTGGCGGGATGGGTTGCCTTCGTGTGGTCGACGGCGCTGCCGACCCGCGCTGCCGTGCTGGCGGTCGTGGCCGCGGCATGGTGGGCCTGGTGGCTCGGCCTCCAGCGCATGCAGGGCGCGGCGCGCGAGGTCGGCCGGTTGGAAGGGGCGGCCGCGCTGGCGGCACGGGATGCCGAGGCGCAGGCGCGCCGCGAATCCGAGGCGGCGGCGCGGCTGCGGGCCGCCAACGCCGTGCGGCCCGCCGATCGCGC
>CAYQBA010000158.1:0-10792 GCA_964415605.1 uncultured Anaerolineales bacterium | reverse complement strand
TCGGCGACGCGGTCGCCGTCGCGGCGACGGTCGCGGCGACGGTCGCGGCCACGGTCGCGGTTCCGCCGGGCGTCCCGCCGGTCGCGGTCGGGCTGGGGGCGGTGTCGAGGCGCCGGCCGCGGATCCAACCGGCGGACGCGAAGCACGTCACCACCGGCGGCCGGTCGCCGCACGGGTTG
This sequence comes from uncultured Anaerolineales bacterium, assembly GCA_964415605.1. GTDB lineage: Bacteria > Chloroflexota > Anaerolineae > Epilineales > Epilineaceae > UCB3. The sequence goes on along the minus strand of CAYQBA010000158.1, from coordinate 10,613 downwards.
GCCGCCTGTTCGGACCCGTTGAACGCCCCCTCGAATGCGTTGCCGTCGGCCGTCACGCGCAGCGACGCATACCAGAACCGGAACGTGCTGGTGGCGCCCTGCTCGAGCCCATCGAGGGCCAGGAGCCCGCCGCCGGCGCCGTCGGCCACGACGGCGCCGCGCGGCCCGCGATCGACGCGGATGTCGTTCCCGGACTGCGTGATCGTCCACGGCGTGGTCAGCGACACCGCCGCGCCGCACCCCGGGCAGCCGCGGTACCACGTGCGGGTGATCGACCAGCGCCCGGCGATGGGCGGGGGCGGGAGGACCGTGGGCGTCGGGGTGGGCGTCGCCGTCGCCGGGGCGGGTGTGGCGGTCGCCGCCTGCGCCGTGACGGTGCGGGCGGGCGCGGTCGGGCCGGCGATCGCGGCGGCGAGGGCCGCGGCGGCAGCGATGCCGGCGAAGGGGTGCAGCCCGGCGCGCGGCCCCGGCGCGGGCTGGGCGGTCGCGTGGGTGGAGTTCGAGGTTCCGGTGGCTGTGGAACCAATACCTTGGATAGGGAATCTCGGGGTGGGGGATGTCAAGAGGTTTGCCTCCGGGCTACTCTTTGGTAAACGCCGGCGGAAGGAAGCACCTCTGCCCGGGCGGGGCAGGTGTCGTAGCGGTGGGAGTGGGTCTCCTGGCCGTAGGAGTTGCCGGCTGCGTGGAGTTGCCCCGGTTTCGTGGACTTCTTTCACCCAAAGGGTAATGGTGTCCACGAAACCGGGGCAACTCCACAGGCTTCGTGGTCCACGCCGGAGCCGGTCTAGTTGGCTGAAGCCGGTACCGTAGTCGGGCGCGATCCAGCATCTCACAACCTCCCGGCGCCCGCTCTCGGGCGCCAATCCGGTGGTCGATGGCGCCGGCGCCACCAGACGCCGACGGGATAGCCGGCCATCTTGGCGCCGTCGCCGGTGACGCGGATGACCGGGATCCATGCCACGCACCGCAGCTTGTCGGCCCCCGCGAGGCCGCCCCACTGCCGGACGAGGCGGCGATACGCCGGGCGCAGCATCCACGCCAGGCCGGCGCCGAGGCCAAGCCAGGCCGCCGGGTGGAAGTACACGCCGGCCAGCACCGCGCCCGGCGCGAGGATGCCGTACGTGCCGTAGCGGATGGCGTGCCGCACCGGCCAGAGCCCCGCCTTGCCATCCCCGCGCGCGTACAGGTAGTACTGCCGGGCAAAGGCACGGAGGCTCGGCCGCGGCCGGAACCGCGCCACCGCCGCCGGCGCGAACGCCGCCGGGCCGTGCGCGGCGAGCACGCGGAAGTCGAAGACGAGGTCCTCGCAGTAATCGAGCCATTCGGGATAGCCGCCGGCGTCCGCCCAGGCGGTGCGGGTGAACGCCACCGATCGGCTCGACGGGAGGAAGGTCGCCGGGTCGACATCGCCCAGCTCCGGCAGCGTCGCGGCGCCCAGGGCGGTCTCGAACGCGCCCTCGGGGTCCGGCGTGAAGAACCCGGCTACGACGCGCGCCCCGCCCGCGAACGGCGCCGTGATCGCCGCCAGCCACTCGGGGCCGAGCCGCACGCCGGCGTCGGTGGCCGCGATCACGGGGCCCCGGGCCGCCTCGATCGCGGCGTTGCGCCCGGCCGAGATGTTCGCGCCCGGGCGTGACAGGACCACGAGCGGCAGCGGCGTCTCGCGGGCCAGGGCCTGCAGGCGCTCCCAGGTGCCGTCCGTCGAGCCGCCGTCGACGACCACGACCTCGTCCGGCCGGCGGCGCTGGGCCGCCAGCGACGCGATCAGGCGGTCGATGCTGCCGATCTCGTTGAACACCGTGGCGATGACCGAGACGGTGCTCGGGGGTGGTTCGGGCATGCTTTGGATTATATCGCCTGCCGGGACGCCTGGGCAGGCTGCTGCTCCGCGATCCGCGCCGGCGGCGGCGCGCGGCTGTCGGGGGCCTGTCGCGAACGTGCCGCGGGGGCCTTGGCCGCGGCCTGGGAGGCGCCGTATAATGCCGGCATGGCCCCCCCGCCCCTCCGCCCCGCCCGCCGCTGGCGCCTGGCGCCCCCGCCGCCGGCGTCGCTCACACACGCGCTGGCCGGCACGCACCCGATCGTGGCGCGCGTGCTGGCGGCCCGCGGGATCACCGATGCCGCCCAGGCCCGCGCCTTCCTCGACCGGGCGCCGGGCGACGACAACCCGTTCCGACTGGCCGGGATGGACGCCGCGGTGGCCCGGCTGCGCCAGGCCATCCGCGGCGGCGAGCCGATCGCCGTGTACGGCGACTACGACGCCGACGGCGTCACCGCGACGGCGCTTCTCAGCGAAGCGCTCGCCGCCGTGGGCGCCGGCGACGTCCGCCAGTTCATCCCGCATCGCGAGCGCGACGGCTACGGCGTCCACGCCCACGCCCTCGAGGCGCTGGCGCGCGAGGGCGTCCGGCTGGTCGTCACCGTGGACTGCGGCATCCGCGCCGCGCGCGAGATCGATGCCGTCGCGCGCCGGGGGCTCGACGTCATCGTCACCGACCACCATGCGCTCCCCGCCGACCTGCCGGCGGCGACGGCGGTCATCAACCCGCGGCGCCCGGATTGCCGTTACGGGTACCTCGACCTCGCCGGCGTGGGGCTGGCATTCAAGCTGGCGCAGGCCCTGTTGCGGGTGGAGCGCCGCACCCGGCGCGGGGCGCCGGGCGGGCTCGACGAGGCCGACCTGCTCGACCTGGCGGCGTTGGGGACGGTCGCCGACATGGTGCCCCTGGTCGGAGAGAACCGCTCGATCGTGCACCGGGGCCTCGAGCGGCTTCGGGGGACCCTGCGCCCCGGGCTGCGGGCGCTCATGGATTCGGCCGGAGTGCGGCCCGACGGCCTCACCGCGCGCGCGCTCGGCTTCGATCTCGGGCCGCGCATCAACGCGGCCGGACGGGTGGACGACGCGCGGGCGGCCCTCGACCTATTGCTCACGCAAGACCCGGCCGCGGCGGCGCGCCTGGCCGCGTCGATCGAGCGCCACAATGCCGAGCGCCGCACGGCGCAGGACGAGGCGGCCCAGGCCGCCGAGTCGCGGCTCGCCGGCGCCACCGACGCGCCGTTCCTGCTCGACGTCAGCCCCGACGTCCCGCTCGGCGTCGTCGGGCTCGTGGCCGGGCGGCTCGCCGAGCGCCACTACCGGCCGGCGGCGGTCCTGAAGCTCGACGGCGACGTGGCCCGCGGATCGGCCCGGTCGATCCCGGAGTTCGACATCGTCGCGGGGCTGGACCAGGTGGCCGATCTGCTCGTCAAGCACGGCGGGCACGCCCGGGCGGCTGGCTTCACCGTCCACCGATCGAACCTTGCGGCGCTGCGCGAGCGCCTGTCGGCGCTGGCGGCGGAGGCGCTCCGCGGGCTGGACCTGCGCCCGGCGCTCGACATCGCGGCCGAGGTCGGCCCGGCCGACGTCGGCTGGCCGCTCCTCGAGGCGCTCGAGGGCCTCGAGCCGTACGGTCAGGGCAACCCGGCCCCGCTCCTCCTGTGGCGCGACGCGCCGGTCGCGAGCCGGCGGGCGTTCGGGGCGGAACAGCGGCACCTCGGCCTCCGCCTCGGCGGCGGCGGGGCAGCCGACCCCGTCGAAGCCGTGGCGTTCCACCGCGGCGGGGACCTCGGCGCGATCGGGGACCGGGTCGACGTGGTGTTCACGCTCGGGGTCAACACGTGGCAGGGCGCTCGGCGGATCGAGCTGAAGGTCGAAGACCTTGCCGCGCCCGGCACGGCGACCGGGGCAAATGAGCCGGACCGGGCTCCCGGCGACGGCGCGGGGGCTGTCGCCGGCCGAGCCGACGCTCAGTCGCGGATGACGACGGGCGTCCCGATGTCCGCCCACTCGTAGAGCAGCTCGGCGTCCTCGGTGCCGAGAACCACGCACCCGTAGCTGATCGGCGAGCCAAGGTAGCCGCCCCACAGCCGTTGCCCGTTGACGATCGGCAGGGCGTGGATCCCGTTCTCGCTGCCGCCGGCCCAGTAGATGCCCAGCCAGTGCGGCATCCAGAGCTGCCAGGCCGTGGACCACGCGTTGGGGATCCGGCTCTGCACCTCGAACGTCCCCCGGCGGGTGGGGTAGCCCGGCAGCCCCGTCGACACGACGAAGTTCCACACCAGCGTCTCGCCCTGCCAGACGTACATGCGCTGCTCGCTGACGTCGATCTCGATGCGCTTGTCGCCGGTCGCCGCGGCCGGGCCCGCCCCGGGCGCCGGGACCGCGAGATCCTGGCCAGGCCGGAGCGTGTCGGCGTCGGCGAGGGCGTTCAGCCGGCTGAGCTCGTTGGCGCTGACGCCGTAGGCGGCGGCGATCGACGACAGCGTTTCCCCGGCCGCCACGGTGTGCGTGCGCGTCGTGCCCGCTCCGCCGGTGCCGGCCGGCCGGCGGTCGGTCGCCGCGGCATCCCGGCCGCGCTCGCCGGCCCGGGATGCGCTGTCCTCGGGTGCGTCGCGCTGCACGACCAGCGTGTCCCCGGCACGGATGCTGCCGTCGACCGGCAGCCCGTTCCACCGCTTGAGGTCCTCGACGTCGACGCCAAGGCGCTCGGCGATGGCGTAGAGCGTGTCGCCGGCGGCGATGACGTAGGTGGCGTCCCCCGACGCGGCGGTCCGCCCGCGCGCCGCCGTGCGCGCGGCGGGCGCGCCGGCCCGCACGTTGTGGGCCCGGCTGAGCGGCACCCACACGGTCCGCCCGGGGAGGAGCAGCGGGGCGTCGCCGGTGGCGTTGAGCCGGGCAAGGTCCGCTGCCGGCATGTCGTAGCGTACGGCCAGGCCGTAGAGCGACTCGCCGGGCTGGACCACGTGGACGCCGAGCTGGCCGATCCCGGGCGCCACGGGCACGCGCGCCTGGGCGAGCGCCGACCGCGCGCCGGGCATGCACGCTAGGCCGGCGGCGAGCAGCGCGATGCCGTAGGCATGGGGGCGGATGATCGTCATCGCGATGGCTCCAGGCATGGGGCGTCGGGGCCGGGTGCACGGGCGACGCCCGCACCCCCGCCCGGCCTGAGCGCGGGGGTGCGGGCCACGGTCTGCCCGTCGGCGGTGGCTGGCGCCCGTCGTGGGATCAGCGGTCGATGTAGAAGTGCACGTTGCACGGCCGCGGGAAGTTGCCGGTGTTGTCGACCGCCGTCAGCCGCAGGGTGTACGCCCCGGCCGGCATGTTCCCGACGTACCACGACCGCAGGACGCCGTCGCGGACCGGGTCGCCCACCGTGTGCCCGATGCTGGCGAACGCGCTGTCCAGCGGCACGTGGCCCATGGCGTACTCGAGCTTGTAGAACTGGAAGTTCGCGATGTCGGCCGTGCCCATGATCTGCAGGCTGCCGCTGACGTGCTCGCCTTCGCGCGGGCTGACGATCTGCACCTCGCGGGCGCAGGCGGCGGGCTGCAGGTTCGGGCGCGCCGTCGGCTTGGGCCGCGGCCGGCCGTCGGGCTTGTCGCCGGGTGGGCGATGCGCCGGCGGGCGCTGGCCGTGGCACGGGATGTGCAGGCTCTGCCCGGGGTAGATGATGTACGGGTAGGCGATGGCGTTCGCGGCGGCGACGACGTAGCTCGTGGTGCCGTGCCACGCCGCGATGCCGGACAGCGTGTCGCCGGGCTTCACGATGTAGGACCGCCCGCAGGTCGCCGGCGGCTCGTCGTACGACGGCGGGCGGCCGTGCCCGGGCGGCATTCCCATGCCAGGGATGACGAGCCGCTGGCCGGCGTAGATGTAGTCTGGGTTGAGGATGTCGTTCGCTGCCAGGATCGACGACACCGACGTGCCGTACTGCCAGGCGATGCCGTACAGCGTCTCGCCGAGCCGGACCACGTGATACCCGCCCGCCGGGGGCGGGCTGCCGTGGCCGGGCGCCGGCGGGCGATAGCTGCCCGGGATCGTCAGCTGCTGGCCGGCGAAGATGTAGTTCCAGTTGAAGATGCCGTTGGCGGCGGCGATCGCTTCGGCGCTGACGCCGTAGCGCGCGGCGATGCCGGTCAGCGTCTCGCCGAGCTGCACGACGTGCACGGCGCCCTGCCCCCACGGGGAGGCGTGCGCCGGCGCGGCGCGCGGCGCGAGCGCGAGGCCCATGGCCAGGGCTAGCGCGGCGGCGAACGCCGCGCGGCGGACGGTTTGGTGGAGGTGCATGGCCTTCCCCTTTCGGCGGGCGTGGTTGATGGCGATGGTGGTGGAACGGCGCCGGGCTGATCCGGACCCGCTACGACGCGGGCCCCGCCCGTTCTGGTGCCTGTGGGGAGGGCAGACCAGACCCCGGCGGGACGGGACCCAGGTAGATCTCGCGCGTCTTCAGGAACTCCCTCACGTCGTCGTGGCTCAACCGGTACAGTCCGTCGAGCTTGACCGCGCGCAGCTTGCCGGTGCGGATGTAGCGCCGGATGGTGAACACGCTCACCCCCAACCGGTCCGCCACCTCTTGGGTCGACAAGTAGCTGGTCATGGTTGCTCCGTCCTGCACGGCGTTGCTCGCTGTTGGTCCATCATATCGTTATTTTTGTGTTGTGTCAATAGCCCTATTTCGTACCCATGCGATGGCGCAGGCACAAGATGTGGGGATCCGAGCGCGTCAATCCTTAAGGCGCCTGCGGATCGCTGAACGAGCGCGGATCGCGGCTTAAGCCGGGCGCCGCCGACCCCGCCAGGGCTTCGCGGCGGCCCGGCCCGGCGTGAAATTCCCCTCGCGGCGCCGCGCGATCTATCATCCACGCAATGAACGCCAAGACCCTGGCCGTGCTCGAGTTCGACAAGGTCCGCCGGCGGCTGGCCGACCACACCGTGTTCTCCGGCGGCCGGCGCCTGGCGCTGGATCTGGCGCCGTCGATCGACGCCGCCGAGGTGCGCCGCCGCCTGAGCCTCACGACCGAGGCGCGCGACTACGGCGACCGCCGCGGCGGCCCGGGCCTCGAGGGGTCGCACGACCTGCGCGAGGAGATCGAGGGCGCGCTGCGCGGCAAGGTGCTCTTGCCGCGCGAGCTGCTCGAGATCCGCGACACACTGGGCGCCGCGCGGCGGCTCGGCAAGGCGATCGGCCGCGAGAGCGCCCGCTGGCCGGGGCTGGGGGCCCTGGCCGAGCGGCTCGAGCCGTGCACCGCGCTCTACGACGCCATCCACGCCGCGCTCGACGACGCGGGCGAGGTCGTCGACCGCGCCAGCCCCAACCTGCGCCGGATTCGGGCCGAGATGCGCACGGCCCACGACCGGATGCGCCGCCAGGTCGACGGGATCATGGGCGGGGCGCGCGAGTTCCTGCAGGAGGCGTTGGTCACGCAGCGCAACGGCCGCTACGTCATCCCGGTCAAGAGCGACTTCCGCGGCCGCGTGCCGGGTGTGGTCCACGACGTGTCCGACAGCGGCGCGACGCTGTTCGTCGAGCCGCTGGCCGTGGTCGAGGCTGGCAACCACCTGCGCCAGCTCGAGATCGAGGAGCAGAAGGAGATCGACCGCATCCTGCGCGCGCTGGCCGGCGACGTCGCCGCCGAGGCCGACGCGCTGCGCGACACCATCACGGCCCTGGCCGAGCTCGACCTCGCGTTCGCCATGGTGTCGTTCGGCCACGCGCTGCGCGGGGTCACGCCCGAGGTGGTGGACGCCTCCCGGCCGCTCCTGGACTACCCGGCGGCGCGCCACCCGCTCATCGACCCCGAGCGGGTTGTCGCCGTCGACGTGCGGGTGGGCGAGGACTTCCAGCAGCTGATCATCACCGGGCCCAACACCGGCGGCAAGACCGTCACGCTCAAGACGATCGGCCTCCTGACGCTGATGGCGCAGTCCGGCCTGCAGGTCCCCGCCGCCGAAGGAGCGCGCGTCGCGGTGTTCGACGGGGTGTTCGCCGACATCGGCGACGAGCAGTCGATCGAGCAGTCGCTCTCGACCTTCTCGGGCCACCTGACCAACATCGTCGGGATCCTCGGCGAGGCGACCGGCGCGTCGCTCGTCCTGCTCGACGAGCTCGGCGCGGGCACCGACCCGGTCGAGGGGGCGGCCCTGGCCGCGGCGATCCTCGACGACCTGCGCGCGCGCGGCGTCGCCACGGTGGCCTCGACGCACTACTCCGAGCTGAAGGTCTACGCGCACGGGACGCCCGGCGTGGCCAACGCGTCGGTCGAGTTCGACCTCGAGACGCTGCGGCCGACCTACGAGCTGACCATCGGGATCCCCGGCCGCTCGAACGCGCGGGCGATCGCGGCGCGGCTCGGCCTGCCGGCGCCGATCATCGCCGCCGCGCGCGGCGGCCTGACGGTCACCGACGTGGCGATGGAGGATCTCCTGGCCGAGATCAAGGCGCTGCGCGACCAGGCCCAGGCGGATCGCGCGGCCGCGGCCACCGCGCGCCACGACGCCGAGACGTGGGCGCGCAAGCTCGAACAAGGGGTGCGCGACTTCGAGATCGAGCGGACCGACCTCCTGCGCCAGGCGCGTTCTCAGGCCGAGGGCGAGCTCGACGCCGCCCGTGCGGCGCTCCGCAAGCTCATGCGCCGCGCCGAGCGCGATGCCACGACGACCGCGGCGCTCGGCGAGGTCAGCGCGTCGCTCGACGAGGTCGGCGCGATCCTGGCGTCCGAGTCGCCCCGCCCGGCCGAGGTCGTCGCGCCCGAGCGGTCCGCGCTCGTCCCGGGCGCGCAGGTGCGCCTCGTGCGCTTCAACCAGGCCGGCGAGGTGGTGCGCGTGCTCGACCACGCCGTCGAGGTGCGGGTCGGCCGCATGAAGATGACGGCGCCGCTGGCGGAGGTCGAGGTGCTCGGCCCGCCGCCGCCGGCGCTGACGCCGGATGTCAAGCTCGTCCGGTCCGCCGCCGCGCCGGCCAGCGTGCCGATCGAGCTCGACCTGCGCGGCCTGCGCGTCGAGGACGGCCTGGAGTCGCTGGACCGCTACCTCGGCGAGGCCCTCCTGGCCGGCCTGCCGTGGGTGCGGGTGATCCACGGGCACGGCACGGGCGCCATGAAGTCGGCCGTGCGCGAGGCGCTGCGACACTACCGGTTCGTCCGCAACGTGCGCGGCGGCGGCAAGGGCGAGGGCGGCGACGGCGCCACCGTCGTCCACTTCGAGGCGTGATCGACGTATTGATCACGGCGCCCTGGGCGGACGTTGCCGCGCCGGCCCGGGCCCGGCGGAGGAATCCGCGGCCACGTTTACAGCGCCCGCCTGCGCGGGCGGCGACATTCGGACGCCCGGTCCGCACGCACGGACCGGCGCGTGACGGCCGGCGGCGTCGCGGCTGCCCGCGACCGGCGGGCGATCGATCGACGTGCCCGGCTTGTCTGAACAGCTCCCACCGTTGAACGCCATGTCATCCATTCCCAGACGAGGAGAGAACCCTGCCATGCAGCCGTCCCTGCCCCCGACCCCCGTTGCCGCGGTCCGGCCCCGCCGCCCATGGGCCGCCGCACCAGCCCGCGGCCGCGCGGCGGCGCGCCTGATCGCCGCCGCGCTCCTGCCGCTCGTCGCGGCCTGCGATCGCGGCCCGACGCCGCCGCCCGACGCGACGCCCGCGCCCGACGTCCCCGAAGTGTCGATCAGCGCCCGCTGCGGCGGGGCGGCGACCATCGACGCACCGGCAGGCAATGGCCCGGCCGACTGGTCGGCCGTCGCGCCCGCCGAGTCGACGGCGTGCTTCGACCTGACCGCGACGGCGTCCGACGCCTCGGGCGTCGCGGCCGACACGGCGTTCGTGCTGACCTCGGCCGAGGCCATCGACGCGGCGGCCGTCAGGGCACTTCTGGTCGCTTCGCCGCCGGTCGCGTTCGACGTGACCGAGGAGACGGCGACGGCGCCGGCCGGCGGCCCGCGCCGGGCGTACGCCGCCGAGGACATCGCCGCGCGCTTCCGCGTGACGCCCAGCGACCCGCTGACCGACGGGACGGTGTACCGCTTCGAGCTGCGCGACCGCTCGACCGGCGGCCGCCCCGTCCAGTCGTGGGCGTTCCAGACGCGGCGGCCGCTGCGCGTGGTGCAGACGCTGCCGGCCGACCGCAGCAGCGAGGTGCCGGTGACCACCGGCATCGAGCTCATCTTCAGCCACGCGGGCGTGACGGGCGTGGCCGAGCGCCTGACCATCGACCCGCCCGTCGAGGGTCGCGTCGAGGTGCGCAAGCGTACGGCGGTGTTCGTGCCGGCGTCGCTCGCGCCCGCCACGCTCTACACGGTCCGGCTCGACGCCGGCGTGGGGGTCGCGGGGGCCGGCGACACGCTGGCCGAGCCGTTCACCTTCCAGTTCAAGACCGCGGCCGCGTCCGACGCGACGCCGTCCGACACGCCGCCGCAGTTCTTCCGCCCGCTGTGGGAGGCGCCGACCAGCGCGCCCCCGGCGCTCAGCGTGTTCAGCTTTGCCGGCGAGACCTCGAGCCCCTACGCCGGTCGGCCGCTGGCGGTCACGCTCTACCGCTACCCCGACCTGCCGACGTTCCTGGCGGCGCTCGACGCCTTCGCCGCGATCCCCGGCTGGGCGCGCGACAGCCGCACCGGCGTCGCGGTCGACCCCGCCGCGCCGGCCCTGACCGAGATCGCGCGGTTCGACGCGACGCTCGAGCCCATCGGCACGGTCGGCGAGCTCCTGGTCCGCTTCCCCGAGCCGCTGCCGGCCGGCCGGTACCTGGTCGACGCGCGGCTGGGCGAGCGGCCGCTGCAGGCGTGGCTGCAG
>CAYQBA010000157.1:0-10859 GCA_964415605.1 uncultured Anaerolineales bacterium | reverse complement strand
GGGGGGGGGGGGGGGGGGGGGGGGGGGGGGGGGGGGGCGGGGGGGGGCCGGGGGGCGGGGCCGGGGGGGGGGGGGGGGGCCCCGCCCCCCCCGGCGTGACGGAGGGCACGTTGCCGTCCGACTGAGCTATGCGCCCCCCGCCAGCGCCTCGCGCGCCGGCGCGAAGCCAGGGTTGAACGCCAGCGCCCGCTCGAAGCTCGCGCGCGCCTCGTCCTCGCGCCCCAGGCGGCGCAGCGCGATGCCGCGCCAGTAGTGCGACTCCTCGAGGTTCTCGCCCTTCATCGACCCGAGCGTGGCGTCGGCGTGCGCCACCGCGCGGTCGTAGGCCCCGGTCTCGACGAGCGCGCGGTAGTACCCGAACTGGTACCAGAAGGCCCGGAACGGCAGCCCGATCCCGATGGCGCGGTCGAAGGCCGCCACGGCCTCGCCGTGGTCGCCCATCCGCGCCTTGATCTCGCCGAGCGCGAACCACGCCCACGCGTCCCCGGGCGCCGCCGCGGCCCAGCGCGTGGCGTCGTCCAGCGCCCGCTGCCACATCGCCGCGTCGTCCCAGTCCGGCCCGATCGCCGCGCGCACCGCTTCCTCCTGCTCAGGCCGGTAGGCGACGACGTAGGCGCCGACGAACGGCCGCCACATCTGCTCGAACGCGTCGTACCCGTAGCGCCGGTTGGCGCCGTAGTACGAGTCGTTGGCGATGATCTCGCCCGCCGCGTCGTCGTAGCCGATGGCCACGCGGTAGTGCCCCATCTCGCCGCGCCCCTCCACCGCCACCCACTGCTCGGCCAGCACCGGCACGCCGGCCGCGACGAGCGCGCGCGCGATGCCGCGGTTGCCGTTGTAGCGCACGATCGCCCGCATGCCCTGCGCCCGGGCGAAGGCGGCCAGCTCGTCGGGCGAGACGTTGGTGTCCTCGCGGTCGGGCTTGATGGCCGCCGCGACCGCGAGCTGGTCGAGCGGGATCCCGAACGGGCTCAGGGCCATGAGGATCGACGACGGCCCGCAGTTGTTCCACTTCTGCCAGACGTGGGCGACGCCCGGGATGACGTGCGATCCGGCTCCCGCAGGGGCCGGCGGCGGCGCGGGGGCGCCGGCGATGGCGGGGCCGGGGTCGGGCGTGGCCGGCGGCGGGCTGGGGAGCACCGGCGCGGCCGGAGCCTCGGTCGGGATCGCGGTCGACGTCGGGGTCGGTGGAACCGTCGAAGGCGAGAGGGACGGTGCGGCGGACGCCGCGGCTGCGGCCGGGGTCGGGATCGCGGTCGGAAGCGCACGCGCCGGCGTGGCCAACGGCAAGGCCGGGCGGGGCGCCTCCGGCGTGGGCGGCCGCGATCCGTCGGTGCCGCCGCGACAACCGGCCATGGCCACGGCGACGGCGACGACCCAGCCGAGGGTCGGGCGCCGCGGACGGGGCGAAGGGGAGACCGGCGATCCACCGCGCGCACCGGGCACGGCTTGACCGGGACGGCGGATCGATCGGATAATTCGGCCGCGCGGCCCGCGTCCGGTGGACGGGACGGCGGGACGGGCGGAGATCGACGGCACATGCGACGGGAACACCAGCGAGACCTCGTGATCATCTTGGGCAGCCTCCTCGGCGTCGCCGCCGGGCGGGTGCTGCGCGACATGGACCGCGGCGTGCCGCCCAGTCCGGTCGGCGCACGGGGCGCCACCGGCGTCGCCGCGTCTGCCGGCACCGACGGCGAGGTCGCCCCGCTCGTCACGGCCCCCGCGCTGTTGGCCGCGACCACCCTCGCGCGCCGGTTCGGCGAGCGCATCGCGCCGGACGCCGACAACCTGATCGGCCAGGCCGTGCTCGCGTTCGCGATCGGCGCGGGGTTGACCTACTTCGCGGACACGCTGCGACGGTACATCCCGGGCCTCGGCCCGGGCGCGGCGCGGTGAGGTTCCACGCCCGCGCCGCTTCAAGCCGCGCCTGGTCCCGGCGCGTTATCCGACCGACGGCCAACCCGGCGACCACCCAGCCGCCTGGCGGCCCCGGCCGACCACGCGGCCAAGCATAGCACACAGCCCATGGCCCGCCCCGGGCCGGCCGGCGCCCGTGCCGGCGCCCCGCGGCGCGCGCCCACACCCCCAGAAGAGGCAACCCCGGTGACCGCCAACGCCTACCAGCACATCCTCGTCGAGCCCGACCCGCCCATCGCGACGGTGCGCCTCAACCGCCCCAAGGTCCTCAACGCGCTCAGCCCCGAGGTCATCGCCGAGCTCGTCGACGCCCTCCAGACCCTCGACCGCGACGACCGTGTCCACGCCATCGTCCTCACCGGCAACGAGCGCGCCTTCGCGGCCGGCGCCGACATCGGCGCGATGGCCGACAGCACCGTCGTCGAGCAGATCCAGCGCGACCAGTTCGCCACGTGGGACAAGGTCCGCAAGATCCGCAAGCCGCTCATCGCCGCCGTCAGCGGCTGGGCGCTCGGCGGCGGCAACGAGACCGCCATGATGTGCGACATGATCGTGGCCAGCGAGACGGCACGCTTCGGCCAACCCGAGATCAACATCGGGATCATGCCCGGCGCGGGCGGCACCCAGCGCATCGCCCAGGCGCTCGGCAAGGCGCGGGCGATGGAGATCGTCCTCACCGGCCGGCCGATCACCGCCGACGAGGCGCTCCAGATGGGGCTCGTCAACCGCGTCGCGCCGGTCGAGAGCTACCTCGAGGAGGCGCAGCGCCTGGCCCGCGAGATCGCCGCCAAGCCGCCCGTGGCCGTCGCCATGGCCAAGCAAGCCGTCAACGCCGTGTTCGACGACTACCTCGACCGCGGCCTCATGACCGAGCGGCGCAACTTCTACATGCTGTTCGCTACCGACGACCAGAAGGAGGGCATGCGCGCCTTCCTCGACAAGCGCAAGCCGGCATGGACCGGGCGGTGAGCGCACCGCCGTCCGCCAGCGGCCTGCCCCGACGGCGGCGGGCCGTCCGCCGCGGCGTGGTACAATCAGCCCCGCGACGGCACGCTGGCCGCGCGCGACCGCCGGCGCACCACGGAAAGGCCAACCCTTGAGCGACACGATCCTGTACGCCGTCGGCGACGGCGTCGCCACGCTCACGCTCAACCGCCCGGACAAGCTCAACGCGTTCACCGACGAGATGCTGAAGGCCCTCGAGGACGCGCTGAAGGAGGCCACGCGCGACGACGCCGTCCGCTGCCTCGTCATCACCGGCGCCGGGCGCGGCTTCTCGGCCGGGCAGGACCTGTCGAGCGTCCGCGACCGCGACGCCGCCGGCGGCCTGAGCTTCCGCGAGCACCTCGAGCACACCTACAACCGCGTCATCCGGGCCATCCGGCACGTCGAGAAGCCGGTGGTCGGCGGCGTCAACGGCGTGGCGGCCGGGGCGGGCATGAGCCTGGCGCTGGCCTGCGACCTGCGGGTCGCCAGCGACAGCGCCGTGTTCATCCAGTCCTTCATCGGGGTCGGCCTGGTGCCGGACAGCGGCAGCACGTGGTTCCTCCCGCACATGGTCGGCTACCCGCGCGCCTTCGAGCTGGCCATCACGGCCGAGCGGCTCTCGGCGGCCGACGCGCACGCGCTCGGCATCGTCAACCGCGTCGCCCCCGCCGACGGGTTCGCCGCGGCCCTGGCCGCGTACGCCGGCCAGCTCGCGGCCGCCCCCACCCGCGCCATCGGGCTGACCAAGCGCGCGATGAACCGCGCGGCGACGTCGACCCTCGACGCCGCGCTGGACTACGAGGCCCAGCTGCAGGAGATCGCCGGGCGGTCGAGCGACCATGCCGAAGGCGTGACGGCGTTCCTCGCCAAGCGCCCGCCTCAGTTCACGGGCCGCTAGGCGATGGCGACGCCGCCCGCTCCCCCGCTCGAGACCGCGTCCGGCGCGGCCGCGCCGGCGCCGGACTGCCACCCGGTGGTCGGCGTCGTCGGCGCCGGGACGATGGGCGCCGGCATCGCCCAGGTCGCCGCGTGGAGCGGGCACCGCGTCGTGCTGTACGACGTCGCGCCGGACGTCGTCGCCCGCGGCACGGCCGGCATCGCCAGGCTGCTCAGGCGGGGGGCCGAGAAGGGTCGCCACACGGCGGTCGAGGCGGAGGCGGCCATCGCCCGGATCGCGGGCACCGTCGACCTGGCCGACTTCGGATCGTGCGGGATCGTCATCGAGGCCGCGCCCGAGCGGCTGGACCTGAAGCGCGACCTCTTTGCCCGCCTCGAGGCCGTCGTCCACGACGAGGCGATCCTGGCCACCAACACGTCGACGCTGTCGGTGGCGGCCATCGCGGGCGGGCTCGCACGGCCCGAGCGGCTGTGCGGGCTGCACTTCTTCAACCCCGCGCCGCTGATGCCGCTGGTCGAGGTGATCCGCGGCCCGCGGACGGACCCGGCGGTGGCGGCGACGGTGGCCGGCCTGGCCCGCATGTGGGGCAAGTCGCCGGTCGAGGTCGAGGACCGGCCGGGCTTCATCGTCAACCGGGTCGCGCGCCCGTTTTACGGCGAGGCGCTGCGCCTCCTGGGCGAGGGCGTGGCCGACGTCGCCACGCTCGACCGCCTGGCGCGCGACGCCGGGTTCCCGATGGGGCCGTTCGAGCTCATGGACCTCATCGGCATCGACGTGAACTACGCCGCGGCGTGCTCGGTCTACGAGGGGTTCTTCCACGACCCGCGCTTCCGGCCGCACCCCATCCAGCGCGCGATGGTCGAGAGCGGACGGCTGGGACGCAAGACCGGGCGCGGCTACTACGCGTACCCCGAGCCGGGCTGAAGCATGGCCAGGCACGGACGAGCCGAGTACAGGCCGACCGTTGGCGTCGGCCGGCCGCGCGGGGAGGCGGGAGGCCGCGATGCGCGTCATCATCCTGGGTGAGCCGAAGGGCGGGCTGGCGGAGGCGATCGCCGCCCGGCTGGCGGCCGCGGGCGCCGACGTGCTCGGCGCGCCGACCGCGGCCGACGACGTCGACGACTGGGCGCCGCTGGCGGGGATGGCCGACGGCGGCATCGACTGCGCCGTGGTGGACCGCGCGGCGAAGGCCCGCCACGTCGCGCTGCTCGACCGCCTGCTGCCGGCCGGAGCGCCGCTGCTGACATGCTGTCATGCCGCGAGCGCCACGCTGACGGCGGCGGCGATCGGCGGCGCCACGCGCGTCGTGGGCTTCGCGTGGCTCCCGCCGTGGGACGGGCGGGCGACCGTCGAGCTGGCACGGGCGGTGCAGACGGCGGACGGGGCGGCCGCGGCCGCCGACGACGTGTGGCGCGCGGCCGGGCTCGAGCCGGTGTGGGTCGGCGACTCGGCCGGGCTCGTCCTGCCGCGCATCGTGGCCTGCCTCGCCAACGAGGCGGCGTTCGCGCTCATGGACCGGACGGCCACGGCCGGGGACATCGACCGGGCGATGATGCTCGGCACACGCTATCCGCGCGGCCCGCTGGCGTGGGCCGATGTCATCGGGCTCGACCACGTCCTGGCCACCCTCGACGAGCTGACCGCCGAGCACGGCGAGGACCGCTACCGCGCCGCGCCGCTGTTGCGCCGGCTGGCCGCCGCGGGCGCGCGCCTGCGGCCGGATCTCGAGGCCGGCGCCGCGGCGACCGCGACGGACGGGACACCGGCCGCCGGTCTCGGCGGCCGGTAGCGACGGCCGCGGCCATCATCACGATTCAAGGAATCCCATGGACCTCAACGGAAAGACCGCGCTCGTCCTCGGCGGCGCGGGGCTGGTCGGCCGGGCGGTGTGCCTGGACCTCGCGCGCGGCGGCGCCGGCGCGATCCTCGTCGGCGGCCTGACCGAGGACGAGGCGCGCGAGGGCATCGACGCGCTGCGCCGGCTCGATCCGGGGACGACCGTACGGCTGGTGCCGGTGTGGGGCAACGTCTTCGTGCGGTCGTCGCTGGCGCACCTCGCGCCCGCCATGCTGCGCGACGAGCCGGCGCGCACCCAAATCCTGCGCGACGCGCTCGAAGAGCTGACGCCCGACGTGTACCACGCGTCGCACCTGGCGCAGCTCATCCTCGGCACGAGCCCGATGGCGCCCGGCCTGCGGCCCGACGTCATCGTCGACGCCGTCAACACCGCCACGGCCCTGGCCTACGGCGGGCTGTACGAAACCATCGGGCGCGTCATGGGCAAGCGCCGGGCGGGCGACCTCGGAGACCTTGCCGCGGACGTCGACGACCTGTTGGCGGCGTCGGCGATCCCGTGGCTCGTCCGCCACGTCCAGCTCATCAGCCAGGCGATGATCGAGGCGCGCACGCGGGTGTACGTCAAGATCGGCACCACCGGCACCGGCGGCATGGGGCTCAACATCCCGTTCACCCACGGCGAGGAGAAGCCGTCGCGGGTGCTCCTCTCGAAGTCGGCCCTGGCCGGCGCGCACTCGATGCTCCTGATGCTCCTGGCGCGCACGCCGGGCGCCCCGGCCGTCAAGGAGATCAAGCCGGCCGCCGCCATCACGTGGAAGCGGATCGGCTACGGCCCCATCGTCCACCGCCGCAACCCGATCCGGCTGTACGACTGCCACCGGTCGCAGGCCCTGACGCTCGAGCCCGGCCGCCCGTTCGCCCTCGACGGCGCCGGCGAGGATCTCGGCGACGAGCTGCGGAGCGTGTTCATCGACACCGGCGAGAACGGGTTCTTCAGCGTGGCCGAGTACACCGCCATCACCGCGCTTGGCCAGATGGAAGCCGTGACGCCCGAAGAGATCGCCACGGTCGTGCTGCGCGAGATCCGCGGCGCCACCACCGGCAACGACGTCGTGGCGGCCATCGACAGCACCGTGATGGAGCCGAGCTACCGCGCGGGCGTGCTCCGGCAGCACGCCATCGCCGAGGCCCGCGCGCTGGCCGAGCGGCACGGCGTGCCGTCGATCGCGTTCGAGATCCTCGGCCCGCCGCGGCTGTCGAAGCTGCTGTACGAGGCCGAGCTCCTGCGCCGCGCGTACGGCACGCTGGCGGCCGTCGCCGCCGACGACCCCGCGGCCGTCGCCGGCAAGCTCGAGGCCACGGTGCTGGCCGACGACGACGTCCGGCGGGCGGCGTTGTCGGTGGGCATCCCGGTGCTCCTCGCGGACGGGCGCACGCTCCTGTGCGCCGCGCGCGGCCACGCCCAGCACCGCTGGGAGCGCCCGGGGTGGACCGTGGACCCCGAGGCCGTGGAGCGCTGGGCGCACAGCGAGTGGATCGACCTGCGGCCGGCGAGCGGTGCCCGCTGGCACGCGCGGGCCCGCGCGATCCTCGATCAGCAGGCGGCCGAGGCCGCCAGCGGCATCACGGGCTCGGGCCTGGACCGGCGTTTCGCCGCCGGCGCGTTCGACATCGGCGAGGTCGCGGCGTGGATCTTCATCCACGAGGACGGCGGCCGGCGGGTGTAGGCGCGTGACCGGATCGGCCGGGACGCCCGGCCCAGCGCGCGGCGCCGTGAGCACCGAGAGGCCCACCATCGTCAACACAGAACAGGCCACCATCATGCACGAAGTGTTCGTCATCGACGCCGTCCGCACGCCCGTCGGCAAGGTCGGCGGCGCCCTCGCCCTCGTCCGGCCCGACGACCTCGGCGCGGCCGCCCTGCGGGCGCTCGTCGCCCGCACCGGCGTCGACCCGGCGCTGATCGAAGACGTGTTCTTCGGCTGCGCCAACCAGGCCGGCGAGGACAACCGCAACGTCGGGCGGATGGCCGTGCTCCTGGCCGGGCTGCCGCACACCGTGGCCGCCACCACCGTCAACCGCCTGTGCGGGTCGAGCCTCGACGCGCTGGCACAGGCCGCGCGGATGCTGGCGGTCGGCGACGGCGAGCTGGCCATCGCCGGGGGCGTCGAGAGCATGACCCGCGCCCCGCTGTCGGTTCCCAAGGGCGCGACGCCGTTCCAGCGCGGCAACGTCACGGCCTGGGACACGACGCTGGGTTGGCGCTACCCCAACCCGCGCCTCGAGGCCATGTTCCCGCTGGAGTCGATGGGCGAGACGGCCGAGAACATCTACGACCGGACCGGGATCCCACGCGAGCGCCAGGATGCGTTCGCGCTGCGCAGCCATCAGCGCGCCGTGGCGGCATGGGACGAAGGGCGGTTCGCCGCCGAGATCGTCCCGGTCGAGATCCCGGGCCGCAAGGGCCAGGTGACGGTGGTGGACCGCGACGAGGGGCCGCGCGCCGACACCAGCCTCGAGGCCCTGGCCCGGCTCGGCCCGATCTTCCGCGCCGGCGGGTCGGTGACGGCCGGCAACGCCAGCAGCCTCAACGACGGCGCGGCGGCGGTGCTGCTGGCCACGCGCGGCGCGGCCGAACGGCTGGGCCTCACGCCGATGGCCCGCGTCGTGGCGTCGGCCGCCGCCGGCGTCGACCCGCGCGTCATGGGCCTCGGCCCGGTGCCCGCCGCACGCAAGGCGCTGGCCCGCGCCGGCATCGGCGTGGCCGACCTCGGCCTCGTCGAGCTCAACGAGGCGTTCGCGGTGCAGGCGCTGGCCGTCATCGACGACCTCGGCCTCGACGAGGACGTCGTCAACGTCAACGGCGGCGCCATCGCCATCGGCCACCCGCTCGGGTGCAGCGGCGCGCGCATCGCCACGACCCTCGTGCACGAGATGCGCCGGCGCGGCCCGGCCTGCCGCTACGGCCTGGCCACGATGTGCATCGGCGTCGGGCAGGGCGTGGCAACGGTGTTCGAGAACATGGCATAATATCGGCCTGTCGGCGGTCCCGTTGCGCGACACCGCCGGTGAGGCGCGGGACCACGCGGTGTCGGCGTCGCCGGTCGGCGGCCACGCGACCGACGGGCCGGCAGCGCTCCGCGCCGTCGACGCAGACCGATGCGTCGGCCCGCCGCGATGACCGCGGATCCGCGCCACCTACGAGGAGGAACCCCTTGCCGGACTTCAACCGCGCCCGCTTTTCGATGATCATCGCCAACGCGCCCGCCGAGGCGGCCGACGGGGCGTGGTCGGCCACCCATAACCCCGCCACCAACACCGTCCTGGCCGAAGTGCCGGCGGCGGGCGCCGCCGACGTCGACGCCGCCGTCGCCGCCGCGCGCGCGGCCTTCGACGGTGGCGAGTGGTCGCGCCTCGGCGGCCAGAAGCGCACGCGATTGATGTTCAAGCTGGCCGACCTGCTCGGCACCCACTTCGGGGCGCTGGCCGAGCTCGAGACCCGCAACTGCGGCAAGGCCGTCAGCGCCGCCCGCGGCGAGCTGCAGCAGGGCATCGGCGAGCTCGAGTTCTTCGCCGGCGCCGCGACCAAGATCACCGGCGAGACCCACGGTGCGCCGTTCGGGTTCCTCAACTACACCGTCCGCGAGCCGCTCGGCGTGTGCGCGCTCATCGTCCCGTGGAACTACCCGCTCCTGCTCACGCTGCGCAAGCTCGCCCCGGCCCTCGCGGCGGGCAACAGCGTCGTGCTCAAGCCGGCCAGCGCCACGCCGCTGACCGCCATCGTGCTGGCCGAGCTGGCCGTCGAGGCCGGCTTCCCGCCCGGCGCGATCAACGTGATCACCGGCAGCGGCCGGGTCGTCGGCGACGCGCTGGCCCGGCACCCCGGCGTCGACAAGGTCAGCTTCACCGGCTCGACCGAGGTGGGGCGCCAGATCGTCGACGCCGCCCGCCACGACTTCCGCCGCGTGTCGCTCGAGCTCGGCGGCAAGAGCCCGAGCCTGGTGTTTGCCGACGCCGACCTGGCGTCGGCCGTCCCGAGCTCGGTGTGGGCCATCTACTACAGCGCCGGGCAGAGCTGCGAGGCCCGCAGCCGGGTGTTTGTCGAGCGGCCGGTGTACGACGCGTTCGTCGAGGCCTTCACCGCCGCCACAGGCAAGCTTGTCGTCGGCGACCCGCTCGACCGCGCGACGCACGTCGGCGCGCTGATCTCGCCGGAGCACCAGGCGACGGTGGAGGGCTACATCGCCAGCGGCGTGGCCGAGGGCGCGCGGGTGGCGTGCGGCGGGCGGCGGCCGGACGGGCTGGACGCCGGCAACTTCCTCCTGCCCACCGCCCTCGTCGACGCCCACAACGACATGCGGGTGGCGCGCGAGGAGATCTTCGGGCCGGTGGCGACCATCATCCCGTTCGACACCGAGAAGGAGGCCGTGGCCGCGGCCAACGCGTCGATCTATGGCCTGGCCGCGAGCGTGTGGACGCGCGACGTCGGGCGGGCGCATCGCGTGGCGGGCGCCATCCGCAGCGGCGTCGTCACCGTCAACCAGCCCTTCACGGTGTTCCCGGGCACACCCTTCGGCGGCTACAAGCAGTCCGGCTGGGGGCGCGAGGCGTCGGTCGACGCCCTGCGCGACTTCACCGAGCTCAAGAGCGTCCTGGTGTACACCGGCGGCCGGCCATTGGACCCGTTCGGCGTCGGCTCGTAGAATCCCGGCCCATGCCTGAGCAGCCCCGGGCGGCGCCCGCCATCGTCGAGTGCAGCCCCAACTTCAGCGAGGGCCGGCGCGCGGCGGTGATCGAGGCCATCGCCGACGCCGCCGCCGCGGCCGGCGCGACGGTGCTCGACGTCCAGATCGACGCCGAGCAGAACCGATCGGTCGTCCGGTTCGCCGGCGAGCCGGCGGCCGTCGAGCGCGCCGCGCTCGCCACGGCGGCGATCGCGGTCGAGCAGATCGACCTCACCCAGCACGCCGGCACCCACCCGCGCATCGGGGCCGTCGACGTCATCCCCTTCGCGCCGGTGGCGGGCGCCACGGTCGCGGACTGCGTGGCCCTGGCCGAACGGGTCGGCGCGGCCCTGGCCCGCGAGCTCGACCTGCCGGTGTACCTGTACGGCGAGGCGGCGCGGCGGCCGGACCGGCGCGACCTCGCGGCCATCCGCGACGGCGAGTTCGAAGGGCTGCGCGCGGCCATCGACGCCGCCGACGCACGGCGGCCGGACTTCGGCCCGGCGCGGCTGGGGCCGGCGGGCGCCGTGGCG
>CAYQBA010000156.1:0-10973 GCA_964415605.1 uncultured Anaerolineales bacterium | reverse complement strand
GGTCGACGCGCCGCCGGCATGCGCGGCGAGCACCTGGGCCACGTGCAGCGCGCCGGCGCAGACGAGGGGCTGGGCGGCGCCCGGCGGCGCAGCCTCGGAACCGTCGTCCGCATCGAGCGGCCATAGGTCGATGACGCCGCGCAAGGGCGACGACGCGTCGACCAGCCCTTCGCGGACGAGCCGGCGGAAGTCGTCGGGGCGGAGCGGATCGACCTGTGCGGCGTGATCCCCGGCGCGTTGGTCGAAGGCCGCGTCCGGGCGGACCATGATGCAGTCCTGACCCTCGGCCCGCAACCGGTCGGCCAGGGCCGCGGCGACGCCGCGGTCGTCGGCGAGCACGAGCCACGTGCCGCGCTCGGTTCGGGTCGAGGCTGGCGCGGCGATCGGCTGCGGCTGCCAAGCCACGTCGTACAGCCACTCCTCGGTCCGCGGACGGTCGCGCGGCACCGCGTCGGGCGGCACGCGCTTCAAGCGGAGGTCGTCGATGGCGGCGGCGGGCCGGCCGGCATCGTCGTACAGGCGGATGTCCGCGGCGAAAGCCTCGCCGAGCGGCGCCCCGGGCGCGCCGTGGATGCGGACATGCCCCCAGCCGCGGGCCTGCCCGGCCAAATGGACACGATAGCTCCCCAGGCCGACCGGCACGTAGACGTCGCTGTCGGCGTCGGCCCCCGCGCGCGCCGCGCCGAGGAGCTGCAGGCAGGCGTCCAGCACGGCCGGATGCAGCGCGTAGGCGCCGGCCTCGGACGCAAACGGTTCGGCCAGGGCGATCTCGCCGATCGACTCGCCGTCGTGCCGCCACAGCCGGCGCAGGGCGCGGAAGCTCGGCCCGTACCGCACGCCGACCTCGGCGTAGCGCTCGTAGAAGGCGTCGGCGTCCACGGGCTCATCGCAGCGCGCCCGCGCGGCGTCGAGCCCCATCGCGACGACCGCGGTGCCGTTCTCGGCCGCCGCCGGCGCTCCGCTGATGCCGCCCGCCGCGCCCGTGCCCGGCTCGCCGGCACCCGCGTCGGCGATGCTGGTACCGGCGCCGCCCGCCGCCAGGCCCCCGCTGGCGTGCAGCGTCCACCGCTCGCCGTCGGCGTCCAGGCTGTGGACGTCGAACGTCGCCGTCCCCGGGCCGGTGTCGGCCACGCTGACCTGGACCGTCCGCGCGCCGCGGTCCGGCAGGTGCAGCGGCGCCAGGATCGTGACGTCGGCCAGCGCGTGCGCACCCGGGCCGAACACCTGCGCCGCCGCGGCCAGGCCCAGCTCGGCGTATCCGGCGGCGGGGAACAGCGCGTCGTCCTGCAGGACGTGGCGATGATCGTTCAGGAAGGTGGGGGCGCCCGCGCTCAGGTGCGCCTCGAACACCGTGTCGCCGAGCTTCGGCGAGCGCAGGCGCCATCCCAGCAGCGGGTGCACGGCGTCGGGCCGGAGAGTCAGTTGCCTGGAGCGCGGGTCAGCGGGCAGGTCGAACCAGTAGCGCTGCCGTTGGAACGCGTAGGTCGGCAGCTCGACGCGGCGGCGCGGGTAGTCGCGGTCGAAGCCGGCCCAGTCGATGGCCGCGCCGCGGACGTACAGGGCGACCAGGCTGTCCAGGATCGACGCCCAGTCGTCCTTGCCCGGCCGGAGCGACGGCAGCCAGGCCCCTTCGGCGTCATCCGGCAGACAGCGCCGGCCCATGCCCACCAGCGTCGGTTTCGGGCCGATCTCGACCCAGGCGCGGATGCCGTCGGCATGAAGCGCTTGGATGCTCTGCGCGAAGCGGACGGGCGCGCGGACGTGCCGGACCCAGTAGTCCGGCGTGGCGATCTCGGCGCCGGCCATCCGGCCAGTGACGTTGGAGACGATCCCGATCCGCGGCGCCTGAAAGCGGATCGACCGCGCCGTCGCTTCGAACGCCGCCAGCATCGGGTCCATCAGCGGCGAGTGGAAGGCGTGGGACACGGTGAGGGGCTGCGACTTGACGCCGTCGGCCGCCAGCGCGGCCACGATGGCGTCGACGGCGTCGCCGGCGCCCGAGATCACGGTGTTGGCCGGGCCGTTGCAGGCGGCGATCGACACGCGGTCGGCAAACGGCGCGACGGCGGCCGCCACGGGCGCTTCGCCGGCGAACACGGCCGCCATCTTCCCGCCGCCCGGCAGGGCCCCCATCAGGCGCCCGCGGGCGGCCGCCAGAGCGAGGCCGTCGGCCAGGTCGAACACGCCCGCGACGCACGCCGCGACCAGCTCGCCGACACTGTGCCCCAGCACGACCGCCGGCGCCACGCCCCACGACCGCCACAGCTCGGCCAGGGCGTACTCGACCGCGAACAGCGCCGGCTGGGTGTAGGTGGTGTCGTCGATGTCCGGCGCGTGGCCGCCGGGCGGCGGATAGAGCACGTCCAGCAGCGATCGATCGAGGTGCGGCGCGACCAGATCGGCGCAGCGGTCGAGCGCGGCGCGGAACGTCGGCTGCGTGTCGTTGAGCCGGCGCGCCATCCCGGCGAACTGCGCGCCCTGGCCGGTGAACAGGAAGGCCACTTCCGGCGCGTCGCCGCCGGGCAGGATGCCGGCGTGCACGCCGGCCGGCGCGGCGCCGGCCAGCCACCCGGCCAGCGCCGTACGCAGCTCATCGACCGTCGCGCCGGTCGCCGACCAGCGATGGCCGAAGTGCGACCGGCCCGCGTTGGCCGTGGCGCAGACGTCGGCCAGGTCGGCGTCGGCCACGCCCGCCAGGTGCTGCAGATAGCGGTTGGCCAGACTGCGCAGCGCCGCGTCGCTCTTGGCCGAGAGGCAAAGGACGTGCCGCGGCCGATCGACGTCAGCCACGGGACGCGCCGCGTCGTCGACGATCGGCGTCTCGGTCGGCGCCTGGCCCAGCACCTGGGTCGGTGCCTCGGCGACGATGGCATGGACGTTGGTGCCGCTGAAGCCGAAGGCGCTGATCCCGGCCACGCGCCGCGCGCCGCCCGGCGCCGGCCACGCCGTTGGCGCGGTCGGGACGATGACGGGCAGCGCGGCCCATGGGATCAGCGGGTTGGGCGTGCGCAGGTGCAGATGCGGCGGGATCTCGCGGTGGGTCAGCGCGAGAACGACCTTGATCAGCCCGACGACGCCGGCCGTCGCCTCGAGATGGCCCACGTTGGTCTTGACCGAGGTCACGTACAGCGGGTTGTCCCGCGTCCGGTCCGCCGCGTACACCTTGGTAATGGCGCCCAGCTCGATCGGGTCGCCCAGGGCCGTGCCGGTGCCGTGGGTCTCGACGTGGCTGACCGCTTCGGGCGCGACCCCGGCACTGGACAGGGCGGCGCGCAGCACCGCCTCCTGCGCCAGGGCGTTGGGCGCGGTCAGGCCGTTGCTCCGGCCGTCCTGGTTGGCGGCCGAGCCGAGGATGACCGCCAGGACGCGGTCGCCGTCGGCCTCGGCGTCCGACAGCCGCTTGAGGACGACCAGCCCGCAACCCTCGCCGCGCACGTAGCCGTCGGCCGAGGCGTCGAAGGTCTTGCAGCGGCCGTCGAACGACATCATCCGCAGGCGCGACGTGATGACCGCGCCGTCGGGCAGGAGGATCAGGGTCACCCCGCCGGCGATCGCCAGGCTGCACTCGCGGCTGCGGAGGCTCTGGCAGGCCAGGTGGACGGCCATGAGCGACGACGAGCAGGCCGTATCGACCGCCAACGCCGGCCCGCGCAGGCCGAGGGTGTACGCGATGCGGCCCGCGGCGACGCTGGGCGCCGTGCCGGTGCCGAAGTAGAGGTCCACCGACTCCAGGTCGCCGAACTTGGTCGGCAGGTGGGCGTAGTCGTTGCCCGACATGCCGACGAAGACGCCGGCCGGGCTGCCGGCCAGGCTTCCCGGGGCGATGCCCGCGTGTTCCAGCGCCTCCCACGCGACTTCCAGGAGGATCCGCTGCTGCGGGTCCATGCTGGTTGCCTCGCGCGGCGAGATGCCGAAGAACTGCGGGTCGAACTGGTCGGCGTCGCGGAGGAAGCTCCCCCAGCGCGTGTAGGCCTTGCCGGGTACTTCGGGGTCCGGGTCGTAGTACGCGTCCACGTCCCACCGCTCGGGCGGGACCTCGGTCACGGCATCCGTGCCGTCGCGCAAGTTGCGCCAGAACGCCGCCGGGCCGTCCGCGCCGCCGGGGAAGCGGCAGCCCAGCCCCACGATGGCGATCGGCTCGCGCTGGTTGCGGCGCATCGCCTCGACCTCGCGCTGCATGGCTTCGACGCGAGCGACGGCCCATGTCAGCCGGCCTTGTCCGTTGGTCTGTTCCGATGAGTTGCTCATGCGTGCGCGGTGTCCTCCAGCCGCTTCTCCAAGTCCCCGAGCCTCGCGATCAACTCGGCCGCCAGCGCGTCGTCCGACCGCCCGTCTTCGCCACTCGCGCCGACTGCGGGATGCGCTCCGCCGGCCGGCGCGGGGTCATCGCCCGCGTCGCCCGCCACCATCCGCCCCATGTGCGCCGCCAGCGACTGGATGGTCGGATGCTCGAACAGCAGCGTCGCCGGCAATGCCACGCCGACGGCGCGGCCAAGCCGATTGCGCAGCTCGACCGCCATCAGAGAGTCGAGGCCGAGCTCGGAGAGCGGCCGGTCGGCGTCCGGCGCCCGCCCCCCCAACCCCAGCACGGCGGCCGCGTGCGCCCGGACCTGCGCAAGCGCGACCGCGTGCCGCCGGTTGGGCGGGGCGGCGGCCAGCGCCTGGCGCAACTGGGGCGCACCGTCCTCGCTGGCGCCGATGCGCCTGCCCGTCGGGACCGATGGCGCCAGCTCCGCCAGCAACGGCGGCACCCCGGTTCGATCAAACCTTCCCCAGAACTCCGCCCCGTCCAAGGGCAGCGCCGCCAGGCGCGCCTCCGGTGGGCCGCTCGCCGACCGTCCACCGCCCAGCGCCAAGCCCAACGCCGCCAGACCATCGGCGGGACTGATCACTGGGACGCTTCGACCGAGGCTTCCGGTACGTGCTGCGGCGCCGACCTCCGCCCACGCCCCCCAGTTGATGCTGACGGCGGGCACGCCCGCCGCCCGGAGGTCGTGGGCCAGGGCATCGAGGAAGGCGTTGGCCGCGGCGTGGTTCGCCTGCCCGGCCGAACCCAGCACCGCCGCGCCCGAGGAGAACAGTGCAAGAAAATCGAGCCGCATGTCGCGCGTCGCCCGGATGAGATGCCACGTCCCGGCGATCTTGGGCGCCATCACCGTCGCAAAACGGTCCCACGACTGCTGCAGCAGCGCCGCGTCGGCCAGCACGCCGGCGGCGTGGACGATGCCGCGAACGGGCGGCAGCCGTTCCGCCAATCCACCGAGCGCCGCCGCCATCTGGTCCCGGTCGGCGACGTCGGCGCGCACGACTTCGACGCGCGCACCGAGGGCTTCCATCGCGCGCAGCGCGGACCCGACGTCGGCCCCCGCGGCGCCGGCTCCCGAGCGCCGGCCGGCACTGTTCGCGCTGCGCCCGATCAGTGCGACGTGGCGCGCGCCGTGATCGACCAGCCAGCGCGCCACGCGCAGACCGAGGCCGCCCAGCCCGCCCGTGATCAGATAGGTCGCGTCGGGGCGGAACGCCGGCGCCTCTGTCACACCGGCCAGCCCGCCGGACGTGTCCGCCCAGCGGACGAGGCGAGGCACGTACCCGATGCCGCGCCGCACGGCCAGCGCCGTCTCGCGGTCGCCGTTGGCCTCGACAACCGATTGCTCCCCGAGGATCACCAGGAGCGCGGCCAGGTCGGCGCCGGGGCCGGCCGCCGGATCGAGGTCGATGCGCGTGCAGCGCAACTCGGGGTGTTCGACGTCGACGACCAGGCCGAAGCCCCACAGCGGCGCCTGGGCGACGGCGAGCGGCGCCGCGAGACCCTCGTCGCCGGAGGCCGTGCCCCCGCCCACGACCCGGCCATCGGCGGGTGCCGCCGCGACCGCTTGCGCGCCGCGCGTGACCAGCCACACGCGCGGCGGCGGCAGCGGGCCGTCCCTGAGCAGCGCCTGGACCAGGTGCAGGGCGCCGCCGATCGAACGCCGCTCGGCGTCGATCAACGCGCCGGACGGATCGGCGTCGGACACGACCGCGTCCATGCCCCAGAGATAGACCACGCCCGCCAGCGGCAGCAACCCCGGCGCGACCGCCGATTGGACCAGCCGCGCGAAGTCCGTGCCCGAGCCCGGGTCGACCGTGTACGCATCGGCGCCGGTCGCGGCGAACGACGGACCGTCGACGGCGACGACGCATCGGGCGCCGCCGGCCCCCCGCAGCCGGGCCGCCAGCCGCTCGCCCAGGCCGCCCCGGTCGGCCAGGACGAGCCACGTGCCGGATGCAGCGCGCGCGTTGGCGTCGGCGCCGGCGTCCGGACCGGCCGATCGGCGGGCGAGGATCACGGCCTGTTCCGCGAGCACGCCTTCGGCGTCAGCCGGGACCGCGGCCGCGTCCTCGAACCCCGCCTCCGCCAGCAGCGCCAGCCAGCGCGCCCGCGACAGCAGCGCGTAGTCCGGCCGCACGTCGGGGTCGGCAAACGACCACCAGCCGGCGGTCAGCCCGACGGTCAGGTCGCCGAAACGGGTCGGCCGCGTCGCCTCCAGGAGGATGAGCCGGCCGTCGGGCGCCAGGAGCGACCGGACGTGGGCCAACGACCGGCGGAGATGGGGTGTCGCGTGCAGCACGTTGGCGGCGATGACGAAGTCGTAGGATCCCGCCGCGAAGCCCTGGTCGACCGGATCGCGGGCGATGTCGAGCGTGCGGAAGGTGATGAACGGGCAGCCCGCGAACTTGATGGCGGCGTGCGCCGCGAAGACGGGCGACACGTCGGTGAACGTGTAGGCCGTGCCGCCGGCCGGCAGCGCGTCGAGCACCCGTGCCGTCGTGCCGCCTGTTCCGGCGCCGATCTCCAGGATACGCAGCGGGCGGCCGGCCGGCCACGACGCGGCCAGGTCCGCCACCGCCTCGGCCACCAGCGTGTTGAACGTGCGGGCGGCGGGCGCATCCTGGTAGAGCTGCTCCGCCTCGTCCAGCGAGCCGCCCGGGAAGAGCACCTCCAGCGGATCGACGGCGCCGCGCAGGACCTCGGCCAGGCGCCCGCCGCAGCGCCCGAGCAGCGTCAGCTCGACCGATGCCGCCGGGAACGCCGCCGCGACCGATCGGAGGAGGGCGTCGGGGTCGACCGCCGGCGGGACGCGGCTCACCTGCCAGCCCGAGGGCCCGTCTTCGAGATGACCCTCCTCGGCCAGGATGGCCAGCAGGCGGCCGAAGAGCCGCTGGTGGCGGTCGGCGACGCCGAGCCGCGCGGCCAGCGCCGGCGCCGTCATCGCCTCGCCGGCCGCGAAGTCCCATCCCAGCGCGCGGAGTGCATCGACGCTGTAAGCGAGCGCCAGGGCGTCGAGATCCGCCAGCAGCGCGTCGTGCCGGTCGAGGTGGTTCTCGGCCCTGAGCGGCTCGATCCGGGCCGCCAGGCCCGCGGCGACCGCCGCCGACGCGGGCGTCCGGACGGGGCGGGGGTCGGCATGCGCCCCGTTCGCGCGCGATGCCTCCGGCGATCGAGCGCCATCCTCGATCTCGTCCACCCACCGCAGCCCCGCGTGCCGCCGCCATACGACCTGATGGAGCAGCGCGGCCGCCCGGGTCCCACGCTCGGTGGTCCCTGACGCGGTCGAAGGGCGCCCAGCGCCGGCCTCGGCGCCCCGGCTGCCCTCGGCGCCGCCCGGCGGGTACGAGGCCGGCCGGAACGGGGCCGCCTCCACCCAGTGGCGCTCGCGCTCGAACGGATAGGTCGGCAGGACGGTCCGCCGGCGGCCGTAGTCGCGGTCGAACCCTTCCCAGTCGATCGGCGCGCCGCGGACGTACAGCTCGGCCAGGCTGTCGAGCAGGGTCGCCCAATCGTCGCGGCCGCGCCGCAGCGACGGCAGCCACGCCACGGCCTCGTCCGGGACGCAGCGCCCGGCCATGCCCAGCAGCACCGGATTGGGACCGATCTCGACGAAGACGTCGCAGCCCTGGTCGCGCAGCGCCCGCATGCCGTCGGCAAAGCGGACGGGCTCGCGGGCGTGCCGCCGCCAGTAGCCCGGGTCGACCAGCTCAGCCGCGGCGGCCGGCCGGCCGGTGACGTTGGAGACCAGCCCGGCCACCGGCGCGCCCGCTGCAATCCCCGCCGCGGCGGCGGTCCAGGCATCGAGCATCGGATCCATCAGCGGCGAGTGGAAGGCGTGCGAGACGTTCAGGCGGCGGGCCTGGATGCCGCGGCCGGCCAGGTCGGCCACGACGGCGTCGACGTCCGCCGACAGGCCCGAGACGACGACGTTGTCGGGGCCGTTGTGGGCGGCGATCGCAACGCGGCCGTCGAAGGGGCTGAGGGCGGCGCGGACCGGGCCGGCGTCGGCCAGGACGGCGGCCATCGCGCCGCCCGGCGGGAGGGCGCCCATCAGCCGCCCGCGCGCGGCGATCAGGCGCACGCCGTCCTCCAGGCCGATGTAGCCCGCCGCGCAGGCCGCCGTGAGCTCGCCGACGCTGTGGCCCATCACCCAGGCCGGCGCCACGCTCCACGACCGCCACAGCTCGGCCAGCCCGTAGCCGATGGCGAACAGGGCCGCCTGGGTGTAGGTCGTGTCGTCCAGGGCGGCGGTCGCTGCCGGATCGCCCGGCGCGGCGAACAGCACCGCCGTCAGCGGCCGATCGAGATGCGGCCGCAGCAGCGCCTCGCACCGATCGATGGCGTTCCGGAAGGTCGGCTGGGTGGCGTACAGTTGTCGACCCATCCCGCCGTACTGCGCGCCTTGCCCGGTGAAGAGGAACGCGACCTTCGGCGCCCGGGCCGCCGTGACGACGCCTCGGCGCAGCCCCGGCGGCTCCTCGCCCGCCGCGAACGCCTGCAGCGCGCCCCGCAGCGCCGCGGGCGACTGGACCTCGATCGCCAGGCGCCGGCCGAGATGCGACCGGCCGGCGGCGGCGGTGAAGCACACGTCCGCCAGCGGCGCCTCGGCCGTGCCCGGGTGCGCCGCGAAGCGCCCGGCGAGCGCGCGCAGAGCCGGCTCGGTCCGGGCGGAGAGGGTGAAGAGGTGCCGCGGGCGGTCCGCGCCCCCGACTTCGGTCGCGGTCGCCATCACCTCCGCTTCCGTCTCCGTCATCGGCGCGGCTTCGAGGATGACGTGGGCGTTCGTCCCGCTGAACCCGAACGCGCTGACGGCCGCCCGCCGCGGCGCGTCCCCCGCCGGCCAGGGTGTGACTTCCGTCGGGACCGAGACGGCCAGGCGATGCCACGGGATGTGTGGGTTGGGCGTCCGCAGGTGCAGTTGGGGAGGAATCTCGCCTTGGCAGACGGCCAGGACGGCCTTGATCAGACCCGCGATGCCGGCGGCCGACTCGAGGTGGCCGATGTTGGCCTTGACCGATCCGACCACGAGGGGCCGGTCGCGCTCGGGTCCGTAGACCTCGCCCAGCGCCTGCAGCTCGATGGGATCGCCCAGGGCGGTGCCGGTCCCGTGCGCTTCGACGAAGCCGACGGTGGCCGGCGCGACACCCGCGTCGGCGAGGGCGGCGCGCAGGACATCGACCTGGGCCGGGCCGTTGGGCGCCGTCAGACCATGGCTGCGGCCGTCGTGGTTGATCGCGCTGCCGCGGAGGACGGCGACGATCGGATCGCGGCGGGCGAGCGCATCCGCCATCCGCCGCAGCACGACCACGCCGCAGCCCTCGCCGCGGACGAAGCCATCGGCGCCGGCGTCGAACGCCTTGCAGCGCCCGTCGGGGGCCATCATGCGCATCTTCGAAAGCGCGATGGTCGTGTCCGGGGCGAGGATGGCGTTGACGCCGCCAGCCAGCGCCAGGTCGCACTCGCCGCGCCGCAAGCTCTGGACGGCCATGTGGACGGCCACGAGCGACGACGAGCAGGCCGTGTCGACGGCCACGTTCGGCCCGCGCAGGCCGAGCACGTACGACAGCCGCCCGGCGGCAACGCTGTGGGCCGCACCGGACGCCGCGTAGGCGCCCAATCCCGCATCGCCCGCGGCGGCCTTGCACACGTGGTAGTAGTCCCACCCGGAAATGCCGACGAAGACCCCGGTCCGGCTGTCCATGAGCCGCTCCGGCGCCTGCCCGGCGCGCTCGAGCGCCTCCCACGCCACCTCGAGCAGCAGCCGCTGCTGGGGGTCCATGCCCTCCGCCTCGCGCGGGGCGATGCCGAAGTGCTCGGCATCGAACGTGTCGACATCGTCGATGAAGCCGCCCCAGCGCGTGCTCATCCGGCCCGGCGCGTCGGGGTCCGGATCGAAGTAGGCGTCGACGTCCCAGCGATCGGCCGGGACGGGCGAGATGGCGTCGCCGCCGCCCCGCAGGAGCCGCCAGAAGCCCTCGGTGTCCCGGGCGCCGCCCGGGAACCGGCACCCGATGCCCACCACCGCGATCGGCGCCGAGCGTAGCCGCTCGACCGCTTCGAGCCGCGCCTGCAGCTCGGCCGCGAGGAGCGCCAGCCGATCGGGCGACAGCGACCGCAGGCGCTCAACGGTCGTCGACATGGTCATCCCCTATCATCTGCTTCATGAGCCCCTCCCGTTGCCGAGCATCCGATCGACCTCGTCGTCGCTGAGCGCGGCGATCGCGGCGACGAGATCGCCGGCGGACGAGGCTGCGGCGTCCGCCGGGGCGGCGCGGCCCGGCGCGGGCGACACCGGGGCGCGGGCCATCGGCAGCTCGCGTGCCAGGCGCGCGGCCAGCGCGTCCAGCGTCGGGTGGTCCAGGACGACGGTGGCCGGCAACGGCTGCGCCAGCGCCAGGCCGACGGCAAGGCGATTGCGCAGCTCGACCGCCATCAGCGAGTCCAGCCCCAGATCATGCAGCGGGCGGCGCGGGTCGATGGCTTCGTCCGCCGGCAGGCTCAGCACGCGGGACGCGTGACCGGCGACGAACGCCACCAGCATC
This sequence comes from uncultured Anaerolineales bacterium, assembly GCA_964415605.1. Classification (GTDB taxonomy): domain Bacteria; phylum Chloroflexota; class Anaerolineae; order Epilineales; family Epilineaceae; genus UCB3. The sequence goes on along the minus strand of CAYQBA010000156.1, from coordinate 122 downwards.
CCATGCGCCAGCACGGGCGGCGCGTCCGCCAGGCGCGCCCGCAGCTCGGCCGCCGCGAGCGGCGTGGCGAGGGGCGCCGCCAGAGCCCCCGTCGCGGTGGCGGGCTCCCCGCCGTCGCCGCC
>CAYQBA010000155.1:0-11024 GCA_964415605.1 uncultured Anaerolineales bacterium | reverse complement strand
CGCCGTCGGCGTGCCGCGCGCCGGGCCAACCCGGGCGGCGGTCGCGACCGCTCGACCCGCCGCGTCGCCGCCTGCCGGCAGCACCGGGATCGTCGACGTCGCCACCGACGTCACGCCCGGCGGCACGGCCGCGGGCAACGGCGTCGCCGTCCCCCCGCGTCCCGGCAGGAGGTCCGCCACCCCGCCGGGCGCGGTCATCCAATCCGGGCGGATGAGTCCGGCGAAGACGAACGCGAAGATGAGCAGCGCCGCGGCGGCGACGAGCGCCGCCAAGCCGAGCGCGCAGCCCGTGAGCTGCGCCAGCGATGACTTGGACTGCATGGGGTGAACCCTCCTTGTGCCGTTACCCGATGGCCGTGACGGCCAGCCGGATCGACGCGCCGTCGACCGCGGCCTCGCGCACATTCGCCACGCCGTCGACCCCGCGGTCGATGGCGACGACGAGACACTCGCGCTGGATGACCGCCGCGTGGCGGTCGGCGACCGACAGGACTGACTCCGGCCCGTCCAGCGCCAGCCGGACGCGCGCGACGTAGTCGAGGTTCGCCGCCTTGCGCGCCGCCTGGACGTGCGCGACGATCTCGCGCACCAAGCCCTCTTCGCGCAGCGCCGGCGTGACGTCGGTGCTCAGCACCACGACCCCGGCCCGGCCTTGGGCCGCCGCCCAGCCCGGGCGCGCCTGGACCCGCACGTCGACCTCGTCGGCCGTCAGCTCGATGGTCTCGCCATCCACCGTCACCGCCAGCCGGCCCGCCTCGGCGAGATCCCGGCGGGCGGCGGCCGCGTCCACCGTCCGCAGCGCCGCCTGCAGCCGCGGGAGGCGCGGGCCGAGCCGCGGGCCGAGCCGCTTGAAGTCCGGCCGCACGTCGTACTGGACGTAGGCGTCGCCATCGGCGGTAAACGCCACGGCCTTCACGTTGACCTCGTCGGCGATCAGATCGGCGTGCCGCGCGAGCGCCGCCGCGTGCTCGGGCCGCGGCAGGATGACCTCGGCCTGGGCCAGCGGCTGGCGGACCTTGATGCCGGCGTCGGCGCGCGCGCTGTGCCCCAACGACACGACTTGTCGCACGAGGTCCATCCGTGCCGAGAGGTCGTCGTCGACGCCGGCCGCGTCCGCCTCGGGGTAGTCGCACAGGTGGACGCTCTCCGGCACGTCGGTCCTTCCGGCGCGGGCGGCCGGGCCGGCGACCAGGTTGCGGTAGATCACGTCGGCCAGGAACGGGGTGAACGGCGCGACGAGCTTCGCCGTGGCGACGAGGACCTCGTACAGCGTGTTGTAGGCATCCCACTTGTCGGGGCCCTTGTCGTCGGTCCAGAACCGGTCGCGCGAGCGGCGGACGTACCAGTTCGAGAGCGCGTCGACGAACGCGTTCAACCGCCCCGCGGCCGGGTGGTTCTCGAAGCGGTCCATGCTGGCGCGCACGGCGGCCACCGTCCGGTGCAGCTCGCTGGTGATCCAGCGGTCGAGCTCGGCGCGCTCGGCGGGCGGCCGGTAGCCGGTGGGCGCGCCGCCTTCAGCCAGCCCGGGGTCGAAGCCGTCGATGCCGGCGTAGATGTTGAAGAAGCTGAAGACGTTGTAGAGCCGCACGAGGAACTCGCGCTGCGCGTCGCGGATGGCGGCCTCCTGGAAGCGCACCGACGTCCACGGCGGCTGGGCGCTGAAGAAGTACCACCGCATGGCGTCGGCGCCGAGCGTGTCGAACACGTAGGCCGGCTCGCGGTAGTTGCGCGTGCGCTTGCTCATCTTAAGGCCGTCTTCGCCGAGCATGTGCCCCAGCACGATGCACGTGCGGTACGGGAAGGGCGGCACGCCCGGCGCCGCGCCGGCCCGCTCGGCCTCGGACGAGCCTTCGCCGAAGAGCAGGGTGCTGATCGACAGCAGCCCGTAAAACCAGCCGCGGGTCTGGTCGATGGCCTCGCTGATGAAGTCCGCCGGGAACCGCTCGGCCAGGCGCGCGTGGCTGCCCGGGACATGCGGGTAGCCCCACTGGGCGAACGGCATGCTGCCGGCATCCCACCAGCAGTCGATGACCTCGGGCACGCGCCGCATGCGCGCCCCGGGCTGGCGCGGGCTGTCGTACGTGATGGCGTCGACGTACGGCCGGTGGATGCGCAGGTCGTCGGGCAGGCTCGGGTCGGCGGCCTTGGCCGCGTCCCACGCGCCGGTGCCGTCGACGCCGGGCTTGGCGAGCAGCTCGGCGTAGGAGTCGACGGCCTCCATGTGGCCGGTGGCCTCGCAGCGCCAGATCGGCAGCGGCGTGCCCCAATAGCGCTCGCGCGACAGCGCCCAGTCGACGTTGTTGCGCAGGAAGTCGCCGAACCGGCCGTCGCGGATGTGCTCCGGCAGCCAGTTGACCCGGGCGTTGTTGGCCAGGAAGGCGTCCTTGAACCGGCTGGTGCGGACGAACCAGCTGGCGCGGGCGTACTGGATGAGCGGGTCCTCGGGCGCGCGCGGGCAGAACGGGTAGTCGTGCCGGATGGTCTCGCGGTGGAACAGGAGGCCGCGGTCACGCAGCTCGCGCGTGATGTCGCGGTCGGCCGCCTTGATGTTCCGGCCAGCGTACGCCGGCCCCGCCGCGTCGGTGAACGTGCCGTCGGGCGCCACGGCGCACAGGAGCGGTACGGCCTCGGGATCCGCGAAGCGCCGCCGCTCGGCCTGGAATAGGTCGAAGTCGACTTCGCCGAATGCCGGCGCCTCGTGCACGAGGCCGGTACCGCTGTCCGTGGTGACGAAGTCCGCCGCCAGCACCCGCCAGCCAACCGTGGCCGTTCCCCCGCCCTGGAGCGGCGCGGACTGGTCGCCCAGGTCACGGTAGTAGCCGTCGAACGGCGGAGTGTACGGGCGTCCGACGAGGTCGGCGCCGCGCACGGTCGCCTCGACCGCGAGCGTCCGCCCGGCCTTCGCGGCAATGTCGGCGACGAGGTCCGCGGCGATGTACAGCGCCTCGCCCGTCTCGGTGTCGCGGGCGCGCGCGTACATCAGGTCGGGGTGCACGGCCGCGAAGTGGTTGCTGATCAGCGTCCACGGCGTCGTCGTCCACACCAGCAGGCTCGCCCCGGGCTCGTCGCGGAGCGGGAAGCGCACGTATACGCTCGGATCGTCGACCTGACGGTAGCCTTCGCCGACCTCGCCCGCCGAAAGGGCGGTGCCGCCCTGCGGCCACCACCAGACGATCTTGTGGCCCTGGTAGAGCAGGCCGCGCTCGAACAGCGTCTTCAGCGACCACCACACGCTCTCGACGTAGCGCTCGCTGTAGGTGACGTAGGCGTCGTCGAGGTCGACCCAGAAGCCGAGCCGCTCGGTCATCTCCTCCCATTCGCGCGTATAGCGGAACACGCTCTCGATGCACTTGCGGATGAAGGGCTCCATCCCGTAGGCCTCGATCTCGGCCTTGGTGTGGATGCCCAGCTCTTTGGAGACCTCGACCTCGACGGGCAGGCCGTGGGTGTCCCAGCCGGCCTTGCGCTCGACGAGGCAGCCGCACATGGTGCGATAGCGCGGGAAGATGTCCTTCATGGCCCGGGTCAGGCAGTGCCCGGGGTGCGGCATGCCGTTGGCCGTGGGCGGGCCCTCGTAGAACACGAAGCGCGGCGCGCCGCGGCGGCGCGCCAGCGAGGCGTGGAAGATGCCGCGTTCCTTCCAGAACGTCAGCACGTCCTTCTCGAGCTGCGGGAAGTCCAGCTTCCCGGGAAGCGGGTCGAACATCGTCGGCTCCGGATGATCGCGCGACGGCGGGCACGGTGGGCGCCCGGGGGTCGCGCGGGCACGTGGTCGGCGGATAAGTTGCCAATGATACCGGCGCGGGGCAGGGGAAGCGATTCTGGCGACCCAAGCCGCGGTCGAGCCGAGGGATCCAGGCGCAGGGCGAACCCGGAGAGCCCCGCGAGATGACCGGCCCCAGCGCGTCGAGGCGTCAGCCGTCGCGACTACCCTGTCGCCAGCGCCACGACCACGCGCCCGCGAACCGCCCCGGCCAGGATCGCCTCGGCCCAGCGCGGCACGTCCGCCAGCGGGATGACCGCCTGGCGCACGCTGGCCAGCGTGGCCGGCGCAAGGTCGCGCGCGAGCCGGTCCCACGCCCGCTGCCGCCGGTCGGCCGGGCAGTAGTTGCTGTCGATGCCCATCAAGTTGACGCCGCGCAGGATGAACGGGTAGACCGTGGTGTGCAGCTCGGCGCCGCCGGCTAGCCCGCACGCCGCGATGGTGCCGTGCCGGCGCATCGTGGCGATCACGCTGGCCAGCGTCGTGCCGCCCACGGTGTCCACGGCACCCGACCAGAGCGCCGACTCGAGCGGCCGGCGCGACGGCGCGGCCAGCGCGTCGCGCGGGATCAGCTCGGCGGCGCCCAGGGCCATGAGATAGTCCGACAGCGTGGCACGCCCGGTGGACGCGACCACCCGATGGCCCGCGGCGGCGGCCAGCGCCACGCCGAAGCTGCCGACGCCGCCGGCCGCGCCGGTGACCACGACCTCGCCATCTCCGGGGGCGACGCCGTGGTCCTCGAGCGTCATCACCGCCAGCATCGCGGTGTAGCCGGCCGTGCCGATCGTCATCGCGTCCAGCAACGACAGCCCAGCCGGCGGTCGGACGATCCACTCCGCTTGCACGCGGGCGTACCGGCTGTAGCCGCCCCAATGCTCCTCGCCGATGCCGCGGCCCGTAACGATCGCCGAGTCGCCAGGCCGGACGCCCGGCGCCGCGGACTGGACGACGGTGCCGGCGAGGTCGATGCCGGGCACGATCGGGTAGCCCTTGACGATCCGGCCGCGGTCCGTGACCGCGAGGCCGTCCTTGTAGTTCAGGCTGGAGTACGCGACCTCGATGACGACGTCGCCGGGCGGCAAGTCGTCGATCGTCAGGTCGCGGAAGACCGCCACGGCGGCGTCGCCCGGCTTCTCGAGAACAAGCGCCGGGAACGGTTCGGTGGGCAGCGCAAGCACAGGCGGCTCCTGGGATGTTGCGCCGGCGGCGGTCATGGGCCGCGCGGCGATCGGAAGGCGTCGGGGTCAGGTCGACCCGCGTCCGGCCGCGGGTCGTCGGATGCCCCGCGCGCCATGCGGCTCACGGCTCCGCCGCCCAGCTCGGCACGCACGGCGCGATGGCCGCCGCCACCCGCGCGTACAAGTCCACCAGCGTCGCGGCATCGGTCGCCACGAGCGCGCGGGCCGGGACCGCGGCGATCTCGGCCAGCAGCGCACGGTCGGCGCCCTCGCCGACCGCGACGGTGTACAGCGTGGCGCCGCTGGCCCGGAGCGCGCCGGCCGCCGCCAGGACCGCAGCGCGCGTGCCAGCGGTGGGGGCGCCATCCGACAGGAGGACCACGATGGCCCGCTCACCGGGCTGGCCGGCCGCGACGGCGCCGCGCGCCACGTCCAGCCCGCGGTCGATGCGCGTGCCCGGCGCCAGCGCCAGCGCCGCCAGAGCGCGCGCCAACACGCCGCGGTCCGACCCCGCGGCCGCGACCGCGGCGTCGCCGCTGAAGGCGACCAGCGTCACCCGGTCGCGCGCCAGGTTCGACCCGTTCAGGAAGGCCGCCACGGCCTCGCGCAGGGCGTCGATCTTCGGGCGCTCGCCGGCGCGGAACGGTTCGGCCATGCTGCTCGAGGCGTCGAGCACCAGCACGATGTGCAGCCGGGTGGCGTCGCACGCCTCGCGCACGGCCAGGGGCAGCCACGCGCGCCACACCGGGGGCGTCGGCGTCGGCGCGGCCGTCGGCGTCGCGCTCGCCGTCGCCGTCGGGCTGGGCGTGGCCGTCGCGGTCGGCGTCGGCGATGGCGTCGGCGTCGGGGTGTGCGATGGCGTCGGCGTGACCGTCGGGGTCGGCGTCGGACCCAGCACGCGGACATGCGGGATCGGGAAGACCAGGCGCCCGGCATGGCCCAGCCCGTCGACGTAGTCCAGAGCGGCCTCGACGTTGGTGGGCCAGTAGCCGACCTCGGCCGGCCGGACCCGGTAGGCAAGCAGGAACCCCGGCTCGAGGACGGCGCCGAGCGGCCACGTCAGCGTGCGGCCATCGGGGCTGACGTCTGGCTCGAGCGGCACGCCGCTGCCGGGCACGAACGCCATGTTGCCGGGCAGGATGTCGACCAGCGTGCCCGAGGCGAAGAGGTGGGTGGCCTCGATGCGGCGTGCGATCTGGATGTAGATGCCGCGCAGCTCCGACACGTTGGGGCTGAAGTAGTAGTGCGACGGGTCCGCCGCAATCGACTTCAGGAGCGCCTCGTCGACGTCGGCCCCGAGCCCGATCGTGAAGACGCGGACGCCGGCGGCTCGGGCAGCGGCCACCAGCCCCGGCATCTGGCCGATGTCGGTGCCTCCCGTGTGCTGGCCGTCGGTCATGAGGACGATGACGCGGCCGGCTTCGGGCCGGCTCCGGTCGGCGAGCAGCGTCTCGAGCGACACGCGGAACGCGGCGACGAGGTCGGTGCCGCCGCCCTGCGCCAGGCCGCGGATGGCGCCGATCATGTCGCGAGGGTCGTTGGACAGACCGCGGACGACCTCGGCCGTCGAGCTGAACCCCACGAGGCCGACACGCGTCAAGAGCGGGTCGCCGAGCGCCACGAACGTGATCCCGGCTTCCTGCGCCGCGGCGAGCTTGGCGCCGGCCATCGAGCCCGAGCGATCGATGGTCAGCACCACGTCGGCCGTCCGGCGCTCCACCGGGCACTCGCCGTCCACGCGGAGCTGGACCTCGACGGTCTCGCCGATCCAGATCTCGCGCGGGGCGGCCGCCTTGTCGCGCACGGCGGCGCAGGCGTTGTCGCTGACGGGCGGCGGGAGCTGCGCCGCCGCGTCCGGGTCCGGCGCGTAGACACGGACGGCGCCGGCCGAGTCGGCGACGTAGACGCGCCCGGCGGCGTCCACCGCCAGGTCGGCAGGGCGATCCTTGGGCAGCCCGGCCGGCCAGGCGCCCAACGGGGCGCCGTCGCGGTCGTACATGAACACCCAGCCCGCGCCGGTCAGGACGAACGCCGTCCCATCCGGCCCGGCGGCCGCGCGCACCGGACCGCTGGCGATGCGGACCGCGGCGACGAAGGCACCGGTCGTCGTCCAGACCTCGAGCGTCGAGGACTGCTGGTTGACGAGGTAGACACGATCGGCCGACAGGGCCAAGTCCATCATGCCCTTGAAGCTGCCGGCGGCATAAGACCAGCGCGCCTGCTCGCGGAACGCCGCGTCGAAGACGCGAACCTCCTGCCCGTCGAGATCGAGCCCCGCCACGCGGTCGCCCCACGCGGCGATCGCCTGCCACGACGGCTGCGGCCCGCCCTGGCCACCGACCCCGCTGGCGGCATAGCGCAGGCCGTCGACGTCGACCGCGTACAGGATGCCCGCCGGCGAGAGGGCGTAGTAGCGGTCGCCGCTGGCGGCGACGTCGGTCGGCTGGCAGCCGATGGAGGGCCCGCGTTGAGCGGCCAGACAGTCGAGCAGCGTCGTCACCCGCCCGAGCGCGTCGCCCTGGCGCGACCAGACACGCGGTTCGACGGTGTCGTCGACGACGAGCGCGCGCTCGCCGACGGCGATGCGCTGCGGCGCGGCCATGAAGCTGAAGAAGGCCTCGGCGCGCGCCGCAAAGTCCTGCGCCTTCCCCATCCGGACGATCCCGTACGGCGCCACCGCCGCGAATATCGTCCCGTCGGTGCCGACGTCGACGCCCGAGACGCTCTCGAACGGCACCTGCAGCGGCCGGCCCGCCTGCAGCGGCTGCAGCGGGAACACGCCCCGCACCGGCGCCCCGCCAAAGGCCGAGAGGAGGTTGGCGTCCTGCGGCACGCTCACCCAGTCCGTCCGGAAAGCCCCCACCGCCTGGGCGCGCTCGGCCTCGACCGTTTGCTCGGGGATGCCGCCGCCGCCCTGGGCGATGGCCATGAGGGCGCCGCGCACCGGGTCGGCGACCCAGAACCTGGCCTTCCACGGCGGGCGGGTGCCGTTGCTGCGCACGTCGCCGCGGAAGGCCACGTCCGCCGGCGCCGGGCCGGCCCGGCCGACGTCGATGTCGTCGCCCGTCGGGCGCCCGTTGAGGCCATAGGCTTCGATCTCGCGGCGGTCGGCCGAGACCACGTAGATCGTCGTGGCGCCGGTGCGCTGGACCACGGCCATCCCGCGCGGGCCCGCTACCGCCCACTCGCGGACCAGCGTGCCGTCCGGGTTGACGATGACCACCCGGTTGGCGCCGGCATCGCTGACGGCGATCTTGCCGTCGGGCAGCGGCTCGGCATCGAAGGGGTCGACGAACCGGTCCGGGCTGCCGCCGGCGGGCCCGAGGATCACGCCGCTGGCTTGGCCGCTCGCGTCGTAGAGGCGCACCGCCCGGTCGGTCCGGTCGACCGCCACGAGCCCGCCGCCGGTGCGGTGCACGCCGAGCCCGCCCGTCAGGTGCCCGTCGGGCCACGGCAGGCGTTCGACGAAGTCCTCGGACGAGGGGCCGGACCAGCGATCGACCAGCGCGTACACCGCGGCCCGCGGCTGCCCGGCGGCGGCAGCGGGGATGAGCGCCGGGAGCGCGGCCGCGACGAGCGCGAGGCAGCGGTGCGGGCGAGGTCGGGACACGTCGGACCACGGCCACCGGCGGCAGCGGGCACGATGGCCCAAGGGGTCACCCATGCGCGACGACTGGGCTCGGGGCGCTGGCATCATCTGACCTCCAGACGGGGCGTCACGATCGGTGCGGCACGTGCTGCGTGACCCCCCGGACCACGGCCTCACGGGCAGCCCACACGCCAGGTCGGCGAGTTGAACTGCGGGTGGTAGTCGACCGCCGGGTTCTGGAGCGTCAGGCACGTCCGCGGGGGATTGCCTGGTCCCGGCGGCTTGCCGGGGTCGAGCGGCGCCTGCCAGCCGAGGTAGCGCCCCGGGTTGGCCACGGCGTGGGCGATCACGGCGGGCGGCACGCGGCGGCGGACGACGCCGCAGACGCACGCCGGACCGGGTGTGGGGGTGGGCGCGGGCGGCGGCAGCACATCGACGAACACATCCGGAAAGACAGCGTCGGCCGTCACGCCGTCGGGGCTGGCGCCGCGGGCGACGGCGCGGTCGCTGACGCGCAGCCGGCCCGTGGTCTGCGGCACGACGCCGAAACGGATCTCGGCGCCGCCCGGCTGGACGAACGACAGATCCCACACCATCGTCAGCCCGCTGCGGTCGGGCCACGGCCGGCCGCTGGCATCGGCGTAGCGCATGTCAGTCGACAGGGTGTCGGTGACGACGAGGCGGGTGAAGAGCGTGCTGCCGGACACGCGATCGGCGATCGCGGCGTAGATGCGCGCGAGGTCCGCGGCCGTCGGCGCCGCGAATGCATCGCCGCTGTTGGATGCCATGCGCGTCAGCGTCAACATATCGGCGTCGGCCCCGAAGCCGATGGTGAATAGGCGCGCCCCCTCGGCCTTGGCATATCGCGCCGCCGAGATCGCCACGGCCGGGCCGCCGGTGTTCTGCCCGTCGGTCATCACGACGATCACCCTGGTCGCGCCAGCCCGATGGCCGGGGTTCTTGTACACGTGCCGCGCCTCGTCGACACCGGCCGAGATGTTGGTGCCGCCGTCGGGAGCCAGGGAGTCGATCGCGGCGGCGATCCGGGCCCGGTCCGTGGTCAGCCCGACGGCGAGCCGCGCCTCGGATGCGAAGCCGACCAAGCCGACCTGGTCGAACGCGAGGTCGACGCCGTCGACGAACGCCGCGGCCGCCGCCCGGGCGGCGGCGAGCTTGGCGCCCGCCATCGAGCCCGACTCGTCGACGACCAGCATGATGTCCGACCGGGCCCGCTGCACCGTGTCGCAGGTTCCGGTGAGCCGCAAGGTCACGCTGACGGTGTCGCCGAGCGTGATCCGCGCGGGCGAGGCCGTCTTCGCCGGCCGCAGCCGACAGGCGGCGGGAGCATCGGGGCCGGGACGGCCTGGACCGGGGGGCTCGGCGGCGCCGATCGCCGCCTCGCCGACGGCCGCCCGGCCGGCGAGCGCCGCTGGCGCGGGGCCGAGGCAGGCGAGCACGGCCGCGGCCACGGCGACCACGTCGCGGGCCCGAAGCCCCCGCGCACCCCCGCCAGGACGCATCGGGCTACCGCGATCCCCCCGCGGCAAAGAGCCGCAGGAGCAGCGTGACGGCGACGCTGACAACGATCATCGTCGTGATCGGGACGTAGATCGTCGCCGGTCCGCGCGTGATCACGAGGTCGCCCGGCAGGTGGAAGAGCGGCGGGAAGCGCCCGCCGAGGCGCAGGTACACGCCCGTGGCGGCGATCCCAAGCCCAACGATGATGAGCCAGCGCCCGATGTCGGTCGACGGCATTCCTCGGCCCTCCCGAGCGGGTCGGCCGGCCGGTGCGCGGGGCCGGGGGGGCCGCACGACGCTCCCGGTCCTCCGACTACGACGCGGTGAACGCCTGGATGCCGGTCTGTGCCCGGCCCAGGATCAGCGCGTGGATGTCGTGCGTGCCCTCGTAGGTGTTGACGGCCTCGAGGTTGAGCATGTGCCGGATGACGTGATACTCGTCCGACACGCCGTTGGCGCCGTGCATGTCGCGCGCCACGCGGGCGATGTCGAGCGCCTTGCCGCACGAGTTGCGCTTGATCAGCGACACCATCTCGGGCGTTGCCCGACCGTCGTCCATCAGCCGGCCGACGCGCAGGCACGCCTCGAGGCCGAGCGTGATCTCGGTCTGCATGTCGGCCAGCTTCTTCTGGATGAGCTGCGTGGCGGCCAGCGGCCGGCCGAACTGCAGGCGGTCGAGCGTGTACTGCCGCGCGGCGTGCCAGCAGAACTCGGCCGCGCCGAGCGTGCCCCACGCGATGCCGTAGCGGGCCTTGTTGAGGCAGCTGAACGGGCCGCGCAGGCCCGACACCTCCGGCAGGAGCTGCTCGTCCGGCGCGAAGACGTCTTCCATCACGATCATGCCGGTGCTGCTCGCCCGCAGCGAGAACTTGCCGTCGATCTTGGGGCCGGACAGCCCGGGCATCCCCTTCTCGAGGACGAAGCCGCGGATGTCCCCCGCGTCGTCCTTGGCCCACACCACGAACACGTCGGCGAT
>CAYQBA010000154.1:8754-11031 GCA_964415605.1 uncultured Anaerolineales bacterium | reverse complement strand
GGCCGGCAGCGGGTGTTGGGCGGGGCTGGCGCATGCCTCGATCGCCGCGCGCATCTCGGCGGCGGACTGGAACCGCGCGTCGACGTCGAGCGCCATGGCCCGCAGGATGACCGCCTCCATCTCCGCCGAGAGCAGCGGGTTGTCGCTGCCCGGGGCCACCCAGGCCGACGGATCCGCCGCGCGCCGGATCGCGTCGATGGGGAGGCGGTCGGTCAGGGCCTGGTAGAGGGTGGCGCCCAGCGCGAAGAGGTCGGAGCGAGGATCGACGCCGCCGTTGCCGGGGCGGATCTGCTCGGGCGGCGCGTAGGGGATGGTCGCGAGCCCGGTGCTGGGCTGGCGCGCTCCGGGGCGGCCGCCGTCGCCGCGGAGCGTGATCCCCAGATCGATCAGCTTGGCTCGGTCGTCGGGCGTGATGACGATGTTCGACGGCTTGATGTCGCGGTGGATGATGGGGTGCGGTCGATGGCCGTGCAGCGCTTCGAGCGCATCCAGCACCTGACACGCCCAGCCGGCCACCGAAGCCTCGGGCAGCGGCCCGCCGTTCCGCTTGAGGCGTTGGAAGAGGGTCTCGCCTTCGACGTGCTCCATGACGATGCACGGCGACCCGTTCTCGACGAGCTGGTCGAGGATCCGCGGGACGCCGGGATGGTCGATCTCACGCAGCGCCTCGGCTTCCGCCATGCAGCGGGCCTGGGCATCGGCGAGCGCGGCCGCGTCCTGGTGGTGATCCACCCGATAAACCTTAACGGCACAGGCCTGGCCAGTCCGGACATCCCGGCCCAGGTACACCTCGGCCATGCCGCCGCGGCCGAGCAAGTGCTCGAGACGGTAGTGGTCGTCCAGCAGAGCGCCGGGCTCGATCGACATCACACCTCCGTGGCCCTCCACGGCATGCATTCGGCAAGGATCCCCGCTGAACGCACACGCCGCATGCCCATCATTCGACCCGTCGCGGCGCGTGAACACAAGGGACTTGACAAGGATGGTATAATGCAATTATAACCCAACAATTGGCGGATTCGCCACCGAAGTTTCGCTGTAGTCGGGGCTGCGCGGCGAAGTAGGTGGGGCATGCCCGGGCATGCGAGAATTGTTGCGATGTATTAAGAATTGAACCCTCCGAATCCTGTTCTGCACCCACATTCACATTGAGGCCGAGATACCCAACCACTCAAGACGGAGTTGTTCCCGTGACCAGTCAGTCGACGACTGAAGACACTTGGCCCAACGCGGCGGACCCGGAGCCCGATCCGGCTTCCGTGCCCTTGTCCCCGCCCCCGCCCCCGCCGGATCCGCAGCTTCCCCCCACGCCGCCGGACCTGTCCGCCGCCCAACCGCCCATCGAGACCGCGCCCGATGCGTTCCCAGCCGCCGTTCCAACGCCGGCTCCTCCGCTGGTGGAACCCTACCCGGCTACCGCCGCCGGCATGGAGGAGGCGCCTCCGACGCCGACGGTGCCCGTGATCGCGGAGGTCTGGGAGGCCACGCCAACCGCCCCCGTGCCGACTGTCCCCGAACCGGCCGTCGCCCCCGAGGCGTGGACGCCGGAGCCACCTGCGCCTGAGCCGGCTGTCGCCGAGACCTGGACACCCGAACCGCCCGCCCCTGCGCCGGCCGTCGCCGAGACCTGGACATCCGAACCAGCTGCCCCTGAGCCGGCCGTCGCCGAGACCTGGGCGTCGGAACCCGCCGCCCCCGAGCCGGCCGTCGCCGAGACCTGGACGCCGGAGCCACCTGCTCCTGCGCCGGCCGTTGCCGAGACATGGATACCGGCGGCCCCGGTGAGCGAGCCGCCGCCGCCGCCGGCGCCGGCCTCGGCCCCGGCCGAGTCGTGGGCACCCGTGCCAGCCACGGCGGAACCGGCCACCGCCGAGACGTGGACATCTGAGCCAGCTGCCCCCGAGCCGGCCGTCGCCGAGACGTGGACATCCGAGCCAGCTGCCCCCGAGCCGGCCGTCGCCGAGACGTGGACAGCCGAGCCAGCTGCCCCCGAGCCGGCCACCGCCGAGACGTGGACAGCCGAGCCAGCTGCCCCCGAGCCGGTCGTCGCCGAGACGTGGACAGCCGAGCCAGCTGTCCCCGAGCCGGCCGTCGCCGAGACGTGGACATCCGAGCCAGCTGCCCCCGAGCCGGCTGTCGCTGAGACCTGGACCCCGCCGGCACCGGTCGTCGAGGTGTCACCGCCCGCACCGACGCCGGAAGCGCCAGCGGCCGAGTCGACGCCAGCACCCGCCCCCGCGCCCACCGTCGAGACCGTGATCCGCTTCGAGATCCCGA
>CAYQBA010000154.1:5095-8654 GCA_964415605.1 uncultured Anaerolineales bacterium | reverse complement strand
CCAGCACCCGCCCCCGCGCCCACCGTCGAGACCGTGATCCGCTTCGAGATCCCGAACGTGGCCGCGTTGCTCGCGGCCCAAGGCTATGCCGGGACCGACCTCGACGCCTTGCTGGAGGCCGTGCGGGAGAAGTACGGCGACTACGCCTGGCTGCCGCCGGGAGCCTACCACGTCACGGCCACGCTGCCCGCCCGTCCGGAGCGGTCCCTGGCGGCGTTCACCAACCACCAGGTCTTGATGGCGTTCTGGGAGATCGGCGGGGGCGCCACGGCGCTGCTCGAGCGGGCCGGGCTCAAGCTCGGGGACCTGCTGGCCGACCAGGACGGCTTGTTCGCCGGCCCGACGGTCGACGACATGACGGGGCTGTCCGAAACGGAGCGCACGGCGGTCTACGACCGGTTGTCATCCCAGCCTGTCGCTTGATTCAAGACGACCGTGCCCGCCATCCGTGATCCCGGGGATCGCGCCAGTATCCCCAGCGGGCGGCCACGCGTCATTCCCGGCAGGTAGGCCACCATGCACCGTGCCCCGGAAGTCGATTGGACGTTCATGCACGCCGCGCTGCGGCGGATCGATGCGCGCCTGCAGCGCGCCGTGGCGCTGTGGCAGGCGGCGGGTCAGGACCCTTCCGACGGCTTCCGCGGGCTCTACGTATCCGACGCCCAGGCCGAGGCGCTGCTCGATCGACCCTTCGGGGGCAGCTGGGCAGCCGTGGCGGAGGTTGACCCCGACGCGGCCCTGGCGCTCGACGCCGCGATCGACGACGCGGACGTGGCGTGGGCCGCGGCGGTCGACGCCGCGCGCGAGCGCCCGACCCTGCCCCGGCTGCTCTGGCTGGCCGAGGCGTTCGGCCTCACGCCGTTCGAGGTCGACGTGCTCGTGATCGCCCTGGCGCCGGCGCTGGACCTGCGCTACGAGCAGGTGTATGGCTTCCTGCAGGACGACGTCACGCGCCGGGCGGCGAGCGTCAACCTCGTGCTGGACCTCCTGCTCGGGTCGGGGGACCTCCGCTGGCGTGGGCTGAGCACGCTGGCCGGCGACGGGGCGTTGTTCCGCCACGCGCTGCTGGCGCGGCGCGGCGGCGACGGCGGGGCCGAACCGGACGGGCTGTTGCGCTCCTTGCTGCGGGTGGACGACACCGTGGCGGCCTGGCTGCTGGGCCGCGATGCGCCCGCGCGGGTCCTGGGCGCCGCGGCCGAGCTTTGGAGCCCGCCGCTGTCCACGGACGATGCCATGCTGGCGCGGCCCGTGGCGGAGGAGCTCGCCCGCGCCATCGCCGAAGGCGCGCACGTCATCCTCGTAGGCCGCGACCGCGACCGGCACCGCGCGGCGGCGCGGGCCATCGCGGCCGGGCAGGAGCGACCGGTGCTGAGCCTGGACTGCGGGGCCACGGCCGACGCGGCGCCCGCGCTGCCGGAGGCGGTGCGGCTGGCCCTGCGGGACGCGCGGTTGTTCGGCGCGGTCCTCCATATCGATCGGTGGGACGCGGCGGTGGGCGACGAGGGGCCGCCGCCGGCGCTCGTGCGCGCGATCTGCGAGCACCCAACGGTCGTGGTGTTGTCGGCACGCACCGCATGGGAGCCGGCCGGCACGGATCGCCAAAGGCGCTTCGTGCACGTCGACCTCGACATCCCCGTGCCCGAGGTGCGGGCGAGCTTGTGGCGACACCACCTCGCGGGCGTGGCGGGCGGCGACGCGATCGACGTCGAGATGCTGGCGGGCCAGTTCGCCTTCGTCGCGGGCCAGATCCGCGACGCGGCGGCGACGGCCCTCGACCGCGCGGCGGCCCGCGGCGAGCCGGTGGGCGACGCCGACGTGTTCGCGGCGGCCCGGGCGCATTCCAACCAGCGGCTGGGCCGCATGGCGCGCAAGATCGAGCCGCGCTACGCGTGGCGCGACATCGTGCTGCCCGGGGAGCAGCGGGCCGTGCTGGGGGAGATCGTGGCGATGGTGCGGGGTCGGACGACGGTGCTGGACACGTGGGGCGTAGGGGCGAAGCTGGCGCCCAGCCGCGGGGTGACCGTGCTGTTCGCCGGCCCGTCGGGCACGGGCAAGACCATGGCGGCCGAGATCATCGCCGGCGAGCTCGGGTTGGACCTCTACAAGATCGACCTTTCGACGGTGGTGAGCAAGTACATCGGCGAGACCGAGAAGAACCTCGAGCGGATCTTCGAGGAGGCGGCCACCAGCAACGCGATCCTCTTCTTCGACGAGGCCGATGCGCTGTTCGGCAAGCGTTCGGAGGTCCGCGACTCGCACGATCGGTACGCGAACATCGAGATCAGCTACCTGTTGCAGCGGATGGAGGCCTACGAGGGCGTGACGATCCTGGCGACGAACCTGCGCGCGAACGTCGACGATGCCTTCACGCGCCGGCTGCAGTTCGCCATCGACTTCCCGTTCCCGGAGGAGGCCGAGCGGCTGCGGATCTGGGAAGGGCTCTTCCCGCCCGGCGTGCCGCGCGCGGCGGACGTGGACCTTGCGCTCCTGGCGCGGCGCTTCAAGCTGGCGGGGGGCAACATCCGCAACGTCCTGGTCAGCGCGGCGTTCCTGGCGGCGGCGGACGGCGGGGCGGTGACGATGACGCACCTGCTGCACGGCACGCGGCGCGAGCTGCAGAAGATGGGCCGGTTGATCGGCGACGACGACCTTTTGAAGCCGGCGGTGTGACGGTCGGCTTGGCCCCGCGTGTGGGCGCGGGGGCTGGAAAGGGGATGGGACATGACGCACGAACGGGTGGAACGGGAGGACGCGAAGGCCAAGGCCCGGGCACGGGCGGAGCGGGTGCGCGACGCGGCGGTGGCTGGCCCGGAGGCGGGGGTGCTGCGGCTGCAGCGCGCCGTCGGCAACGGGGTGGTCCAGCGCTGGGTCGCGCAGCGCGCCGTGGAGGGCCCGGCGGTGGTGGACGACGACGTCGCCGCGCGCATCGACCGGGCGCGAGGGGGCGGCCAGAAGCTCGACGGCGCGATCCAGGCGCGGATGGCCGACGCGCTGGGCGAGGATTTCGGCGACGTCGGCGTGCACGCGTCGGCGGAGTCCGACGCGCTGAACCGGTCGCTCGGGGCCCGGGCGTTCACGACGGGCAACGACGTGTTCTTCCGCGCGGGCGCCTACGAGCCGCACGGGTCGGACGGGCAGCGGCTGATCGCGCACGAGCTGGCGCACGTATCGCAGCAGCGCGCCGGCCGGGTGGGCGGCGGGGCAGGGGCCATGACGGTGAACCCTCCGGGGGACGCGTTCGAAGTGGAGGCCGACGCCGTGGCGGACGCGGTGATGGCCGCGCCGGCATCGGCGGGCGGCGGCGCGCCGCCGGCCACGCTCCAGCGCGAGGCGGCGCCCGAGGAGGAGGAGATCCAGGCGCAGCTCGAGGACGAGGAAGAAGAGGAGATGACGCCGGCATGAGCAAGCCCGCGGCGCGCCTGGGGGACTCGACGGCCCACGGCGGCTCGATCACGGTCGGTTGCCCGACAGTGATGATCGGGGGCGCACCCGCGGCGCGGGTGGGGGACATGCACGTGTGCCCGATGTGGGACGGGATGAAGCCCCACGTGGGGGGACC
>CAYQBA010000154.1:0-4995 GCA_964415605.1 uncultured Anaerolineales bacterium | reverse complement strand
GAGTGGTCGGCGCGCGTGAACAGGCCGACGCTGAACGTGTTCCTCTACGACGTGCGCGAGAACAACACCTTGCGCCAGTGGGGGGCGGTGAACACCGAGCGGGGCAACGGGCAGTACCGGCGGGAGTTCGCGCCGCGGCGGATGGACCTGCAGTACATCGTCACGGCATGGTCGGCGGAGCCGGACGACGAGCACCGGCTGCTGTCGCGGGCCTTGATGGCGCTGCTGCGGCACCCGGAGCTGCCGAACGCGCGGTTCGAGCGCGACCGGCTGCCGGAGGGGCTGCGGGAGCAGCCGATGCCGATCCCGCTGAAGGTGGCGCAGCCGGACACGCTGAAGAGCCCGTCGGACCTGTGGAGCGCGCTGGACAACGAGATCCGCCCGGCGATCAGCCTGGTGGCGACGCTGGCGTTCGACCCGAACGAAGTCGAGACGGGGCCGGTGGTCCGGGCGCGGGCGGTCGCGCTGGGGCAGGCGTCGGAGCCGCGGGAGCGCAAGCGGCTGGACGCGCCGGAGACGGCGGACCGTTCGTGGCAGATCGGCGGAACCATCCGCTCCAGCCACGCGGCGAAGCCGGTGCCGGAGGGCGAGTGGGTGACGCTGGCGGAACGCGGTGAGCGCTTCAAGGTGGACGCCGAGGGCCGCTTCAAGATCGGCGGCCTGGTCCCCGGCACGTACACGTTGATCATCGAAGTCCCGGACTTCCCGCCCGCGCGACGGGTGGTGGTGGTGACGGAGCAGGGCCCGGTAGAGGCGGTGGACATCGAGCTGTGATGCCCCGCGGCGGGGAGCGAGGAGGTCGGCATTATTCCGATACCTGGAACGAGCGAGGACGCCCATACTGCGTGTTCCGACGACGCCGGGCGGGGACTGCCCCCCGGTTCGACCATAAGCCGTTCGTGTTGACACACAAGGAGCATGATCCATGGCCACAAGCTATCAATCCCCCGGCGTCTACATCGAGGAGGTGGACCGCGGCCCGCGCCCGATCAGCGGCGTGGCGACGGCGGTCGCGGCGTTCGTGGGGTTCACCAAGCGCGCGGGCAAGACGGAAGGTTCGAACGACTTGCTCAACAAACCACAGCTGATCACCAACTGGTCGCAGTTCGTCGATCAGTTCGGAGGCTTCACACAGGACGCCTATCTCCCGGACGCGGTCCACGGTTACTTTCTGAACGGCGGCTCGCGCTGCTACGTGGTGAGCGTACATGTGACGGAGTCATCGTCACAGACGGCCGCATCGCTCAGGATTCCTGGAGCCAACAAGCAGCCGGTCTTCAGAATCGAGGCGAAGGAGCGTGGATCGCGAGGCAACGATGTCAGGATCGCCATCGCCCACGTGCCGCCGGAACCGGCCGACGCTGGTGCCGAGCCACAGGATGCAGGGTTGTTCGACCTCAAGATCTCGCACGACGACGTGGTCGAGAACTACCCGCGGGTGAGTGCCGAAACGGTTCAAGTGGCCACCCAGGCATCGAAGCTCGTGACGATCACCATGGAGAAGCCCAGCGGATCACTGGTCGAACGACGCCCGACGGCGGGCGAGGCCAAGCTGGCGGGGGGATCGAGCAAGGCCCTGCCCGAAGCCAAGACGCTGATGCTGGGCGATGTGACCGAGCGCACGGGGATCGACGGCTTGAGGGCACTTGACGACGTGACCATGGTGGCCGTTCCGGACTTGATGATGGCCTATCAGGTCGGTGACATCGACCTGGCCGGCGTCAAGGCCATCCAGACGGCCGTGCTCAACCACTGTGAGAGCATGAAGTATCGCTTCGCCGTGCTCGACGCACCTTCGCCGCCCGCCAGCCCGATGCCTCCCCAGAAGGTCGAAACCTGGCGATACGACGAGGCCGGCTTCGACTCGAAGTTCGGCGCGCTCTACTACCCGTGGATCGAGGTGGCCGATCAGTCCGGTTCGAACGGCAAGAACCGCCTCGTGCCGCCGTGCGGCCACATGGCTGGCCTCTATGCCCGCGTCGACGGCGAGCGCGGCGTCCACAAGGCGCCCGCCAACGAGGTCGTCAGGGGTGCCGTCGGGCTCCCAGTCAACGTGACGAAGGGCGAGCAAGAAGGCCTGAACCCCAAGGGTGTCAACTGCATCCGATCATTCCCCGGGCGCGGCATCCGGGTGTGGGGCGGCCGGACCCTCTCCTCGGATCCCGCCTGGCGCTACATCAACGTCCGCCGCCTGTTCAACTACGTCGAAGCCTCCATCGAGGCCGGTACGCAGTGGGTGGTCTTCGAGCCCAACAACCAGGACCTCTGGGCACGGGTGGCGCGCGACCTGCGGGCGTTCCTCCGCGGCGTTTGGCGCAGCGGCGCGCTGTTCGGGCGGACGCCAGAGGAGGCCTTCTACGTCAAGGTTGACGAGGAGAACAACCCACGCGAGTCGCGCGACCTCGGCATCCTGAACATCGAGATCGGCATGGCGCCCACCAAGCCCGCCGAGTTCGTCGTCATCACGTTCACGCAGTGGGCCGGGCCCAACGCCGAGGCCTGAGCCGGCGGCGGGACCCGCGCACGTTCCAACACCATGACTGATCCAGGAGCACACAACCATGGCCAACGGTAGGACCGATCCGGTCGTCGGATTCATGTTCGGGCTGGAGTTCGGCGGCGAGCTCAAGGGCTTGTTCAAGGAAGCCAAGGGACTCACCACCGAGTTCGAGCTGATCACTCACAAGAGCGTCGACGCCAAGGGGCGCGAGACGCTCATCCAGATGCCCGGCCGCCAGAAGCCGCAGCCCAACATCGAGCTGTCGCGCGGCTTCGACGGCAGCACCGACCTGAAGGAGTGGATGGACAAGGTCCTGAAGGGCGACATCGAAGGCGCCCGCAAGACGGGTTCGGTGGTCGTGTTCAACCAGTCCATGTCCGAGGTGGCGCGCTGGAACTTCGAGGGCGCGTGGCCGGTCAAGATCGACATCCAGGGGCTCAAGGCCGACGCCAACGACATCGTCAACGAGACCGTGGTGCTGGCCGTGGAGCGCATGGAACGCGCCAAGTGACCGCGGCGCCGGCCCAGCACGGAAATCGGTGACCCATGGAGACACCCGACACGCCCCGCCGCCCCCGCCCGGCGGGCGCCAAGCCGACGCCCAAGACCGACGACTTGCTGCAGACCGAGTACCCGTTCACGCTGCCCAAGGGCTACGTGGACAGCGCGGGCACGCGGCATCGCAGCGGGACCATGCGGCTGGCGACGGCCATCGACGAGATCGCCCCGCTGCGCGACCCGCGCGTGCGCAACAACCCGGACTACCTCACCATCATCCTGCTCGCCCGGGTCATCACCCGCCTGGGCACGGTGAGCGACGTCAACCCCGGGCTAGTGGAAGGCCTCTTCTCGGCGGACTTTGCGTACCTGCAGGACCTCTACCGGCGCATCAACGAGCCGGGCAAGTCCAGCGTCGACGTGGAATGCCCCGAGTGCCACCACGCGTTCGCCTGGGAGGTGCCGCCGTTGGGGGAATGATCGCCTACCCGCGAGACCGGCTGTACGAGGAGATGGCCTACGTCGCCTACCACTTTCATTGGTCGCGCGACACGCTCCTGCGCCTGGACCACCACGAGCGGCGGCGCTGGGTGAAGGAGATCGGGGCCATCAACACGCGGCTCAACGCATTGACGGAGGAGTGACCGGATGGTCCAACACGAAGCCGACCTGCCGCTGGCCCGCCCCGGCCGCCGCCGCGCCCGCCCACAGGGCGCCGCGGCCCAGCCAGGGGATGCCGTGACGGCGTGGTCGATGGACCCGACGGCGGCACCGCCGCCGACCACGGTCGCCCCGGTCATGCGTTCGGCCGAAGCAGCCCCTGGCCCGGCGCCGGCGCGCCCGGCGGAGGACGCGGTCGCGCGGGGCCCGGCGGGGCCCGCGCCGGAGGCGATCGCCGAACGGGTCATGACCTGGCTGCGGCGCGACTTGCGCGTGGCGCGCGAGCGCGGCGGCCAGCACTGGCGGGAGCGCCGCGCATGAGCGGATCCAGCCCGCGGCCGCCGGACCCCATCACGGGCTTCCGCTTCGTGGTGGAGATCGACGGCAAGGACAAGGCCGTATTCAGCGAGTGCACGCTGCCCAACCTCGAGGTGGACGTGCACGAGCAGAAGGAAGGCGGGTTCAACGCCGGCGTGCACCTGCTGCCCGGCCGCGTCAAGGCGGGGCGGATCACGCTCAAGCGGGGGATGACCGAGGCCCACGACTTGATCGAGTGGTACTTGAAGGTTGCCACCGGTGATCTCAAGAAGGTCAAGCAGTCGCTCACGATCAAGATGTATGACAACGCCGGCAAGCAGGCCGTGTGGCGCCTGGACGTGGAGGGCGCCTTCCCGGTGAAGTGGACCGGGCCGCAGCTCAAGGCGTCCGACAGCAGCGTCGCCATCGAGACGCTGGAGCTGGCGTTCGAGGCGCTGACGTTGGGCAAGTGACGCCGGGCGCGATCGACTGACCACCCGACGGCACCTGGTGGCGGCCGCGGGGACGACGTGCAAATCGACATTGGAGGCGGATTGGACGACGAAGGCAGCGCGCTGCCCGACAACGGGTCGCGTCAACCCCGGCTGGGGACGATACGCCACGCGCCGCTTGGCCTGCGGACGCGGCACGCGCCCCTGGTCCAGCGCCAGGCCGTGGGGCTCGTAGCCCCGCGCGCGCCCTTGCCGGTCGCCGGCGCCCCCGGCCCGCGGGCGCCCCTGGCAAGCCCCGCGCCGCCGGCCCTCGTGCTGCGCATGCCGTCGGCCGGGACGGGACCTTGGCCAGAGCCCCCGTCGGAAGACCCGGCGGCCATGGGCGCGGGCACGGCGGCACGCGCGGCCGTGGCCACTCCCACGGCCGCGGCCGGCGCGACTCCCTCCCGCCCGGCCATGACCGGGCCCGTCAAGGCCCTCCCGATCGGCGCACCGGCGCTCCCGGTCGTCCAGCGCGCCCCCCTGACGCGCGCGCCCATGGCGCGGCCCACCGGCGCGCCGCCGCGGCAGGGGGTGTTGGGCCATGAC
>CAYQBA010000153.1:0-11208 GCA_964415605.1 uncultured Anaerolineales bacterium | reverse complement strand
CGGCCGGTCCCGGCCGGCGGGCCGCGCGGGCCGGCGCGCGATTCGGACCCGATTCTGACTGCCGCGCGCCGCGCGGCGGCGCCCCGGCCGGCCGCCGGGTTGACGGCGGCGGCGCGGCCGGGGTATATTGGCTTGCCGCGCGGCACGTTTGGCCCGCGCGCACCCCGGTTCGCGCATCGAGAGCGAGGCGCGACGGCGCCGCTGAATCCCGGAGGAGAGAGGCATCTCATGCCACACACCCGTGTTGACCTTCCACGCCTGGGCCTGTTCGCCGCCTGCCTGAGCGCAGCGCTTGCCGGCTGCGGCTCCGAGCCCACCGCCGCGCCCGTGGCGCCGACGGCCTCGTCGGCGCACGCCATCCCGACCGGCGCGCCCGAGAACGCCGGGCGTCTGGTGTTCGCGCATCCCGAGGACGCCGCCAAGCTCGACCCGGCCGACGTCACCGACAGCGAGTCGCTCCTGGCGACGTGGCACATCTACGAGGGGTTGACCCGCTACCAGGCCGGCAAGACCGAGGTCGAGCCCGCCCTGGCCACCGAGTGGACGGTGTCCGACGACGGCCTGACGTGGACGTTCAAGCTGCGCGAGGGCGTGAAGTTCCACGACGGAAGCGCCTTCGACGCCGCGGCGGTGGTGTGGAACTTCGAGCGCTGGTTCGACCCCGAGAACCCGCACCACTTCAAGGAGTGGGGCTTCGAGTACTGGACCGACATGTTCCAGGGCTTCAAGGGCGAGGTCGACGCCGACGGCAAGCCCAAGAGCGTCTTCGCCGGCGCCGAGGCGGTGGATCCCCAGACCGTCAAGATCACGCTCAACCGCCCGAGCGCCCCCCTGTTGCAGAACCTGGCCATGGGCAACTTCGCGTTCTCGAGCCCGACGGCCGTCCAGGCGGCCGGCGAGAGCTACGGCACGCCCGACGGACAGCCGATCGCCGTCGGCACCGGCCCATACATGCTCGACGAGTGGTCGCCCGGCGAGCGCATCGTGCTGACGGCCAACCCCGACTACTGGGGCGACGCGCCCAAGACCGGCGAGCTCGAGCTCCGCGTGATTCCCGACGGATCGGCGCGCTTCCTGTCGCTGTCGAGCGGCGAGATCGACGGGATGAACCAGGTCAACCCCGAGGACATCGCCAAGGCCGAGGCCGACACGAACCTGCAGGTCGTCCTCGAGCCGGCCAACAACGTGGGCTATCTCGGCTTCAACCAGGCGCGCGCGCCGTGGGGCAACCTCGACTGCCGGCTGGCGGTGGCGCATGCCATCGACAAGCAGGCCATCGTCGACGCGCTGTACGCCGGCGACGCCGTGACCGCCAAGGCGATGATGCCACCGAGCCTGTGGGGGTATGACGACTCGTTCGAAGACTACCCATACGACGTCGAACAGGCGCAGGCGTACATGGACAAGTGCCTGGCGTCGGAGTCGATGCCGGCCGAGGTCGTGTTTTACGTCCCGCCGATCCAGCGCTTCTACTTCCCCAAGCCCAAGGAGCTGGGCGAGCTCGTGCAGGCGCAGCTGGCGCAGATCGGCGTCACGACCCGCATCGAGTCGCCGGACTGGGGCAGCCTGTACATCCCCGGCGTCCGGACGGGCAAGGCCGAGCTGTTCCTGCTCGGATGGGGCGGCGACAACGGCGATCCCGACAACTTCCTGTGCAAGCTGTTCTGCGGCGGATCGGCCGACTTCAACTCGGACGGCGCGTTCGACAGCCCCGACGGCCCGGCGCCACGCGCGCCGGACGAGGCGCTGGACGCGCTGCTCCGCGAGGCCGCCACGCTGAACACCCAAGCCGAGCGCGAGGCCAAGTACCGGGAGGCCAACCGGATGATCCACGAGAAGGCGCCGGCGGTGCCGCTCGTCCACCGTACGCCGCCGGTGCTGTTCCGCGCCAACGTCAAGGGCTATGCCCCGAGCCCGATCCAGCTGATCCTGACCGGCGTCTCGAAGGAATAGCCGAAGGGCTCCCGACCGGGCGCGGCCGAGCCCACCGCCACGGCCGCGCCCGGCCACGCCGATGATTGGCTTCATCATCCGCCGCCTGGCCCTCACGATCCCGGTGTTGTTGGGGATCACGCTCTTCACGTTCGCGTTCCTCAAGGTCACGGGCGACCCGTGCGCGGCGCTCCTCGGCGAGCGCTACACCCCGGAGCGCTGCGCGCAGATTCGTGTGCGCTACGGGCTGGACCAGCCACCGCACGTGCAGTACGCGCGTTACCTCCAGACCACGCTCGGCGGCGACCTCGGCCGCTCGATCCTGACGCGCCGCCCGGTCACGAGCGAGCTGAAGATCGTGTTCCCCGCGACGGTCGAGCTGGCGCTGGCGGCGATGCTCATCGCCGTGTGCGCCGGCATCCCCCTGGGCGTGGCGGCCGCCGCGCGGCACAACTCCGCCGTGGACCTCGGTGCGATGGTGGTGGCGCTGGTCGGCGTGTCGATGCCGGTCTTCTGGCTCGGGCTGATGCTGGTCTACGCCCTGGCCTTCAAGCTCGGCTGGTTTCCGACGAGCGGCCGGCTGAGCGCCGGCGTGCACGTCGAGGTCGTCACCGGGCTCTACGTGCTCGACAGCCTGGCGGGCCGGAACTGGGCCGGCTTCTGGGACGCGTTGCACCACCTCGTGCTGCCGGCCTTCGCGCTCAGCACCATCCCGGCGGCGATCGTCGCACGCATCACGCGGTCGGCCATGCTCGACGTGCTGGGCCAGGACTACATCCGGACAGCGCGCGCCAAGGGGCTCGGCGAGCGTGCGGTCATCGGCCGGCACGCCCTGGCCAACGCCCTCCTCCCGGTCGTGACGGTTGTCGGCCTGCAGACCGGCTTCCTCCTCTCGGGGGCGGTGTTGACCGAGACGATCTTCGCGTGGCCAGGGATGGGCCGGTGGATCGTCGATGCCATCTCGTCGAACGACGTGCCGGTGGTGCAGGGCGGCGTGCTGATCTTCGCGACGGTCTTTGTGGCCGTCAACCTCGTCGTCGACATCTCGTACGCGTGGCTGGACCCGCGCATCCGGTACACGTGACCCCGGCCGCGCCCCCGCCCATCCCCGCCGGCAACGTGTCGCCGGCGACGCCGGCGCCCGCCCGGCCGCCCTGGCGTGCCGCCGCGCGCCGCCTGGCGCGCAACCGGCTGGCCATGGCCGGGCTGATCATCATCGGCGCCCTGGTGGCGGCCGCGGTGCTGGCGCCGGTCGTGGCGCGCGAGCACCCCAACGCGGCCGGCATCTGGGCCGTCAACCCGCGCGAGTCGCGGGGCGCGCCATCGGCGGAGCACCCGCTCGGCACGGACCAGTTGGGGCGCGACCAGCTGAGCCGGATGCTGTACGGCGCGCGGGTATCGCTCGTCATCGGCTTCGCGGCGGTCTCGCTGGCCATCGTGGTGGGCACGCTGCTCGGCGCGCTGGCCGGCTATGCCGGCGGCTGGGTTGACATGGCCATCATGCGGTTGATGGACGTCATGCTGGCGTTCCCGAGCATCCTGCTGGCGCTGGCGATCGTGGCGTTGACCGGCCCGGGCCTGATGAACGTGCTGTTGGCGGTCGGGATCATCTCGATCCCGACCTATGCCCGCATCGTCCGGTCGAGCGTGCTGGCGGAGCGACACAAGGAGTACGTCGACGCCACCGTGGCCCTGGGGGCCAGCCGGCGCCGCGTGCTGTTCCGCCACGTGCTGCCGAACTCGCTCTCGCCGCTGATCGTCGCCGCGAGCCTGGGCATCGGCACCGCCATCCTCGACGCCGCCGGGCTGGGCTTCCTGGGCCTTGGCGGCCGGCCGCCGCTGGCGGAGTGGGGGCTGATGCTCTCCGACAACCGCCAGAAGCTGTTCAGCGAGTGGTGGCTCGTGGCCACGCCCGGCGTGGCGATCATGCTGACCGTGCTGGGCTTCAACCTGCTCGGCGACGGGCTGCGCGACGTCCTCGACCCGCGGCTGAGAGGTCGCCAAGGCGGCTGACGCTGCCCGACGGGCGCGCCTGGGACCGCGGGCTTCCAGCCCGCCGGGCCGAGCTCCCGTGCCGCCGCCCCCGCCGCCCCCGGATCAGGTCGAGCGGGCCTGTTCCGCCGGCGGCCCCCCGCCGTGCCGCCGGACCCGTCGCGCGAACCGCGCGAGCCGATCCTCGACGAGCCGGTTGAACGATCCGGTCACGAAGCGCCCCCCCCGGCTGCGCTCGCCCGCCGGCAGCCCCGACAACAGCGCAAGCCCCTCGTCGACGTGCCGGACGGGGTAGACGTGGAACCGCCCGGCGCGCACCGCCGCCACGACATCGTGGCGCAGCATCAGGTGCTGCACGTTGGCCGCCGGGATCAGGACGCCCTGATCGCCGCTCAGGCCTTGCTGCGCGCAGACGTCGAAGAAGCCTTCGATCTTCTCGTTGACGCCACCGATCGCCTGGACCTCGCCGGCTTGATTCATCGACCCCGTCACCGCCAGCGACTGGCGCAACGGCACATCCGCCAGCGCCGACAACAGCGCGTACAGCTCGGCCGTCGAAGCGCTGTCCCCATCGACTGCCGTGTACGACTGCTCGAAGGTCAAGCTGGCGGCGACGGCGAGATCGTCGTCCGGCAGGTACCGTCCGCCGAGGAACCCCGCCAGCGTCAGGACGCCCTTCGAGTGGACCGGACCACCCAGCTCGACCTCGCGCTCGATGTCGACGACCTCGCCGGCCCCCATCCGCACTCGGGCCGTGATCCGCATCGGCACGCCGAAGCTGAAGTTCCCGCGCGCCATCACCGACAGCCCGTTCACCTGGCCGATCGCCTGGCCGGTGACGGCCACGAGCACTATGCGCCGGGCGAAGCTCTCCAGCACTCGGTCGCGCGCCAGATCGGCCCGCTCGACGCGGGCGACGATGGCCTGTTCGACCGCCTGGCAGTCGACCCGCGGCCGGTCCGACCGCTGCGACCAATAGTCGGCCTCGCGGACGAGGTCGGCCACATCGAGGAAGTAGGTCGACAGCCGCTGCGCGTCTTCCGCCAGCCGGGCGGCGTGCTCGATGACGCGGGCCACGGCCGTCCGGTGGAATGGCAGGAGGCCCTCGCGTGCGGCGATCGTGGCGATCATCCGCGCGTACAGGTCGACGGTCGCCGACGTGCGCGGCATGCTGGCGGCGAACTCGGCGCCAACCTTGAAGAGCTCCGGGAAGTCGGCGTCCAGCGCGTAGAGGTTGAAGTACAGGTCGGAGTCCCCGATCAGGACGACCTTGCACGCCAGCGGGATCGGCGCCGGGTCGAGCATGATCGTGGTCATCGGCGAGCTCTCGTCCTGCTGCGCCTCGAAGCGGATCTCGCCGTGCCGCAGCGCGCGCTTGAGCGCGTCCCAGCTGCGGGGCTGCTTGAAGAGCTCCTCGGCCTCGATCACGAGGAAGCCGCCGTTCGCGCGATGGAGGGCGCCGGGCTTGATCAACGTGAAGTCGGTGACGAGGGCGCCAAAGCGCTGTTCGTGCTCGATGCGGCCGACCAGGCCGGCCAGCGTCGGGTAGCGCTCGACGATGACCGGCGCCGCCGTGTCGCTCCCGTGGTCGATCAGCACGTTGACCTTGTACCGCCGCAAGCGCGGGTCGGTCCGCCAGCGTGCGCGCGCCACGGCCAGCAGGTCGCCGCGCACCGGCGCCGGGCCGGCGGACACCGAGTCATCGGCCTCGGGCTCGTCCGGCTCGGGCCGCTGAAACAGGTCCAGCCGGTCCAGGATGTCGTTGCCGACCGCATCGAGGAAGCGGAGCACGTCGGGCGCATCCTGGAAGGCGGCCCGCACCGGGTCCAGGCGCACCTCGACCTCGACCCGCGCCGCCGCCTGCTCGAGCGCCGCCATGGCCGCCTCGGCCTCGCGCTGGATGGCCTGCTCCGCCCGTGCGGCGGCCTCGAGGTCCGTCTGCGTTTCGGCCAGGCGCGCTTCGATCGCCGCCCGCCGCTCGGGCTCGAGCGCCTGGAACACCTCCGGCCGCATGATGGCGTCGCCGTCGAGCGGCGCGATGCTGATGCCGTCGTCGCCCTGGATGACGCCGATCTGGCGCTCGGCGGCGGCGGCCCTCAGCTTGTCGAAGTTCGACCGCGACCGAGCCTGGAAGTCGTCGGCGAGCGCGTCGCGGCGCACGGCATACGCATCGCTCTCGAACAGCGTCGGCAGCGCGACGAGCAGACCCTCGACCGCCTGACCGAGAGCATCGCGCAGGCGAGCCCCGCCGCCCGGGGGCAGCCTCAGGGCCAGCGGCTGGTGGGACGAGTCGAAGTTCGACACGTAACACCAGTCGTCGGGCACGGGGCGATCCGTGGCCACCGCGTCGAGCACATGGCGCACGGTCGTGGACTTGCCCGTGCCGGCCGGACCGTGCGCGAACACGTTGAAGCCGGGTCGCTGGATCTCGATCCCGAACCGGACCGCCTCGACCGCCCGGTCCTGGCCGATCACCTGGTCGAGCGGCTCGAGATCGGCGGTGGACTCCCACCGGAACTGCGCGGCATCGCAAGCGCTGCATAGCGCGTCGGCCGGCAACGCGGTGGGGACCGCCGTCGGGGTCGCCGACCGGCCGTCGGTTTGGGAAGGTGCCATGGCGCGATTATAGCAGTGACCGGGGCGGTGGCCGGGGCGCCCCTTCGGGCCACCCCGCCGCCGCCCCGGTCACCCTGGAGGGAGTGAGGGAAACGATTCAGTGGGCTGATCCGCCTGCAGCACGCGGCCATCCGTATGCCTGGCCGGCACCGCGCCCGGCTTGACATGACCGCTGCCCGGCGGGTCACCTGACCTCGCGACGGGCTCCCGCGGCTCTATCGAGCGGCGGCCGCCTCCGCGGCGGCGACGAGGCGAGCGCCGCCAGCCTGCCACCAGGCGTCGAAGGTGGCCGACGACGGCGCGGCTCGCTCGCGCCACATGCCGCCGACCCACTGCCGGTAGCGCGCCGTCTCGTTGGGCAGGTTGCCGCCGGCTTGCAGGCGCTGGACGCTCCCCGGGCCGCCGTTGTACGCCGCGGCGGCCAGCTCGACCGACTGCTGCCAGTCGGGATCGCCCTGGACGACGCCAAAGGCCTGAAGCTGCTGTGCGAGGTACCACGCCCCGAAGTCGATGTTCGTCGCCGGCTCGGCCAGCTGGTACGCCGCGATGCCGCGCTGCCGGGCGATGTCGGCGCCGGTGCCCGGCATCACCTGCATGAGGCCGGTCGCGCCGCTCGGGCTCACCGCCTGGGGCCCGCCGCCGGACTCCACGAGCATGACGATGGCGACGAGGGCGGGGTCGACGCCGTGCGCCTTGGCCGCCGCGAGGATGTCCGGCTTCCAGCGCGCGACCGTTTGGGGCAGCCATGGAATCGTGAAGTCATCGGCCGTGCCCACCCCGGCGGAGAACAGGCTCCCGCCGCCGCCCGGGGAGGTGTCCGTCGTGCCCGCCGGCTCGGCCGGCACGGCCGCCGCGCCGGCCGGCTCCCCGCCGGCGTACTGCACGGCCGACCCCGGCGCGAGCAGCGCCTCGCGCGGCACCCGGTCGACATCGAGCACGAGCGGCGTGCCGGCGGTGATGGCCACCGTCTCGGCCGCGACGAACCCGAAGGCTCCCGGCGACGCCGGCCCGCTGGCGAGGGCCGCCCCGTCCCCGACCCGGACCCACAGCACGTCGCGGGTCCACAGCCCCGCCGGCACGTGAACGAGGCCGCCCACGGACAGCGACGTCCCAGCCGGAAGCCGCGCAATCACCCCTCCGCCGGCGGGCGCGTCGTGGAGATCGGCGGCGTCGGTCAGCGTGCCGGTGGCCTGGGCCACGAACGCGACGGTCGCGGCGAGGCTCCCGCCCGCCGCCAGGGCGACCGGCACCGGCTCGGCGCCCGTGACGCGCGCCCCGAGCTGCGGCGCGGCCCAGCCGAGCCCGATGAAGAGCCCGGCCGCGGCGAGGTTCCGCCATGGGACGTCGGCGGGCGCGTTCCGGGTGTGGGTGGAGATCGCGGCGGGCGGGCGGGATCGCGGGGTCATGGGCTTGCTCCTGGAATAGAACGGATGTTCGCTCTGCGCATCAATATATCAGAACACATGTTCGATGTCAAGCCCCCGCCAACCGGTTGACATGCGCGCGGAACGCCGGATATAATGCCGCCGGCCGGCCGATCACCGTTCTGGCGGGGGTTCGCGCGCTCCCAAGGGAGCGGCCGTTGCGCCCCGAACCGGTGCCGGGCCATCGGCACGCGGTCCGGCCCAGGTGCCGTGCCTTCGACCGCCCGGACCCTCACGGAGGAGAGACACAGACCATGAAGCGACTGCGATGGATGCCGCTCGTTGCAGCGGCGGTGTTGGGTGGTGCGCTGCTGTCGGCCTGCGCGGCCAACGAGCCCGCCGCTCCCGAAGCCGACTCCGGCGGCGAGCCGGCGGCGGCCGAGACGCCGGCGGAGGCGGCCACGACCGCGCCCGACGCCGACGCGTCGGGCGGTTGCGCGGACGAGCTCGGCTGCGTCGAGGTGGCGGCCGGCGATCCGGTGAAGCTGGCGTACATGCTGGTGGTCGCCGGCGACAACCAGACGCTGGGGCAGGACGCCAAGCGCGGCGTCGAGCTCGCGATTGCCGACAAGGGCACCGTCCTGGACCATCCGATCGAGCTCGTCGGAGAGGACTCGGGGTGCAACGCCGAAGGCGGGCAGGCCGCCGCCCAGAAGCTGGCGGTGGACAAGACCATCGTGGCGGTGGTCGGCTCGTCGTGCTCCAGCGAGTCGGTGCCGGGCGCGCCGATCATCACCGATGCCGGATTGACGATGCTCTCGCCCTCGGCGACGGCGCCCATCCTCACCGACCCGACCAAGCGCGCGGCGGGCTTCTTCCGCACGGCGCACAACGACAAGGTGCAGGGCAAGGTCGGCGCCGACTTCGTGTTCACCGGGCTCGGCCTGACCAAGGTGGCCACCATCAACGACGGCAGCCCGTACTCCGAGGGACTGGTGGCGGCGTTCGAGGACGCGTACAAGGCGCTGGGCGGCGAGATCGTGGCGCACGAGGCGGTGAGCGACAAGGACACCGACATGCGGTCGGTGCTGACGTCGATCGCGCAGTCGAAGCCCGAGTTCCTGTATTACCCGGTCTTCTCGGCCGGCGGCGGGTACATCACCACGCAGGCCAAGGAGATCGCGGGCCTCGAGACCGTGCCGACGATGGGCGCGGACGGCATGTTCTCGCCGGACTTCCTCAAGGCCGCCGGCGACGCGGCCGAGGGCATGTACCTCTCCAGCCCGGACTTCTCGGTCTTCGGCAGCGACTACAAGGACAAGTTCCTGCCGGCCCACGAGGCGGCTTACGGCGAGAAGCCGATCAGCGCGTTCCACGCGCACGCGTACGACGCGGCCAACATCATCTTCGGGGCGGTCGAGTCGGTCGCCGTCAAGAACGCCGACGGCTCGCTCTCGATCGGGCGCAAGGCGATGCGCGACGCGATCGCCGCGACGTCGGGCTTCAAGGGGCTGACCGGCAACCTGACGTGCGACGCCAACGGCGACTGCGCGGATCCGGTGCTGGCCGTGTACAAGATCAACCTGGCCGACGTCGAGGCGGGCAAGGGCCTGACCGAGATGGAGAAGGTCTGGCCGAAGTGACGTTTGCCGGGCGCTTGCCCGTGCATCCGAGATCCCGTGGGGTGGGGGCGGCCGCCGGGCCGCCCCCACGCCGTCGGCCATCCCCGCACGGCGGCGTTCCGCGTGCCGCGACCCGATGAGGTGACGGTGGCAGCCATGCCCGTTCGCAGCGGTGGCGACAAGCTGACGCGGCTCATGACCGTGACGACCGCGATCGCCGTGCTGGTCGTGCTCCTGTACGGCCCGTTCCGCATCTTGCAGTCCGGCAAGTACTCGGTCGAGAACTGGCTGGATTTCGTCGTGTTCGGGCTCGCCCAGGGCAGCCTCTACGCGTTGATCGCGCTCGGCTACACCCTGGTGTATGGCATCCTGCGCATGATCAACTTCGCGCACGGCGAGGTGTTCATGTGCGGGGCGTTCACCGGCTACTTCGCCGCCGCCGCGCTCGATCGGTCGGGCCTGATGGACCGGCAGCCCCTGGTCGGGCTGCTCGTGATCACGGCGGTGGCGGCGGCGACGTCGATCGTGGTGGCGGTCCTGCTGGAACGGATCGCGTACCGCCCCCTGCGCCGCGCCCCGCGCCTGGTGCCGTTGATCACCGCGATCGGGGCGTCGCTGTTCCTCCAGTACACGGTCAGCGGACTCTATGGGTCGGGCCTCGAGACCTATCCCGACGTCGACATGCTCAAGGGCGATCTCCGGATCCTGGGCGTGAGCATCCTGAAGGTCCAGGTCGTGGTCATCGCCGCGGCCGTGCTGATCATGGCGGCGCTGTACGGGTTCGTGCAGCATACCCGGACCGGGCGCGCGATGCGGGCGGTGTCGGAGGACAAGGACACCGCCGCGCTGATGGGCATCGACGTCGACGGCATCATCGTCCGCACGTTCGTCCTGGGCGGCGGGCTGGCCGGCATCGCCGGGGTGCTCCACGCGCTGATCTACAAGCAGGTCGTCTTCAACATGGGTTTCCAGCCGGGCCTCAAGGCGTTCACCGCGGCGGTGCTCGGCGGGATCGGCAACGTCCCGGGGGCGATGCTCGGCGGGCTGTTCCTCGGTGTCGTCGAGTCGGTCGGGCCGGGTCTGTTTCTCGAGGGGCTCGGGATCCCGGCGCCCTATCAGCTCAAGGATGCCATCGCGTTCTCGCTGCTCGTGCTCGTGCTGATCTTCCGCCCGACCGGCATCCTGGGCGAGATCGTGTCGGAGAAGCGGGCGTGACGCCGAGCGGCGGGTGGCCCGGCTGGGCGGGTCGGCACGTCCGGGCGGGTGCCACGGCCGGTGCGCTCATCGTGTTCCTCGGGCTCGTCGGCGTGATCGAGACGTTCGGCAAGCGATCGATCGTGCAGGGGGTGGTCGGGCTGCCGGAAGTCCTGTCGCTCGTGATCGTGTTCGCCCTGGCCCGGCGCGCCGGCGAGCCTGGCCCGCACTGGCGCGCCGGGCTGGCCGGCGTCCTCGCGGGGTTGGCGGCGGCGTTGGTGGTGGCCGGCTTCGTGGCGATCGGGCCGACCTTTGTCGTCGGCGGCACCGAGGTCCGCGTCCGCGACATGTTCATTCGCGCGTCGCCGCAGCTCTACGCCATCCTCGCGTCGTTCATGTGGCGGCTGCCGCTGGCCGGGCTGGTGGCCGGCCTGGCCGGGCTGGTGCCGCCCGCGTGGCGCCGCCCGCTTGGGGCGGGGCTCGGGACG
>CAYQBA010000152.1:0-11355 GCA_964415605.1 uncultured Anaerolineales bacterium | reverse complement strand
CCTGGCGCAGCTGTCCACTAGCCACCAACTGTCCACCGAAGTGGGGCAAGCTCACGCCACGGCTTCACCGTCCGCTACGAGCGCCTCGGTCGCCTGCTCTACGCCACCACCCTGGCCCACGCCGACGGCTCCTATCCCAAGCTCCTGGACGCGCTCCGGCGCGTCCAGCTCCTCATTCTCGACGACTGGCTCCGCGATCCTCTCACCGTCGCCCAGGCCCGCGACGTCCTGGAAATCCTCGACGATCGCTACGGTCAGCGCGCCACCCTCGTCGCCTCCCAGCTTCCCGTCGACGCCTGGCATCCCCGCCTCGCCGACCCCACCCTGGCCGACGCCATCCTCGATCGTCTCGTCCACAACGCCCACCGGCTTCAACTCACAGGAGATTCCATGCGCATGACCCGTTCCCCCTTGACCATGCCGATGGCATCGGGCTAACCTACCCTCGCCCAGCGCCCCGTGCGCCTCGCCATCGCCATGCTCCGGAATTCGCCATCGACATCGCCGGAATATGCACGTCAAGGGTCCGCTGCGCCGGGCCTGGCAAACGGCCGCCAGGCCCGCCCTTGACCCCGGCTGCGCGCCGTGCAATGCTACCTGGAACGGCGCCGGGCGCAGCCCGGTCGCCTGCCTGAGCGGTCGGAATCGAGGTGCCCTACCGTAATCCTCAATCCGACACTTCCTACGGCCAACCTTCCCTTGTGAAACGTCACTACGTCATCCAACCCGTTCCGGAGGGGGTACTTTTCGGTGATCGCAGGGGGTACTTTTCGATGATCGCTAGCAGAATGCACCCAATCCGGACTACGTGGACATGGAGTGGATCGACGGCGACAGAATGACGGTTCGCCATAGACATCGGGCCGGCAGGCCACTACGGGACGACCAATGACCCCCAAGGTTGCGCAGTACACCTTCACCGATGAGGAGTGGGAGCGGCTCCAGGAGCAGCGCCGCCTCCTCGACGAGGGCTTGGTTGCGGAGCGTGGCGAGGAATGGGTGAATGAAAACCGCGAGATGCTGGATGCCCAATGGGAAGCGACGATCTCGATGGGACTGTTCACCCTCGATCCTCCCTGAGCTTGCCCCCAAAACCTGGACAGGTGGCTAAGATAGAGCGGGCCACGAACCAGGAGGACCGATGACGAAGCCACGACGGCGGTTCAGCGCCGAGGAGAAGGCGCGGGTCGCGCTGGAGGCGATCAAGGGGCAGCGGACGAGGAACGAGATCGCGAGCCAGTACGGGGTGCACCCGACGCAGATCGCGGAGTGGAAGAAGCAGGCTCTGGCGCGGCTGCCGGAGCTGTTCAGCAGGCCGGCGAGCCGCGGCGAAGCGGACCTCGAGGTGGCGACGGCGCCGCTGTACCAGAAAATCGGCCAGCTCAAGGTCGAGTTGGACTGGCTAAAAAAAGTCTCTCGGACGGTCGGCTGAGGAGCGGCGGGCATGGATCGATCCCAAGGACGTGACGCTGTCGGTCGCCCGGCAATACATGGTCGCCGGCGTGCCTCGCTCGAGCTACTACTATCGGCCGGTGGGGGACAGCGATCTCAACCTGCGTCTGATGCGGCTGATCGACGAGCAGTACACCCGGACCCCGTTCTTCGGGGCGCCGAAGATGACCCACTGGCTGCGGCGACAGGGGGAAGGCGTCAACCGCAAGCGCGTGGCGCGCTTGATGCGGCAGATGGGACTGGCGGCGATCTACCCGGCACCCAACACCTCCAAGGCCGCTCCCGGACACCGGGTCTACCCGAATTTGCTGAGGGGGCTGACCATCGATCGCCCGAACCAGGTGTGGTCGACCGACATCACCTACATCCGCTTGGCTGGCGGCTGGCTGTATCTGGTGGCGATCATGGACTGGTATTCGCGCTATGTCCTTGCCTGGGAGCTGTCGGTGACGATCGACGTCGCATTCTGCCTGTCAACACTGGAGTGGGCGCTTGCCGCCGCGCGACCCGAGATCTGGGAGCACCGATCAAGGGGCGCAGTTCACCAGCACTGCGTTCACCGACCGCCTGTTGGCCGCCGGCGTCAAGATCAGCATGGACGGTCGCGGACGAGCGCTGGACAACGTGCTCACCGAGCGCCTCTGGCGCTCCGTCAAGTACGAGGAGGTGTACCTCAAGGACTACCGCACGCCCGCCGACGCCAGGGCTGGCTTGGATCGATACTTCCGGTTCTACAACACCGACCGCCCACACCAGGCCCTGGACTACCGCACGCCGGCCGAGGTTCACCTCGCCTTCGGCATTCCCCAAGCCCATGCTCTGTAGCCTCCGCTGCGGGCGCCGTCAAGGATCTCCGCTGCGCCCCGACCGCTACGCGGCGCGGCGCGAACGGCGCGCGCCGCGTCCTTGACCGCGTCCTCGCTCCGGCTATGCTACTGAGAGCGGGAGCTGCCGCTCCCGGATATGCAACAACGGCCACCATCTTATTTCCCGCTCGTACCTGTCCAACGATTGGGGGCAGGCTCAGTATCTCAGATGGGCATTTCTAACTGTCGTTAAGCGAATTGCCAACGAGGAGCGCGCGTGTGTTAGCTGGAAGGCGCGGAGAGAACGGCGAGGAAGTTTCGTGGGCTGATGATCGTCGCTGAGCCGTGGTGCCCAAGTTGCAGCAGCTTCTTGTCGCCGGTTACCAAGTAGTCGGCGTGGCCTGCAACGACCACGGCAAGGACGTGGTCGTGCTCTGGATCGCCCGTCACCGGCGGCTCTGACACGGGCGAAATGAGTCGGGCCTCGGTCTGCAAGAGCAACACGACCGTTTCGACCTCTGCTACCGTAACGCCTAATCTGCCGCCGATTGCCGGATCAAGGAGCTTGGCGGCGACCTCATCTATGATGCCGGTGGAGGTGAGCGCCTCAATCAGGCCTGCGTGCCATGCCTCAAGCACCCGCCGCGGTGCGCCCAACG
Source organism: uncultured Anaerolineales bacterium (assembly GCA_964415605.1). Lineage (GTDB taxonomy): Bacteria > Chloroflexota > Anaerolineae > Epilineales > Epilineaceae > UCB3. The sequence continues at coordinate 8,438 of CAYQBA010000152.1, read as the reverse complement.
GGGACATGACGGCGGAGACGACAACGTTGACGTCAATAACAACGGCCAGCATCAGTTGCGGAGCTTGCCGGACCGGAGATCGTCCTCGGCTTCCAATGTCTCAAGCAGCGAGTCGCCATCGAGATCCCGCGGTGATCGCTTGGCGATCTCCAGGACGCGGCGGAACAGGAGGCTGCGCACCTCCTCCCTTGTGCTGTTAGTCGCCATGTAGCTCTCGACATCCTCTCGCGGGATGCGGTAGGCGCGCCCGATTCGGGTTGCGGCAAGCTTCCGCTGTCGGATGAGGCGGTACACGGTCTCTGTGGCCACTTGCAGGTAGTCGGCAACCTGCTCTGGCGTCATGACGTCACGCAAAGCGGTTTGATTCATAGCTAACAATAATAGCAGACATAGCCGGTCCTGTCAAGTCTGTGAACGACTGGAGGCAACTGAAGACGACTATACACCATGCTCAGTGACAGCGTCAGGAGGAGGGAGCTGACGTCGCTTCTTGGCCCGCACTTCGGAGACGGCGCGGGCGATCTCCCGCTCGATCTCGTCGGCCGGCACGCCACTGAAGGCCTCGTGGATGCGGTCGATGACGGCGAAGTCCTCCCGTCGCTGTTCCTCCAGGTGCCGCAGAACCTCAAGGTCGTCAGCCGAGACGAGGGCGGCAACGGGCACGCCGTTCTTCTCAATCACGACCCGTTTCTCCCGACGGAAGACCTGGTTCAGGAGCTGGCTGAAGTTATGGCGCGCCTCGGAAGCGGCGATGATCTGGTGTGCTGGTTCAGCGTGACTTGGAACGATCACCCGCGAACAGCGCAGTGCGCCACGGCTCTAACCTGCCGCTGGTGATTGCGATGTCGGGGCCAACGTGCGGTCGGCCCATTCATGTGCCCGACCATCCGATGACCGTGGTCCCCGCGCGACCGGAGGGGTGAACCGGCTCTGAGCAACCATTAGAGGGGGACATCGACCAAGTCGCCCGCCATCGCCCCCGACTTCCTTGTCTTGCGCCCCCCAAATCCTTGCCCATCGCGGTCGACATCCTTGCCTTGCTCCCCCCGACTTCTTGCTTTGCGCGACCCGTTTCCTTGCTGATCCCCGACCCGATCCTTGCCTTGCCTTCGCCCGCCCAGCCGCCCGCAGACCACCGCCGGACGCACGAACGGGGCGGCCCCGAAGAACCGCCCCGCTCCGCATCGCCTGCAACTCAGTTGTCCGACGCCGCGCCCGACCCCGCGCCCGGGGCCGCGCCGGCGTCAGCCCATCCGGCCGGCGCCCCGGCTCACGTCGGCAGGTCCAGCGGGTCGTCCGGGAACTCCGCGTCCCAGATCGCCTTGTAGCCCGCCGCGTCCACGCCGATGTGCTCCCGGTTGGCGATCTCGCCCGAGAACGCGCCCGTCGCGTTCATCTCGCGGCGCAGCTCCGGCGCCATCGCGTAGCGGATCCGCATGCGCCCCGAGCCGCGCACCCCCGGCTTGAACGTCCCCACCCCAACCAGTCGCAGGACCATCCCCGCGCGGTTGAAGAACGAGATCGCGGCGCTCAGCTCGTAGAGCACCGCCGCCACCTGCGACCGGTTGAGCCCCGTGCGCCCGGCGAGCCACTCGTACAGCTCGCCATCGCGAACCGCCCGGGGGCTCACCACCCGGGGGCCGTACCGCGCGACCGCCTGCACCAACTTTGCCATGATGTTGCTCCTTTCGGTGGGTGCCGGCGCCGCCCCGGGGAGTCCCCGCATGGCGCGGCGGCGTCGGCGTTCGGTTATCTGCATAGATAACGACCCACCGGCCGGAATCTTGGCGCCGCCTGGGGGGCGAACGCCCGCCGACTGGGCGTCAATCCCCCGCCGCGCCGCCCGCCGCCCCCTCGTAGAACGGCCGCACCACCGCCTCGATGTCCGGCTCGCGCACCGTCAGGTCCGCCACCCGGTAGCGGTCCACCAGGCGCCGGATCAGCTCCGAGGCGCTCACCGCCCCGCGCGCGAAGCGGTACGTCACCCGCCGCCCGTCGCGCGCCACCACCTCGGCCCCCTCCAGCGCCACGTCCGCGTAGTCCGCGTCGAAGTCCACCACCAGCTCCCGCGCGTGCCCGAAGCGCGCGTGCAGCCCGTCCAGCGTGCCGTCGAACAGCAGCCGCCCGCTCGCGATCAAGACCACCCGCCGGCACAGCTTCTCGACGTCGCCCAGGTCGTGCGTCGTCAGCATCACCGTCACGCCCCGCTCCGCGTTGATCGACCGGACGAAGTCCCGGATCCGCCCCTTGGCCACCACGTCCAGCCCGATCGTCGGCTCGTCGAGGAACACGATGTCCGGGTCGTGCAGCAGCGCCGCCGCCAGGTCCGCCCGCATCCGCTGGCCCAGGCTGAGCTGCCGCACCGGCGTTCCCATGAACGCCCCCAGCTCGAGCAGGTCGTCGAACACCCGCAGGTTGCGCCGGAACCGCTCCTGCGGCACGCGGTAGACGTGCCGCAGGAGCTCCAGGCTGTCGATCGTCGGCAGGTCCCACCACAGGTTCGTCCGCTGCCCGAACACCACCCCGATCCGCCGCGTGTACGCCACCCGGTCCACCCACGGCACGTGCCCCGCCACCCGCACCTCGCCCGCCGTCGGGACCAGGATCCCCGTCAGCATCTTGAGCGTCGTCGACTTGCCCGCGCCGTTCGGCCCCAGGTAGCCCACCAGCTCGCCCGCCGCCACGTCGAGGTCGATGCCGTCGACCGCCCGCACCGTCGCCGCCTCGTGCGACGCCAGCCCCCGGAGCGCGCCGAAGAGCCCCGGCCGCCGCGGCGCCACCGCGAAGTGCTTGGCCAGCCCCCGCGCCCGGATCAAGGCATCCGCCGCCGCCCCGCCGCCTGGCGTCATCCCGTCAACTGCCCGTGCTGAGGTAGTGCCGCACGCCGGCCCGCCAGGCCAGCATGCCGGCCGCGAACACCAGCCCGCACACCAGCGGCGCCGCGTAGGGCGCCGCCGCCGGCAGGCCGAACGGGTCCGGCTTGCCCAGGAGCGCCAGCACCGGCACGTAGTTGACGAACGCCAGCGGGATCACGTAGACGAACAGCCGGCGCAGCCGGTCCCCGAAGATGTGGATCGGGTAGCGCGCCATCTCCGAGCCGCCGTAGGTCAGGATGTTCATCGCCTCGATCGACTCCACCGTCCAGAAGCACAGCGTCGCGCCCATCACGAGCAGGCCCAGGAAGAACAGCACGCCGCCCAGCATCGCCCAGGCCGCCAGCAGCCACTGGCCGGCGCCCCAGCGCCCCCAGGCCCCCACCCAGTGGAACGCCAGCCCCAGCACCAGGACCCCCTCGGCGACCCGGCCGAGCTGGCGCAGCTGGAACCGGCTGGCCAAGACCTGGAGGAACGCCGTGCGCGGCCGCGTCAGCATCTGGTCGAACGTTCCCTGCCGGATGTGCACGTTGAACTCGTCGAAGCCCTGGGCCCCCAGGTGCACCACCGCGAACGGCAGCGCCACCAGGCCGTACAGCAGCGCCACCTCCGGCACCGTCCAGCCCCCGATCCGCTCGAAGCGCTGGAAGAAGATCAAGATCGCCGCGAACTCCGCGATGTTGCCCAGGAACGAGCCCAGCGCCTCGAGCACGAACGACGTCTTGTACTGCATCTGCCCGCGCACCTGGGCCGCGATCAGCACGCCGTAGAGCGCCAGCGCGCCGGCCACCCGATCCCCGGTCGAGCCAAGGGTTGACCGCACCCCCCCACCTCCCTAGAATCACCGCTTGTCACCGCCCCCAGACCATGCCCGGGCCGGCGCCAGCCGCCGCCCGGCGACCCCCTTGCGCATGAGGCCACCACCCCATGGAAGTCCTGAAGGACCTGGTATCGTTCATCCTGCACGTCGACGACCACCTTCGCGAGATCGTCACCCAGTTCGGGGCGTGGACGTACGTGATCCTGTTCGCCGTCGTGTTCCTCGAGACCGGGATCGTCCTCACCCCGTTCCTGCCGGGCGACTCGCTGCTCTTCGCCGCCGGGGCCATGGCCGCCGCCTACCCCGAGACCCTCAACGTCGTCTACCTGTTCGTCGTACTGGCCATCGCGGCCATCCTGGGCGACACGGCCAACTACTGGATCGGCCACCACCTCGGCCCGCGCGTGTTCCGCGAGAACGTCCGGTTCCTCAACCGCGAGAACCTCATGCGCACCGAGGCGTTCTACGAGAAGCACGGCGGCAAGACCATCATCATCGCCCGCTTCATCCCCATCATCCGCACCTTCGCGCCGTTCGTGGCCGGCGTCGGCAGCATGCACTACAGCCGGTTCCTGGCATTCAACGTCGTCGGTGGCCTGATCTGGACCGGCGGGTTCATCTTCACCGGCTATTATTTCGGCAATCTGCCGGTCGTCAAGGACAACTTCGGGCTGGTCATCATCGGCATCATCATCCTGTCGCTCCTCCCGCCGGTCTGGGAGTACGTGCAGCACCGCCGGCAGTCCGCCGCGGCCGACGCGTGAGCGGGCCGCGCCGCGCGCCGGCCGGCCGTTTGGGCGGGTGACGCCGGATGTTCAAGCGACTCTTCGGACGGGGCGAGACCCCCGCCACACCCGGCGAGCGGGCGCAGATCGAGCAGAGCCTCGGCAAGACCCGCACCGGCCTCATGGGCCGCCTGGCCGAGGTGTTCGGCCCCATCGACATCGGCGAGGCCACGTGGGACGAGCTCGAGGCCCAGCTCATCCGGTCCGACGTCGGCGCCCAGGCGGCGGTCGCCATCGTGGCCGACCTGCGCGAGAAGGCCCGCCAGGCCGGCGTCCGGCGCGCCAGCGAGCTGCCCGACGTCCTCCACCGCGTCATGGCGCGGGCCCTGGCCGCGGCGGCCCCGCCCGCCGCGGACGGTCCCGACGAGGCGCCGCCCCGTCCGTACGTCATCCTCGTCGTCGGCGTCAACGGCAGCGGCAAGACCACCAGCATCGCCAAGCTGGCGAGCCTGCACGCCCGTGCCGGCCGGTCGGTCGTCCTCGTCGCCGCCGACACGTTTCGGGCGGCCGCCATCGACCAGCTCAAGCTGTGGGGCGAGGCCGTCGGCGTGCCGGTGATCGCCGGCCAGCCGGGCGGCGACCCCGGCGCCGTGGTCTTCGACGCGCTCGGCTCGCACGCCGGCCGCGCCGCCGATGTCGTCATCGTCGACACCGCCGGCCGGCTGCACACCCAGGCCAACCTCATGGCCGAGCTCGTCAAGGTCCGCAACGTCATCGCGCGCGTGATGCCCGGCGCGCCGCACGCCACGCTCCTGGTCCTCGACGCCACCACCGGCCAAAACGGCCTCGCCCAGGCCAAGGCCTTCACCGCCGCGGTGTCGGTCACCGGCCTCGTCCTGGCCAAGCTCGACAGCACCGCCAAGGGCGGCGTCGCGTTCGCCGTCGTCCGCGAGCTTGGCGTGCCGATCGCCTACGTCGGCACCGGCGAGCGCGTGGCGGACCTCGCCCCGTTCGACGCGGCGGCGTACGTCGACGGCATCCTCGGGCGGGTCGGCCAGGGGGGCTAGGCCGGCGCACCGCCGCTCCGGACCACCCCTGCCCCATTGTCTCCGAGGCGCACTTACATCCGTTCGACTGCCTCCTGCCTCCTGCCTTCTACCTCCTACCTCCTACCTCCTACCTTCTGCCTCCTCGCTGCCGGTCTTCCCATCTTCCCCCATCCCACCCGCCTCCCCCAACAGCACCCGATACGCCACCACCGCCGCCGCCACGTGGACGTTCAGCGAGGCGCCCTTGCCGAACATCGGGATGCTCACGTGCGCGTCGCATGCGGCCAGCGTCGGGCGGGTCACGCCGTGGTCCTCGTTGCCGAGCACCAGCGCCACCGCGCCCGGGTAGGCCACCGTGTGGTACGGCGCCGCCGCCGCCGTGATCTCGACCGCCGCGACCCAGAACCCGGCCGCCCGCAGCGCCGCGACCGCCGCCGGGCCGCTGGCGGCGCGCGACCACGGCACCCGCGCGTGCTTGCCGCGCCCGACCTTGGCGATGGTGGGGCTGTCCGTCGGGTCCGGCGTCGTGCCCGTCAGGATCACGGCCTCCGCCCCGCACGCGTCGGCGATCCGGAAGAGCGAGCCGACGTTGACCGGGTAGGCCACGTTCTCGAGCACGAACGCCAGCCGGCGCGCCGCCGGCGCATCCCGGCGCTGGCGGCGGTGATGGCGCTTGAGATCGGTGCCCCGCAAGGGGACGGCGTCGGTCGGCATGGGGTGCGATCCTCCGGGGCGGGATGGCGATGATGCTATGATAAGCCCGCAAGCACACACGGAGGCACTGGGAACCCATCATGGACCACTTGATCGACCGGCTCACCGCCGTCAACGCGCGCCTGCAGACCCTCATGGTGCGCCTTTGACCTCGCGAGCCTGGAATCCGAAGCCAACGACCTAGAGGCCCAGACCCTCGCGTCCGACTTCTGGTCGGACCCGGCGTCCGCGCAGGCCGCCATGCGGCGCCTGAACGGCCTGCGCGACGACATCCGCGGCTGGCACAGCCTGACCGCGCGCGTCGCCGACGCGATGGAGCTCGCCGAGCTCGTCGACGCCGAGGCCGACCCCGCCATGGCCGGCGAGGTCGAGGCCGAGGTCGACGCGATCGAGCGCGCGCTCGACGCCGCCGAGACGAGGCTGCTCCTGTCGGGCCCGTACGACGACCACGACGCCATCCTGTCGATCCACGCCGGCGCCGGCGGGACCGAGAGTCAGGACTGGGCCGAGATGCTCCAGCGCCTGTTCTTGCGGTGGGCCGACCGCCGCGGCTTCAAGACCGAGATCGTCGACACCACCCCCGGCGAAGAGGCCGGCATCAAGAGCACGACGCTGACCATCGCCGGCCGCAGCGCCTACGGCCTCCTGCGCAGCGAGCGCGGCGTCCACCGCCTGGTGCGGATCTCGCCCTTCGACTCGTCGGCCCGCCGCCACACCAGCTTCGTCCTGGTGGAAGTCTCGCCGGTCATCGAGGACGACGTGTCGATCGACATCCGCGACGAGGACCTGCGCGTCGACTACTACCGCGCCAGCGGCGCCGGCGGCCAGCACGTCAACAAGACCTCCAGCGCCGTCCGGCTCGTGCACCTGCCGACCAACGTCGTCGTCACGTGCCAGAACGAGCGCTCGCAGGCCCAGAACCGCGACACCGCCATGAAGCTCCTGCGCGCCCGGCTCCTCGAGCTCGAGCTCGAGAAGCGCGAGGCCGAGCAGGCCCGGATCAAGGGCCAGCACGTCGAGGCCGGGTGGGGCAACCAGATCCGGTCGTACGTCCTGCAGCCGTACCAGATGGTCAAGGACCACCGCACCGGCTACGAGTCCGGGCGCACCCAGGCCGTGCTCGACGGCGACATCGACGGCTTCATCGACGCGTACCTGCGCTTCCAGGTCGGCGCCAAGGCGCCGGCGTGACCGGCTTCGGCGGGGGCGGGCGCGCGACGGCGCCGGAACGGACACGAGGGGCGCGCCGGAAATGCTGCCACGGCCGCGCCCCTCGTGTAAGGAGGAGAAGGAAGAGATTGCTGGGTCCCTTGAATGGCCAGAGCATACCACACCACCCGAGGCTTGCACAGGGCGGTTGGATGACGCTTGACCGACGCTCGCCCCACGCTGGGCCGTTGCCGGGCGCCGCGCGCGCGCCGGCCGGCGACGGGCGGGCCGTTGCGGCCCGGCCGGGCTGAACCGGCCGCCGGCGGGGAGAGGAGCACAGCCATGTTCACCGATCGCGCGCGGACCCTGTCGCGGGGCTTCGTCGAGCCCGTCGCGCTGGCGCTGGGCCGGATCGGGCTGACGCCCAACGCCATCACCTTCATCGGCGCCGCGCTCCACGTCGTCGTGGCCTGGCTGCTCTTCAACGGCCGGTTCGCCGGCGGCGGCGTGATGCTGGCGCTGGCGGCCGGCATCGACGGGCTCGACGGCACGCTGGCGCGCAAGACCGGTCAGACGTCGTCGCTCGGCGCCTTTCTGGACAGCACATTCGACCGGATCTCCGAGATCCTCACCTTCCTCGGCCTCGTGGCGTACGCCGAATGGGGTGCCAGGGCCGTCGGCGGCGCGCCGCTCTCGGCGTCGCTGGTCTTCCTGGCGGCGTCGGGCTCGGTGATGGTCAGCTACGCCCGCGCCCGCTCGGAGGGCATCGGCCGCGGCACCAAGGTTGGGCTGCTCGGCCGGATGGAGCGCATGGTCATCCTGGTGCTCGGCCTGGTGACCGCCCAGGTGGCGATCGCGCTGTGGATCATCGCCGTCGGGGCCTGGCTCACGACCGGCTTCCGGATCTACGACGTGTGGCGCCAGTCGGGCAGGACGGCGGCCGAGACCCGTCCGTGACCGGGCGGCGCCGGGGCGTGCGGCCGGCCCTCGCGCTGGCCGCTCTCGCCGGGGCGGCCGGCCTGGCGCTCCTGGCGGGCGCGACGGGGCGCGACCTCTGGCGCGCCGCCTACCCGCACCTGCCGCCGCGGCTTCAAGCGGCGCCTTACCG
>CAYQBA010000151.1:0-11371 GCA_964415605.1 uncultured Anaerolineales bacterium | reverse complement strand
GCCGCCCTCGCGACCCTTGCCGCCGTCGCCTCGGCCGTCCTCGACGACGGCGGCGCGTCGCCCGCGCGGGCCCAGGCCGCCGAGCCGCGCGTCGAGGTGTGGCTGCACCACTCCCTCGTCGGCATCCAGACCGCGTCGACGGCCCGGCCGACCGTCCGGCTGCGCGATGCGGCCGGCGGCGTCCGGACCGTGGTCACGCCGCCCGGCGCCCCCGTCGCCGGCCGCTGGCAGATCGACCTCTCGCCGAACGCCCCGCTCGACCAGAAGGTGCTCGTGCGGCCCGGCGATCGCCTCGAGGTGACGCTGGACGGCAAGACCACGACCGTCGTGGCGCGCGACCTGCCGGTCGACGTCGATGCCGACCGCGACGTGATCGCCGGGCGCGCCCCAGCCGGGACGGCCGCCGTGTTCGTCCAGCTCCACCGCGACGAGGCGTGGTTCGACCCGCCGTTGACGCCCGGGGTTCTCGGCCCCGTGCTGCCCGCCGCCGACGGCGCGTTCACGTTGGACGTGGCGGACCGGTTCGACCTGCAAGGTGGCACGTGGGGCGAGGCCGTGGCGGTGGGGCAAGACGGCCACTTCACCATCATGCAGTTCGCCCCGCCCGCGGTGCTGATCCACGCGTCCGAGCCGTACGCCATCCTGCGGTCGACCCCCCCGGACCCGCCCGTGCTGGCCACGCAGAGCGACATCGGCACCGAGTTGTTCCGCTCGGCGCCCGCCTATGCGCTCGGCGGCGCCCTCTTCGCGGTGCTGATGGTGCCGGGCGGGGTCATCGAGAACGGCATCTACCAGCCCGGCCCGGGCGAGACCGTCGTGATGCGCGTCGGCGACCGGACGGTGCTGCGGGCCCCGCTGCCGGAGCTCGTGGCGTCCGTCGACGCCGGCGCCCGGTCGGTGTGGGGCCATGCGGCGGCCGGCGCCCGGACCGTCGTCGCCCTGAACCCCACCGGCGCGGCGGCCGCCACGCCGGTCACCGCCGTCGTCCGCGCCGACGACGGCGGGCGGTTCGCGGCGGACTTCGCGGGCGCGACGGTCGGCGACGGCGGCACCGCGGCCGTGCTGACCCACGCGGGGGCTGGCGTCGCGCGGACCATCGGCGCGCGGGTGCCGCGGCAGCACGTGCTCCTCTACAGCGCCGTCATCACCGGCACGGTTCCCGGCTGGGGCGCGCTGACGGTCGAGCAGCGCACGCCCGACGGCGCGCGCAAGGCCTGGGCCACCACGCGCGCCGACGCTGCGGGCACCTTTGCGGCCGAGCTGCTCACCGACCGCGGCGCCCTGGCCACGCTGGCGCCGGGCGACCGCCTCGCCTTCCTGCCCGAGCGTGGGCGCGCCGCCGAGGCCGCGGTCCCGGCGCTGACGGTCGAGGTCGACGCCGACAAGCAGACCTTGCGCGGCGCAGCGCCGCCCGGCGCGGCGCTGCGGGCGCGGGTGTACTCCGCCGATCCCGACTACTTCGGCATCACCGCCTACCTCCAGCCGTCGCGCTTCGTCGCCGGCCGAGGCGACGCCGGCGGGCGCTACGCGCTGCCGTGCGCCCCGGGGGCGTGCCCGATGCGCTACGGCAGCGTCATCGCGCGCGCGGGGTCGCTCGACGCCGAGCTGCTGTGGCTCGACGTGCCGTTCCTCGGGCTGGGCGTCACGGCGTCCAACGCCATCGGCCGCGCCACGGCCGGGCTGCCGGTGACGGTGGTGCCCATCGGGCGCGACGGCCGGCCGGGGGCGCCGCAGACCGACATCGTGCGCCCGACGCTCGACGGCTCGGGCCTGCCGCGCCTCGAGGTGCCGCTGGTCGACGCGTACCCCGACGGCCTCCAGGTGGACGATCGGGTGCAGATGGCCGTGGGCGACCTGCGCTTCGAGGCGGCCGTGCCGGCCTTCGAGTGGCGCGCCGACACGCCGGTCGACGCCGTGTCCGGCACGGGGCCGCCGCTGCGGCTGCTGGTCGGCATCGGCTTCGCCCGCCCGCAGGCGACCAACCGCAACCCGGTCGGCGCGGCGTCGGCCTTGATCGGCCTCGACCGCCGCTGGCGGCTGGCGTTCACGGACTTCGACCTGCGCGCCGGCGACGACCTCCAGCTCTACGTGCTCTTCGACGGCTTCTTCCTGTGGTGGGACGACACCGGTGTGGACGGCGCGCCCGAGCCGACGGCGGCGCCCACGCGTGCACCGACGGCGCGGCCCTCGGCGACCCCGGCACCGGTCGAGCCGACGCCGACGCTGGCGCGGCCGGGCGGGCGCGGGGCGGTGTACCTGCCGTGGGCGCGCGGGGCTTGAGTGCGCCTTCCCGGCGGACCGGCGCCGAGGCACGTGCTTTGTCGCGGGTTGGGACGGAGGCGACGACCCGGCGAGACGTCGAGCACGGATCTCCCGTGAAGGTACGGGCAGCGAGCCCGCACGGCCCTCACCCGCCCCGCTTCCGCCAGAGCCACCCCCGGCCGGGCGCCGCGACGAACGCCGCGCCGAACAGCGCCGTGCACACCAGCACGATGGCCGCGCCCGAGGCGATCTCGGCGTGGTACGAGACGTAGATCCCGCCGACCGCGCTGAGCGCGCCGATGGCCGCGCCGAGGGCGATCATCGCCGGCAGTCGGCGCGTCAGCAGGAACGCCGTCGCCGCCGGCGTCACCAGCATCGCCACCATCAGCCCCACCCCCACCGTCTGCAGCGAGATGACGATCGCGACCGCCGTCAACACCAGCAGCAGCGTCTGCAGCCCTGCCACCGGCAGTCGCAGCGTCGCGGCCTGCACCGGGTCGAACGTGACCAGCACGAGCTCCTTGTACAGGAGCGCCACGACCGCGACGATGACGACGCCCGCCCCGGCCGTCAGCGCCAGGTCGGCGCGGCTCACGCCCAGCACGTTGCCGAACAGGATGTGCGACAGGTCCACCGCATAGCCCCGCTGGCTCGAGATCAAGGCGATGCCCAGCGCAAACATGCCGGCGAACACGATCCCGATGGCCGTGTCCTCCTTGATCCCGCCGCGCCGGCCGATGACCCCGATGCCGAGCGCCGCCACGATCGCCGCGACCAGCGCGCCCGCGACCAGGGGCACCCGTCCCCCGCCCCCGAGCACGTAGCCGATGGCCACCCCGGGCAGGATGGCGTGCGCCAGGGCGTCGCCGAGGAACGCCATCCCGCGCAGCACGACGAACGACCCGACGGTGGCACATACCACGCCGACGATCGACGCCGTGACGAGCGCCCGCACGACAAAGGGGTAGCGCAGCGGCGCCGCCGCCAGCTCGATCAGCTCCGACACCGGGCCCTCAACCATGCGGATCGTGGCCGTCGTGGCCGGTGTCGCCGAGCACCAGGCGGCCGGCGTCGGTGTCGACCAGCCGGATGTGCCCGCGGTAAGCCGCCAGGAGGTGCGCCTCGGTGAGCACCACGCCCGGCGGTCCCCATGCGATCAGGCGGCGGTTGAGCAAGAGCACCCGCTCGAACAGGTCCGCCGCGAGCGCCAGATCGTGGGTGGCCACCATGACCGCGATCCCCTGCGCGTCGAGCATGTCGAGGACGTCCAGCACGTCCTGCCGGCTGCGCGCGTCGAGGCCCGTCAGCGGCTCGTCCATCAGCACGAGCTCGGCCTCCTGCGCCAGCGCGCGGGCGATGAACATGCGCTGCTGCTGGCCGCCCGAGAGCGCCCCGATCTGGCGGCCGGCCAGGTCGTCGAGCCGGACCGCCGCCAGGCACGCGCGCACGCTGGCGCGATCGGCAGCCGACGGCCGGCGCAGCCAGCCGATGCGCCCGACGCGGCCGTGCATCACGGCGTCGGCCACGCTGAGCGGGAACGACCAGTCGACGTCGCCGCGCTGCGGGACGTAGGCCACGCAGTGGTCGACGCCGGCGCGGTGCCCATGGACCTGGATCGTCCCGGCTTGCAGCGGCAGGATGCCGGTGATGGCCTTGAACAGCGTGCTCTTGCCGGCGCCGTTGGGCCCGACGACGGCGATCCGGTCGCCGGGCGCCACCTGGAACGAGACGTCGTCGAGCGCCGGGATGTCGCCGTAGGCCACGGAGGCGTGCTCGACGGTGAGGATCGGCGGCGGCACGGGCGGAGGGGTCACGGCGCGGCCGCGAGCGCGTCGACGATGGCGGTCACGTTGAAGCGCATCATGTCGAGGTACGTGCCCGCCGGGCCATCCGGCGCGCCGAGCGACTCGGCATGGATGAAGACGAGGCGGGTTCCGGTGTCGGCGGCGATGCGTTCGGCCAGCCCGGGGTTGACCGTCTGGCCGACGAAGATGGCGGGGACCGCCAGGCGGCGGATGGCGTCCTCGAGCGCCGCGACCTCGCCGGCGGAGGGCTCGGCCAGCGTGCTGTAGCCCGGGACCACGGTGCCGACCTGCGCCAGGCCGTAGCGGGCGGCGAAGTAGCCCATGACCTGGTGGTCGGTGACCAGCACGCGACGGTCCATGGGGATGGTCGCGACCTCGGCCTCGATCCACGCGTCGAGCGTCCGCAGCTCGTCGCGGTAGGCGCCGGCGTTGGCCGCGTACGCTCCGGCCCCGGCCGGGTCGAGGTCGGACAGCGCCTGCTCCACGGCGTCGGTCCAGGCGATGACGTTGGCGGGGTCCCACCACACGTGGGGGTCCGGGGCGGCGTCGCCACCGGGTTGATCTCCGCCCTTGGCATGGCCGCTGTCTTCGGCGGGTTCCTCATCCCCGGCATGTCCGCCGCCGTCGGCTCCGACCTCGCCCGGCAGCTGGATCGGCGTGATGGCGTCCGACAGCACCACCACCCGCGCGGCGCCGCCGGCCTCGGTGACGAGCGGCACGAGGTAGTCGTCGATGCCGAGGCCGTTCATGACCACGGCGTCGGCCGCGGCGATGGTCGCCGCGTCGCGCGGCGCCGGCTCGAAGCCGTGCGGGTCGGTGGCGGCCGGCACGAGGACGGTGAGCGCGACGCGGTCGCCCCCGACGACGCGGACGACGTCGCCGGCCAACGCGGTGGTCGCCACGACGCGAAGGGCAGGGATGGCGGGCGACGGGGCGGAAGCGGCGAGCGACGGCGCGCCGGCGCCAGGCGGCGACGCGCCATTGGGGACGCCGGGGGTCGGCGCCGCCGTGGACCCGCACGCCGCGCTGGCCAGGCCGAGCGTGCCGGCGGCGAGGAGGGCGGGGATGAGGCGCTGCATGGCGGGGTCTCCTGGGCTCGCGGGGGCGGCGCAACATGGTACCACGGCCCGCGCCGGCGGTGGGACTCCGGGGTCTATCCGATCGGCCGCCCGGACTCGGCATGCCGGGCATCCCCTGGGACCGCGGGCATCCTGCCCGCCGCGACGCCATGCGGGCAGGATGCCCGCGGTCCCAGGCATGTCCAGAGTTCTGACTGTCCGGGGCTCCTGGCGCTGCCCGCCGCGCCGCGCGACGTCCCATCGCGACGCCACCCCGCCGCGACGCCGCCCCGAAGCTACGCCGCCCCGGCGGCCCGCCCCGCCGCCACGGCGTCGAGCTGCCGCAGCTCGCGCGCGTAGAGCGGCGCCAGCACCCGCGTCGTCAGCCAGCCCTGGATGGCCCCGAGCATCCCGCCCCGCACCTCGGTGTCGGTCGTGATGGTCACGCGCGCCTGCCGGCCGCCGGTTTCGGGATCGACGGTGAACGTCGTCACCACGCGCGGGCCGTCGAGGCTCGTCTCGACCAGCACCCGGCCCGGCTCGGGCTCGGTGATGGCCGCCCGGAACGACTGCGTCCGGCCGAGCACCCGCATCGCGACGAAGACCACCGTGCCGGCTCCGACGCCGCCCTCCTCGACCCTGAGCTCGGTGAACTCGGGCTTCGGCAGGATGCGCGGGTGGCCGTCGCGGTAGTCCGCGAGGATGCCGTAGGCCACGGCGGGCGGGGCGTTGACGATCGCCGACGCGGTGACGCGATGGCTGGGCATGGCTGCGATCTCCTGTAGGTCGAAGGGATGCACGGGATCCGGCTGGGACGGCCGCGAACGCATTTGGATGGCGCTGCGTCGCGCGGGCGACGCGCCGCGGGCGGTCAGCCGCCGCCGGGCCGGGTGTTCCAGACCATGGGCAGCGTCAGGCGCCGGCCGCGCAGGACCGCGGTCGGCGCCGGCGTCGGCGTGGGCGGCGCGTCGCAGCGGTTGGCGCCGCCGGGCGTGGCGTGCGGGCAGTCCACCCATGCGTCGCCGCCGTCCGGCAGGCGGGCATGGCTGTGGTCGGGTTGTTGCGGGCCGAAGTCGACGACGTCCAGGGTGGCCGTGCGCGTCGAGAGCCGCAGGCTGCCGCCGGCCTTCGACAGCCGGAACGGGGCGTGGTCGGGACCCTGGTCCGGGTCGCCGTCGCACCAGATCAGGCGCCGCTCGCCGGGGGCCAGCGTCACGTCGGGCAAGGCGTACGCCCACGGATCGTCGGCGTCCTCGCCGAGGAAGTGCCCTGCCAGGCTCACCGGCGCATCGCCGCGGTTGTAGATCTCGACCCAATCCTCGAACTCGCCGGCCGGGTCGGCCAGGGTCGTCTCGTTGTCGGCCATCAGCTCGTTGATCACCAGCGCGCTCCCGGGCGTCACGGGGAGGTCCGGCACCGCCACGCTGTAGCCCCACGGCTGCGTGAGGTTGGCCGGCGGGTGGAACGCCGCGCGGCCGTCGGCGAACGCCGCGCGCGCATAGTACGTCACCGCGCGGCCCGGCGCCTGGGCCGGGATCGCGCCGACCCACGCGTCGCCGTCCGGGGCGAGCTCGATCGAGGCCGGCGGGCCCGACGCGACCTGGTAGGTCAGGCGGACCGCCGTGGGCGCGTCGGCGCCGGCGAAGCGCAGGCGCACGGTGGCGGCTTCGCCGGCGCCGGGCTGCTCGGGCGACCGGGCATGCTCGGCGAGGACGTGGTCCGGCGCCTGGAAGAGGGCGTGGGCCTTCAGCCAGGCGTGCCGCTCGCCCGCGAGCTTGAGAACGCCGACCACGGTGCCGGCCCGCATGCCCTGGCTGATGGCGACGTCCTCGCGGAGGTTGCGCTGGAACTGCTCGAACGTGAACAGGGCGTTGGGGTCGGCCTGGACGTGCGGCCCGATGAGGTCGTGGATCGCGGCGCCGGCGGCCTCGAGGCGCGCGGGGTCGAAGGCGCCGTCGCGCAGCGTCCGGTAGTGCGCGACGTAGTCGGCCCGGAACTCCGGCACGGCCAGAAGCCGGCGGATGAGCGGGCGGGTGCGGTCGGTGCTCATGTGGAACGGGTCGCCCTGAGCCAGCGGGCCCGGGGGGGTGGGGCCCGGGAAGGTGAAGCTGCCGAAGCTCAGGCTGGCGTCCGACACCAGGATGTGGAAGCGCGCGTCGGACTCCGACCAGTACAGGAAGAAGTTGTGGGCGAAGTAGTAGCTGTCGTAGTTCGCGAACACGTTGTTGGCGGCGATGTACCACAGCGCGCGGTCGACGTCGAGCACCTGGCGGATGGCGGCGGGGAAGTCGGCGTCGGACACTCCCCCGGCGGCGACGGGCGCGTCGAGCACGCGGGCGAGGTCGCGCAGGCGCGCGAAGCCTTCCTCGGTGGCGCCCTTCGTCTTGACCTCGTAGAAGCGGGTGTAGGCCGTGGGATCCTCGCCGCGCCACGTCAGGTCGGCCCCGAGCCCGCCGAAGCCCTGGTCCTGGCGCAGCGGCGCGGGGTCGCGTTGCAGCAGGAAGCGCGGGTTGAAGGCGGGAGGGTCGCCCTTGATGAGGATCCCGTCGGTGCCGGGGAACCAGCGATCTAGGAACGTGCGCTCGATCTGCTCGGCGCCGAGGTAGAGCGCGAGGTACGCGCCCTGGGCGTCGAGATGGACGTACGCCGTCTGGGGGGCCGGCATGTAGTCGGACAGGGCGCGGTAGGTCAGCGACTCGCGCACGAACGACGGGTCGGCCAGGCCGTTGTTGAGGTTGATGACGTCGTAGCCGAACACCCGCTGGCCGGGGACGAAGGCGTCGATCGACAGGTTGAACGGCTTCTTGCGCCCCGGCACGCGCACCGAGCTCAGGCCCTTGTAGCGGACGCCGATCTCCTCGAAAGTCTCGCCGTCGACGGTCAGGTCGGCCTTGACGTTGCTGTCTTCGCCGGTGGCGGCGAGCTCGGCTTCCCAGTTGGGGCTGGCGAAGCGCAGCGCGTAGGTCCGTACGACGGCGGGGTCGTACAGGGCCGGGGTGGGCGGCGGGTCGGCGGGGGCCTGGGATGCCGGCGCCGCGGCGACGCGGGAATGCCCGGCGGGACCGACGAGCCGGACGGCGAGCGAGACCGCCGCCGCGGCGGCGATGCCCAGGATGGCGAGCTGACGGCGGCTCGGCGGCATGGCGTTTCTCCCGATGGGCGACGGCGGCGCGAGGACGTGGCGGGGCCGCGACTTGGCATCCGGCGCGGGCCCACGGCGCGCGACCCATGCGTCCATGATCGGCGACGCCGGGTGCCCGCGTGATCGACACTTCATGGTAACACACCGCACCGGGGTGAAGGTAGTGCGCGAGCGGCTGGCGGCGCTCGACGCGTCTCAGATGGAACACTTCATCCCGCTCTGCCCCGACTTCGTCATCGAGCTGCGCTCGCCGTCGGATCGCTTGGATACGTTGCAGTCGAAGCTGGAGGAGTACGTCGCCAATGGCGCCCGCCTGGGCTGGCTGATCGATCCGACCGACGCGACGGTCTACGTCTATCGGCCTGGGCAGTCAGCCGCGGTGGTCCGCCAGCCGACGCGCATGACCGGCAACCCCGAGCTGTCGGGGTTCGTGCTGGATATGTCGGACATCTGGCGGACGGGGGTCTAGCCGCGATCGTCCATCGGGCAGGCCGCGGGGAGTACAATCCCAGCCCGATGTCGATGCCCGATCCCGCCGCCCCCGGTCCTCCGAGCGCGGTCGCTCCATGGCGATCCGTCCCGCGCAATGTCTGGGTGCTGGCGCTGACCAGCTACCTGCGCGACGTGTCCAGCGAGATGCTCGTGCACCTGACGCCGCTGTTCCTCACCAACGTGCTCGGCGTGCGGACCGGCGTCGTGGGGCTCATCGAGGGCATCGCCGAGAGCAGCGGGAGCCTTTTGCGGATCGTGGCCGGTTGGTGGTCCGACCGCATGGGCCGGCGCAAGCCGCTGACGGTGCTGGGCTACGGGCTGGCGGCGCTGGCGGTGCCGCTGCTGCTGGTCGCCCGGGGTTGGGGGCTGGTGGGCGCGGCGCGGCTCGTCGACCGCGCCGGCAAGGGCATCCGCACGGCGCCGCGCGACGCGCTGATCGCGGACTCGGTGGGGGCGGGCCAGCGGGGGATCGCCTTCGGGCTGCACCGCGCGGCCGACACGGCCGGCGCCATGACGGGGCTGGTGGGCGCGCTGGTCATCGTGTGGTGGCTGCAGCGAGGTGAGCTGACGCTGGACGCGGCGACGTTCCGGGCGATCGTGGCGTGGGCGATCGTGCCGTCGATCCTGGCGGTGGTGGTGTTGGCGGTGGGAGTGCGCGAGGTCGCCCGCCCCCCGTCGACGGCGGCGTTCGGGGTGTCGCTGGCGGGGCTGGACCGACGGTTCCGGCGCTTCCTGGTCGTGATGGTGCTGTTCACGCTCGGCAACAGCAGCGACGCGTTCCTGGTGCTGCGCGCCCAGCAGGCGGGCGTATCGGTGGTCGGGCTCCTGGCCGTGCTGGCGTTCTTCAACCTGGTCTACACGCTGGCGGCGGGCCCGCTCGGCGCGCTCTCGGACCGCGTGGACCGGCGGCGGCTGATCATCGCGGGCTGGGGGCTGTACGCGCTGGTCTACCTGGGCTTCGCCGGCGCCAGCGCGGGGTGGCACCTGTGGGTGATCTACACGGGCTACGCGGTGTACTACGCCGCAACCGAGGGCGTCGTGAAGGCACTGGTGGCCGACATGGTGCCGGCGGACCGGCGCGGCACGGCCTATGGGGCGTTCAACGCGGCGGTGGGGCTGGCGGCGCTGCCGGCGAGCGTCGTCGCGGGGGTGCTGTGGCAGGGCGTGGGGACGTGGACGGGCTTCGGGCCGGCGGCGCCGTTCGTGTTTGGCGGGGCGATGGCGCTGGCGGCGGGGGGGTTGTTGTGGCGATGGGTGGGGTGATGATCGAGCGCCGCTGTCCCACCAAATCGACGTCGCCACGCCCGTCGGGCCGTCTAACGGGCCGGTGACGCGGACCACGGCAAATATATGAGTCGTTGCTCATTATCTGGCATCGGCGTCGTGGTCGGCGATGGCGACGGCGGGCCGGCCGACGGCGTCGCGGTCAGGGTCTGAGCGGGTGCCGCCGTCGCCGTCCCCGGTGCCGGCGGCACTGCCGTCGCTGTCGCCGTCCCCGTCGCCACGTCCGGCGGCCCCCCGCCGCATCCGATCGGCGCCGTGCTGACCACCATGTCGTCGAACCAGACCCGATTCGGCCGGTCGGCGTCGCCCCCCGCGATGTAGTGCTGCAGCCACGCCTTGTTGAGCTGGAGGTCCGCCACGTCGCGCCAGTGCATCCCGGCCTGCTCGTGCGCCAGGGCCCCGTCGACCCAGAAGGCCATCGCGCCGTCCGCCTGGCCCGGCGTGTTCAACCGCATGTGCAGCTCGAGGCACACCCAGCGCCCGCGCGGGAGCACCACCGGCGCCGCCGGCCCGAAGTGGTTGCCCCAACAGCACTCCGGCTCCGCACGGCACGGCATGCCCTTCGCCGCGCACTGCGCGCAGATGTCCCGCGCTGTGTTCCCGCTGCAGTAGCCCCCGCGGTCGCAGCGCATCTCCGGAAAGTACGTGTAGAAGAACAGCTCGCGCCGCGGGTTGAAGTCCAGCGCCGTCCCCGCCCAGCGCGTGCCCTCCGGCCGGCAGCCGGCGTTGCCATCCGACTCCCAGTACCCGTTCGGCCGCGTCCCCGCGAGCTCGAGGAAGTGGTGGACGTACGCGTGGTCGTCCGCCAGCTTGACCCACGTCCGGAAGTACAGCGCCTCGTGCCCCGTCAGCCGGCAGCCCGGCCGTTTCGGCCCGTCGCAGTCGCGCCACGTCAGCGAGGCCCCCTGGTAGCCCGCGCTCGCCTCGGCTGGCATGTGCAGCGACCAGTCCCCGTCGTGCGCCGCCGCCCGGTCTTGCACCAGGCGGATCCGCGCCGGGTCGTTCACCCCGCCCGGGCAGCCCAGGCACTCCGTGAACGGCGACCCGGCGAACCACGCCGCCCAGCCCTGCCCGCCGCCTTCGAAGTCCTCGCACGCCAGCCATTCCGGCGGCGCGTCGCCGCACGTGCCCGCAAGCCCGTCGCCGGCCGGGAACGCGGCGGCTCGGGCCCACGTGAACACCGCCGTCGCGACGAACACCGCCGCGGCGGCGCCGGCGGCCCGGCGCGCGCCGGGGGACCGCGGCCGATCCCGCCCGGGCCAAGCGGCCCGCCGGCCCCAGGTCCGCCGCCACGCCGCACACCGGTCCCACGCCCGCCGCCACGCCGC
>CAYQBA010000150.1:0-11470 GCA_964415605.1 uncultured Anaerolineales bacterium | reverse complement strand
CGGCGCCGGCGCGCTGGTGTCCGGCTGGTATGGCGACATCGGGGCGGACCTGGTGGCGTGGGCCGACGCCGAAGCGGCTACGGCGCCGGACCCGGACCCGGCGGCCGTAGCAGAGGCGCGCGCCACCATTGACGGGCTTTGGTCGCACCTGGTGCCCGGTGTGTGACGATATGACCACACCCCCCGCGCGCGGGGGTGCCCCTCCCCAATTGGGGAATGGCCCGCCCCCTCAGAACCACACCCCCCGCGCGCGGGGGTGCCCAGGTGCATCAATTGATGCACCAGCATAGTCAGCTCCACACCCCCCGCGCGCGGGGGTGCCCCCCTTGACGCGCGCCTCTCTGTCGGCTTTACACTGTCCAGCGTTGCGCGGCGCCGTGCTGCGCTGGGCTGTGTTGCGCCGTGTGTTTCTGTGTTACGCCGCGCAACGCCGCGCCTCGCCTCTGTGGATAACTCGCGTCAGATTGCCCCCCCTTGCCCCTTGACAAGATGCGTAGACGTGTGTATAATGTAGGCGTCTCAAGTGAGAGACACGCGCGGGCGGGGGTGGTGCTCCAAGTGCGCGGCCGCAAACACAAGCAAGGGGTGACATCATGGCGACGATCAAGAACGGGGCGAAGCTGGACGCGAAGGCCTCGACGCTTCCCACGGAGTACGTGGGCTTCGGCCGCTTCCGCGTCGCGTCGGGCTCGACGCCGGGCGTGGTGTACCACGTGCAGGCGACGCACGACGCCGACGACGTGACGGGCTGGACGTGTGATTGCCCGTGGGGCGAGCGGGTGGAGGCGGGCGAGTGTTCGGGGGCATGCTCGCACGTCCGGGCGGCGCACGGGTGGATCACCCGCTACCGCGCCGCTCAGGCCCGCAAGGCGGCCCGCGTGCTGGCCGCTCAGGCGGTGCCGGCATGAACGGCATGAACGGGGCGGCGACGATGAACGGGGCGGCCCACGCGGCCGCCCCCGCGGTCGACCTGGCGGGGCTTCCAGAGGCGCCGGCGGCGGTCACGGTGAAGCTGGGCTATCGTGGGCATGACGTGATGTTGACCCTTCGGGGCCTCGACGGGCGGGCCGTGCTGGCGCGCCTCGACGCGGCCCTGACGTGGCTCGAGGCGCACGGCGCGGCGCCGGCGGGGACGTCGAGGCCTTCGGGCGTAGCAGAGGCGGCGCCCACGTGCCCCACGCACGGGCGGCCCATGCGCCAGGGGAAGCGGGGCTGGTATTGCCCGGTCAAGGTGGCCGACGACGACGGCGCCGGGCGGCCGGTCTACTGCCGGGCAAAGGCGGGCGGAGCATGACCGGGCAAAGGGTGACGCGGCCGGGCCGGCGCGCCGGGGGCCTTGCGCCTCTGACGTGCGGCGCATGCGGGGGCATGGTGGGACAGGCGGTCCTAGTGCCGGACGCGCGCGTCCGGCTTCGGTGCCGACGGTGCAAGGCGTTCACGGTGTTTACGGCGCCGGCGACGGGCTCGACAACAGAAAGGGGCGGGGCATGACCACGGCAACGCTGGCGCTGGACGTGGGGCGGCCGCCCCGTAGCATGGCGGGGGTGAGCATGGCCGAATACCGCTTGCGGATCAACGTGACCGTGGATCCTGACGCGCTGGCGACGCTCGACGCGCTGGCGGCCGGGCGCTACGGCGGCAATCGAAGCCGGGCGCTGGATGATTGCATGCGCATCGGGGCGGCCGTGCTCGGGCGGCCCGCCGCGTATGGGCTGGACCCGGCGGCGGCGCTTGCCGCCTACTGCCGGTCGCGTCGCGCGGCGCCGGCACAGAGGGAGGCAACGATGACGTCCTGGCAATACGCCGGAACATTGTTTCGAAGCCGGACCGCCATGATTATCGGCATGGTCTCGGACTTCGTGACCGCTCAGGGGATGAACGACCCCGCCGACATCCTGGCGGACCACACAGACGACGATATCGCCGATGGCATCGTCGAGGCGGGGTGGCTCGACTGTTCGTGCGACCCCGACGACCTCGAGGACCGGGACGGGCGGCACGCACCCGGCTGCATGGTGGGCTACGCCGTGGACCGCGGGGACGTGCTCGACGCCGTAGCCGAGTATCGCGCGGACGTGGCGCTTGCGGCCGCACAGGCGGCCGGGTGAAAACAAAATGGCCGCCGGCGGTGGTGCGCCGGCGGCCGGGGCCGCAAGGGGTGACCCGCGGCCCTTCAATCATAGCAAGGGGTGACATTGTGACCGATCGACGACAACGCACACGCGGACCCGCGGCGCGCGCCGCTGTGCTCGCGCGGACGGGCGGGAGCTGCTACCTATGCGGGCGGGCGCTGGACCCGGCCGCGTTCGATGTTGACCACGTTCACCCGCTGGCCGCCGGCGGGGCTCATGCGCCGGCGAACGTGGCGCCGTCATGCCCGACGTGCAACCGACGGCGTGGGGCGCGGGGTGCAGCGGACCCGTCGCCGGCGGCGGCCGCTCGCGTGGTGGCGGCCCGGCTGGCGGCGCTTGGGATCCGTGGGGCGATGCTCCGGCCGCGCGCCGGCCCGGCGGCCCTGGCGATCGACGTCCGGCCGGCGCCCGGCTACGTGCGCGCGATGCTGGCCGCCGGCGGGGAGCTCGGGGCGGCGCTGGGCCGGCCCGTCCGGGTGTACCAACACGGGGCCGCCGTCCGCGTCGAGCTCGCGCGCTGGACCCGTCCGGCCGTGACGCTGGCGAGCCTGCCGCCGGCCGTGGGCCAGGCCGTGCCGCTCGGGCTGGACGCCGTGACGGGGGCGCCGGTTGGGCTCGACCTATCGGCCGCGCCGCATGTTCTGATCGCGGGTCAAACGAACTCGGGGAAGTCTACGGCGATGCGAGCCCTGGCCTACGGCCTGGCCGCCGGCGGCGCGCGGCTGGCACTTGCAGACTCAGACGCCGACACGTGGGGCCCGCTTCGGAACGCCGCGGCGCTGGCCTATGCGATCGCTGAGACGCCGGCGGCCGTCCGCGCGCTTGTGCTCGAGGTGGCGGGCGGCATGCCCGGCCGGGACCGCGGCGCGCCGCCTTTGGTGCTCATGATCGACGAAGTGCAAACGCTCGACGCCACGGGCCGCGGTGCCCTTGCCGACGTGCTGGCGCGCGGCCGAAAGCACGGTGTTCACGTGGTGTTCGCAACTCAGTATGTCCGGGCCGACGTGCTGGACCGTCGCATGACCGATCAAGCCGGCTGGCGGATTGCCGGCCGCGTGTCGGATCCGATCGCTTCACGGCTGATACTCGGCACGTCGGGCGCCGAAGCCCTGACCGGCGCCGGGGATATGCTGGTGGCGCGCGGCGGCGGCCCGGCCCGTCGGATGCTGGCCGCCATGCCGACGGCGGCGGAGCTCGCCGGCATGCCGCGGGCCGCGCGGCCGCCGGCGGAGCTCGAGCACGCGCACGTCGCCGGCGACGACGGCCCGCCCGCCCTTGACCCTGACGTGCTCGCATGGGCGACGGCGCGCGGCCCGGACGTGTCGGCCCGTGCCATCCGCCTACGCTTTCGCATCGGGCAAGACGCGGCACGCCTCTATCGTGACGCGGCGCGCTCCGCCATGACTGACCGGCCCATGACTGACCGGGCGGGGGCGGTGTAGCATGGGCCACTACTCAGGCAGTCACACCACGGGCGACGTGCGGGGGCTCTTGACGCTGGCCGTGTGCGCTGGCGTCGCCGTGCCGGGGGCGATGCTCGCCAACGCCATCGTGCAAGACCACGTGCTCTTGGCCGTGGTGGTTGGCGGGGGCATTCTGATTGCCGGCGCCGTCGCCGTTGGCGTGGCCGCGTGGTTCGTGTGGCGCGCCGTCGCGGCACAACGGGCGCATGACCGGGACCGGGAGCATGAGGCTGACCGGGTGATGCTCGCGCGGGCGGTGGCGATGTTGGCGCGCCAGGCGCCGGCGCCCATGATCGACGTGTCGGCGCTCGACGACGGCGACGGCGCGGGCGGCGCGGCGCGCGGGGATATCGTGACGTGGCCGCCGGCGGCCCGGCGGGGGGGTGGGGCATGGTGACGACGACGACGACGCGGGCGGCCCGGCCGCCCTTGCATCGGGTGACGCTTTGGGCCAGCATGGCCGCCGTGCTCGGGGCGTCCTGGGCACACGTGGCGCGCGTGTTCGGCACGCTCGAGGAAAGCGGCCCGCCCGACTTTCTGGCGGCCCTCGGACCCGCTACGGCCGTGCTGGCCGCCGTGGGGCTGGATCTCGGGCTGATAAGCCTGGCATGGGCAATCGGGCAACGCCGGCGCCTTGGACGGCCCTCGGGGGACTTGTGGGCGGCCGTCGCCGTGTTCGCCGGATTGTCCGCGTTCGCCAACGCGGACGCGGCCCTTCGGGTGACGCTGGACGCGGCGCCGACGTGGGCGGCCGTGGTGGCGCTGGACGGCTGGACGCTGGCGCGCGTGGTGCTCCTAGCCGCGGCCCTGCCGGCGCTGGCGTTGTGGCTTTCGCGCGTGGTGGAGCTCGACGCCGACGACGGCGCCGGCGGCGCGCTCGCGCTCGACGACGACGACGACGGGCTGGCGAAAGTCCGCACCCAAAAAAGGGCGGAGCCTGCCGGCGGAGCACGGGCGGCGCGGCCACGCCGGCGGCGCGGCCCCGAGAGTCTTGCCGACTTGGTAGCGGCCCGGCCGACAATCGACATAGCCGCGGCGGCGCGCGCGCTTGGGGTGACGCGGCCGACAGTCTACGCGTGGGCCGAAGCCGCGGGGCTGGCGCGGGGTGATGACGGCCGTTGGCGGAGTGTGGCATGAGGGCCAAGCAATCCGTGCCGGCCGTGCTCTCTGAGATAGCTTCGGCCGTCCGGCACATGGAACGCCGATTGAAGTCCCTTGAAGAGCTCGAGACGTTGGCAAGGGCGTACACTGCGGCGGTCTATGAGCTCGACAATCCACCCGTCGGGAGCTCTACGCAAGATCTCATGAGGCACGCCCTTGAATGCGATGAACGATTGCGCGAGCGGGTCGCTAGCGCCATGCGGCGCGCCGCCACGTCGGCGGAGCACGAAGGTGCTGCATGACGTGGCGTTGTGCTACAATGCCTGTAATACACCTTATAGGCATTGACCGGACAAGGGGCGCACGATGCAAGAGATTGTCATAACAAAACGGGTGGGAGCTGCAATCAAGGCCGAACTGCGGCAACGCTGGCCGGATGCGCGTTGGGTCGTTCGGGCGTTTCATTCTAACGGCGTGCTGGTTCAATGGCACGACGGGCCGGGCATTGACGATGTCGATACCGTTGTGCGGAACGTGCCGGGCGCCATGAAAATCGCGGGGAGCTTTCCGGCTACTGAGATCCGCCCGCTCGGCTCGGCTCACCTTGGTCTGACCGGTGTTGTGCTTGTCCATACGGTGAGCTCGTGAACGCTGACCTAGTGGTGATCGAACCTCGGGCTGCCCTGGCGCCACGCGCGGACATCGGCGCGGTGCTCGAGGCTTGGCTCGAGGATCTCGACGGCACGACGCCGGACACGCGGGCCACCTATGGCCGCGCGGCGGGGCGGTTCGTCACGTGGCACGAAAGCCGCGGCGCCGGGCCGGTGACGGCCGCCGACGTCCGTGCATGGCTGGCGAGTGTCGGGGGGGCGCCTGCAACGCGGAACGTTCACCTATCGGCCGTGCGTTCGTTCATGCGGTGGGCCGTGCGCGAAGGCCACCTAGACGCGGACCCGACGGCGGGCATGCGATCGGCCCGCGTGGGGTCAATGCACAAGCGGGACGCGTTCACGCCGGCGGAAGTGCGCGCCATGCTCGACGTGTGCGAGGCCGACACGCGGCCCGTGGGCGCCCGTGACGGCGCCGCGCTCGCGCTCATGAGCTACGCGGCCCTTCGCACCGTCGAGGTTGTCCGCGCCGACGTGGGCGACGTGGGGACGTATCAGGGCCGGCGCGTTCTGTGGATCAAGGGCAAGGGCGCGGCCGGCGCGCCGACGCCGGGCGTGCTGACGGACGCGTGCTGGCGCGCCGTCCGGCGATGGCTGGACGTCCGGCCCGGCCCCGCGGACGCCGGGCCGCTCTTGACCGCGTTGGGCGGCCCCGCCGGGCCGGGCGGCGGCCGGCTGGCGCGCCGGACGGTCCGGGCAATCATCGCGGGCCGCATGCGCCAGGCTGGCATCGAGGCCGGCGCCGGCCGACGGGTGACGGCGCACAGTCTGAGGCATGCCGCCGTTACGCGAGTGCTGACCGGCGGGGGGACGCTCAGGCAGGCGCAAGCGCTGGCGCGCCATGCCAACCTTGCGACGACGGAACGCTATCTGCATGAGCTCGACAGATACGCATCGGCGCCGGAAGATCTTGTGACGTGGTGAAGGGGCGGCGGCGCCGCTGGAGCCCACTACATGCAGTGTTGGCGCGAGCTCTTCAAACCACTACATGCAGCGTTGGCTTGACTGTCGCGCGGCGCGCAAGTATGGTTGCTGAGCGTGGATCCGAAAGGATGTTCTACGGGGAGGGTACGCATCGCATGAGCGACGATACACAACGACTTGGCGAGCTCTTGACGCGGTTCGTCTCTGTCACACAAGCGGCGCGGCTTGCGGGATTGCATCCGGCGACGGTTCGGCGGGCGGTTGACGCCGGACGGCTCGACGGCGCGCGCGGGCCCGGTGGCGTCGGCCGGCTTGTGCTGCGGCGCGCCGTCGAGCCGTGGGCCGCTGACGTGAAGCGCGCCGCCTAGAAGCACGAACGCCGACGGGTTGACCCGTCGGCGCCATGCGGACCGTTCAGCCGGCGGGCTGACGCGGACCTTAACAGCCGTCTGTCTACGCTCTTGCACGTGGTGTTCTCTTGGCGGGGAAGGCCACGTACAAGGCGG
Organism: uncultured Anaerolineales bacterium; assembly: GCA_964415605.1. Taxonomy (GTDB): domain Bacteria; phylum Chloroflexota; class Anaerolineae; order Epilineales; family Epilineaceae; genus UCB3. The sequence continues at coordinate 4,676 of CAYQBA010000150.1, read as the reverse complement.
GGCGTCCTTTACGGACGCGGGGATTGTAGTGCAGCCGTTCTAGTTTGGGCAACCGCTAGCATGCTTGCAGTTTGACACCCCCGCATCCCTTTTACACGTGGCAGACCACGTGCGAACGAGAAAGGCCGCCCGAAGGCGGCCTACTCGAAAGGCACGTGATCTACCAATGACACCCGCAAGTATACATAATGCAGAGCCGGCCGTCAACCCGACGCCGGACCCAACCGCGGCCGCCGCGTTCGTTTTGCCGGACCCGCCAACCATCGAGGCCGGCGCTCTCGACGCGTTGGCGCGCGGTCTGACCATCCTGCCGGTTGACCCGGCAACCAAGGCGCCGAAGGTGGCCGCTCAGGCGTATATCGACGGGCGCCGGAACATGACGCCGGCCGACGTCCGGCGCTTCGCGCGGCGCGGCGCCGTGTTCGGCGTCGCGCTCAAGCCCTCCCGGCTGGTGGCGCTCGACCTCGACGCGCTGGACCCGACCGACGCCGGCCCGTTCGCACCGTGCTTTACCGGCCCTCACGTGGTGCTATCGCGCTCAGGCGGCCGCCACGCGTTCTACGGCCGGCCCGATGGTATGCCGGCGAAGCGGACGATCAAGGCCGGGGCCCTGCCCGTTGACATCCTCGGGAAGGGCTACATCATCCTATGGGCCGGACACGTGCCGCCGCCGACGGAGCTGCCGCCGATAGTCGCCTCTGTCATCACGAACCCGCCAACCTCGGGCGGCGGGGCGGTGGGGCGCGCCAGCTCGGGCCCGCGCGTCGAGTTACGCATCGGCGCCGATGCTGACGACTTGCGCGCGTTCATTGGGGCGGAGTGCGCGGACGTCGAGCAGACCATCCAGGGCGGCCGCAACGATCGGCTGAACCTTGCCACCTTCCGAACCGCTCGACGGGCTCACCTGGCGCCCGGCATTGAAGGCGAAGCCCGCGCGGCCCTCGAGCTGGCCGGGCTGGCGTCGGGGCTGTCGCTGGCGGAAGTCCGGCGGACCGTCGCCGGCGCATGGGAACGCGGACAGAGGAACCCATACGTGCCGCGGCCGTCGCGCGCGCCTTGGATCCAAGGCGACAACCCGACGACGGAAGCAACGCCGGCGCCGTGGGCCGGCTGGTTCGCTTCAGCCGATGCGTTCATTGTCGAGCACGTCAAGCATCCCGCGGCGCGCGAACGTGACCGGCGCCTTGCCGAAGTCGCGGCGGACACGGCGGACGGTGACGGCGCCTTCACGATCGGAACCCGCGTTCTCGCCCAACGGGCCGGAGTGTCGCCGACGTCGGCGGCGCGGGGCGCGCGCCATATGGTCGAGGTCGGGCTCTGGGAAGTCGCATCGCCGCCCGACCTCGACCTCATGGAAGGCACGCGCAAGGCGACGGGTTACAGACTGGCGCGACCTTTTGGCGACGGTGACACATTCCAGGGCATGGGCGCCCCTACGGGGCGTGTATCACCCTCCGCCAAAAGCTCTGTCGCCTTGCGTGTTGGGTTCGGCAAGCATGCAAGCGACGGTGTGGCCTATCTCTCGACGCGCTGGCGGACGTACGACGTGCTCAGGCGCGAGCACGACGCCGGGCGCTCTATCACCGTTGTGGCCCTTGCCGGCGTGCTCGGCATGGCGCGCCGGACCATAGCGGATCACCTGACCTACTTCCATGCGCGCGGGGTGCTCAACCGGACCGAAGAGGCAACGGGCGGGCGGCCGCGTGGCCTGTGGACCCTGGCGGCGGATGCTGGTCAGGCTATCGCGCGGGTGACCGAATGGGGGCGCGCGACGCTCGACAAGCGCTGGCGCGCGGCACAAGCCGCATGGGCGGCGCTTCGGGCGTGGGCGGGGCGGCCGACGCCGGCGAGGGGCGAACAATCCTTTGGCCTTCGGATCGACCGCTTCGCAAAGGAACACGGCGCGGTAGTGTCGGCGGTGCCATCTTGACGCCGCCCAAGCAGCTCGACGCCGGCGACGCCGGCGCCTGCGCTTACTGCGGCGGAGTGATGCACGCCGACGAAACAACGTGCTGGTGGTGCCATCGGCGGCGCTGGCGTTCGCCGATGGCCGGGCCTGGCGCTGCCCTTCGGGGTCAGATCGACATGCCGGCCGCATGGTGGCGCGCGCGTCGATCTCGAACCTCGGGCGGTGCCACGTGAAGGCCATGACGCCGGCGGGCATGGTCCGCGTTGCGCGTGACCCGCTGCCGCTGACCGTTCGTGTCGAGCTCGACGCCGCCGCGGCGGAAGCCATCGGCTGGCCAACGTCCGTTGACGTCCAGCTCGACGGCGCGGCCCTGGTTGTGACGCCGGCGCCCGGCTGCCGGCCGACGTGGCGCGGCCGCGGGCGCGCTGCCCTGGCATGTTCGGCGCGGCTGAGCCTGCCGGCCCGGATGCTCGGGCGCTGGCCGGCGGTGCTCGACGCCGGCGAGCTGGTGATCGACACGGCCGGCCCGGACCTCGGGCGGCGCGCGGCATGACGACGACGGGGCGGCGGGACTGGCCGGAGATCTTGGCCCATGCCGCTGCGATCGTCGGTGCATATGACACGGGCGTGACGCTTCGCCAGCTTTTCTATCGGCTGGTGTCGGATGGCACGCTGCGCAACACTCAGGCTGACTACGGGCAACTTTCAAAACGGACGGCGGGGGCGCGGCGTGCTGGCCGTTTTCCGGCGCTGGTTGACCGAACGCGGGAAATCCACCGATCGACCACGTTTGACGGGCCGGGCGATGCACTGGCCGTGCTGGCGCGCGCCTATCGTCGGGACCGAACGGAAGGGCAGCCCTTCAATGTGATCCTCGGGATTGAAAAAGACGGGCTGACCACACTGTTACAGACCTGGTTCGGTGCCTACGGCGTGCCTATTGTGGTGCCTCGGGGGTATTCGTCTCAGACCTACGTCGACGACGTGGCGGAGTTGATCAACGCCGATGGGCGGCCCGCCGTGCTCTTGTATGGTGGGGACTTTGACCCGTCCGGTGAAGATATCCAACGGGACTTTGTAGGGCGGGTGGGCGTGTTTTCTGAAGTCTTGCGCGTGGCGTTATCGCCTGACCAGGTTGAACAATACCGACTGCCGCCGGCGCTTGGCAAGGCGACAGATTCACGCGCGGCCGCCTTCACGGCGCGGCATGGGCGGCTTGTGCAAGTCGAGATAGACGCGCTGCCGCCGGATGTTCTACGCGATCTGTACGCGGCGGGGCTGGCGCCTTTGTTTGACACGTCAACGTGGCGCGCCGTGGTTGACCGTGAAGCCAGCGAACGCGCTGCACTTGAACGCCTAGGCGTGCGCGGCATGACGTGAAGGGAGGGCAACGCATGGCCACAAACGGCCGGGGGACACGGGGGCCGAAGCGACCGGCGGCCGACGGGCTGGCCGCGGCGGCGCTGGCCAACGGGGCGACGCGTCCAGAGGCGGCGCGCGCGGCTGGACTGAGCGAGCGGACGATACGCCGGCGGCTAGGGGATCCCGACTTTCGGGCGCTGGTAGCCGATTGTCGAGCCCGCATCACAGCCGACGTGCTGAGCGGCACGGCGGAGCTGGCGGGGCGCGCCGTCGCGCGGCTCGGGGTGTTGCTCGACGATGAAAACCCGCACGTGGCGCTTGGGGCGGCCCGGACCATTCTGACGGTGGCGGCCGACTTCGGTGAACGGGCGGAGCTGGCCGAACGGCTGGCGGCGCTCGAGGCCGTCTTGAAGGCGCGGCCGACGGGATGACGACGCTCAAAGCCATCGAACGCCACTACGGCGTCTTGACGGCCGACGAACGCTTCCGGCTGGTAGCTCAGGCGGCCGCGGGCGGCGATATGGCCGAACTTCGGCGGCTGGTGGACGCGTGCCCACGGCTCACCTATTCCATGCATGACGTGGCCTATGGTGATCGGATTCGGGCGCTGGCCGACGTGCTCGGGGCTGTGCTCGTAGTCCTGCAAGCCCATAGGGCGCAAGCGTCGCGCGCGGCCGTGCTGGCGCGGGCGGCGGAGCGGTACGGGGGCCTTGCGGCGGAGCTGTGCGCGGTGGCGTATCGGTTTGGCTGGGAAGATGGGAGTAAGGGCAACGGCCCGGCGGCGCCGGACTCGGACGGGACCGGCGGCTGGTGGGAAGGCATGGCGGACCGCTGGCGCGACGACCTGGCGGCCGCCGGGCTCGACGACTGGCGGGCGGAGCTGGCCGCGTGGTGGCGTGGGGCTGACCTATGGGCGCGCGCGACAACCGGCGCCGGCGCCGGCGCGCTGGTGTCCGGCTGGTATGGCGACATCGGGGCGGACCTGGTGACGTGGGCCGACGACGCCGTCGCGACGGCCGATGACCCGGACCCGGCCGCCGTCGAGGCGGGGCGTGTGGAGCTCGAGGATCTTTGGCGCCACTTTGCGCCGGACGCGTAGGGGCGCGGGCTCACAGGGGTTCCGCCGTCCCATAGGGGTTCACCCGCGCGCGGGGGGGGAGTGTCGGAGATCGCGCTGGCGGTGCTGGCGGAGATCACGGTTCACCCGCGCGCGGGGGGGGTGTCCATGAGGTTATGCGGGCTTCATGGGGTTACGCGGTGGGGCCTTCGCCGGGGTGTAAAGCTGCCCTCTGTCGATAGCGTCGTGCCGCGCGCCACCACGCCATGCCGGGCCGCGCTATGCCGCGTGGTGCTGCATGGTGTGGCGCCGCGTGGTGTTGCGCTGCATGCGTGACCATCTTGTGAC